>JBBIOZ010000021.1:0-23197 GCA_037443105.1 Methanocellales archaeon
AATTTATATTTATATCGATCGCGGTATTCTTCCTCTAATTCCAGATTCATATCGCTCAGTGTCTACAATGTAAATGGCAAAGAGCTTTGCATTCATTTCTTTGGCAAAGGTTGGCTGCGCATTATTTCTTTCACTTTCATTGCAATCGATGCCTCCAATTGATTATTATTTCTGCATTGAGTTAGTGGCTTCTTGAATTATCTCCTCGCTAGCTCTCAATATTCTCTCAGCTTCCATAATAGTCTGTTTTGAAGGGGCTCGAGATCCCCTTTCTCCTATACCAGTTTTCCCATTTCAAGATCAGCTTTGCTTCTTTCCGATCATTTTAATCAATTTAAAATACTATGAAGACCGAATCAAACTGCTAGCACAAATATCAAGAGCAAGCCAATGAGCATCCAAAGATTACAATACTTTCAGGAATCACAGTAAGAATCAATCCCTTTGCGAATAAATGTTCCTTCTCCGCTAAGCCCAAACTGAGGCTGCACCAATGTCTTTCTCAGCGATTCCACCTATCGCACTTAGGTCTACTGCTAGTCCAGCAGCTATTGCAAGATTTCGGTTACTATATTGATTGAATTGGCTTTATAATTCGCAGTAAATTGCATCAATGAAGCTTGGCAAGTATTTCTCTTCCTAAATTTGTCAAACTGTATATCAAAAAGTTTCCTTCTCTTCTTACATCCACTAGCTTGGCATCTTTCAATAGCTTTAAATGATGAGATAAAGCGGAGTAATTGTAGTTCGTGAGCGCTACGAGAATGCAGACGCATAGTTCGCTCACTTCAAGTGCTCTCAAGATTTGAAGTCTGAGGGAATCGCTCAAGGCTTTGAAGAATTTTGCCTCTTTAGTGAAATCTTGGTTTAATATTTCCTCCACTTTTTTCAATATCCTTTGATCGCTGATATTTCCCTTTGCTAATAGTTCCTCTCTCCGCGCTTTTACAGCCATATCATTATTTTTCATCCTTTCTGAATCAATTTCCTAACTTCCTCTGCACTTAGAACTCTACCAGCGCTTTTTACCTCTCCATCTATAGCTAGCCCAGGAGTGATCATAATACCTCGTTCAATGATATCTTCGATCTTCGTAACCTTCGCTATTTCAGCTTCCATTCCAAGTTCTTCGAGTGCTTTTCTCACATTTTCCTCAAGCTTTTTGCATTTGGGACAACCAGGACCTAAAATCTCTATCTTCATATTTATCTTCCTCCTTCGCAGTCAAAGCAATATTCCTTATTTTTAATATCAGTCAAGAATACCTTGCCGCATTTCCTGCATTTTACTCTCACAAAACTATCCTCCTTCTTCGATACACTCACACTAACTCCAAAACCACTCTTAGGGGGGAATTTTATTATCTTCGCAGGGCAAATGATCTCGCAGTTATTGCAGAGATAAATGCAATTCAATGGATTCACCACAACCGCTTGACCATCTCGAAACTCAAAGACTCCCCTTGGGCAGAAGTCAACGCATTTGCCACAGTTTGGCTTGCACTCTCCAACTATATTTGGAAACCACATTTCCTTAGGAATCATTTTCGCTCGCCTCTAATTAACTCCCTAGCTTTTTCAACCACTAATTCCACTTCCTTTTCATTCAAATTTAAATCAAAGTTTTTCTTGATCCCTAGATTGGTTACCACAATTTCCAAGGGATTGAAACCAGCTTTCTTCAGAATCTCAGAAGCACAGGCGATTCTGCAGCCATCAATTGCAAGGATTTTTCCACTTGCCTTCGCAGACTCAATAATTGCTTTAATCCCTGCTCCAATAGCAGCGGTGCAAAACAAGTTTCCAAAGCCTTGTTTCGCAAGCTCTACCGCCGCTCTATTCGCAATCTGCCCAACATTTGCAGCACCTGAGCAGGGAAATATTATCACTTCAACTCCTTCGCATATGCACTTCTCAGCCATATTTTTTCCTCCTAATATAATGTTATGCTTGGAACGAAGAATGCAAATATCAATCCTCCAATTACTCCCATCACCCACATTATCACCGCATAGATCGCTATTATGCGCCAGCTTATTATCTTTGAAACTCCAAGCATATTCGGTAAGCTCAGCGCTGGACCTGTAAGTAGAAAGGCAAGCGCTGCTCCACTTCCCATGTTCATCTCCAGCAATCCTCTGATAAATGGAACCTCAACCAAGGTAGGGGTATACATTATCACGCCCATCGCTGAGGAAATCATTATAGGTATAATTCCCTCCCCTAGATAGCGAGCAATTATCTCAGGCGTTAGTACAACTTTAATTATCCCCACAACTACTATGCCAAGCAATATCAATGGTACAATGCTGCGAACAAAGAACCAAGTATTATTCATCCACTCCTTAAAAGCTGCTTTAAATTCAAATTCCTCCTCGTAGAGATCTAAAGTTGGATTTGCCTCAGCGGGTGCTATATACCTAGCCTTATCAAGCTTTAATTCATGTATCTTCGCAACTGCATAGCTCGTGATTAGCGCTGCTCCATATGCAAGAATTATTCTACCCAGAGCTACTTTCCATGAAATCAAGCTGATGGTGAGGAGTATTGCTGCAACATTTATCGATGGGGCTGCAAGTAAAAAGGCTAGAGCTGGGCCAAGGCCTGCGCCTCGCCTGCGAATGCCTGCGAAAATCGGTATTATGCTGCATGAGCAAACTGATAGCATTGGTCCCCCGAAGACTCCAACGAAGTATGACTTGGCTTTATTACTGCTGAGATGCTTCATAATCACTTGCTTGGAAATGAAACTCTCCATAGCACCTGCGATGAGAAATGCTACGCCTAGGCAAACATAGGCCTTGCTTAGGTAATTCACCAGCACACAAATTGGAATAAGCCACGCTGGAGTTTCTTGCGTTACTGGAAGAGGGTCAGGGGGAAGTGGCTCTCCTCGCTCCAGCATTCTGGATCTTTCAAGAGCTGAGTTCCACTCATATGCAACCAGAAATCCAAGGAGAAGTAATATTATTATAACTCCAACTGCGATTCTCTTTTGCATTTAATCACCGAGGCATTGTTTCAAAGTGGATCGCTTTAGCTGCTTTGCCAAGCCAGCAGTTTTGCTCATCGCATTCTACAAATTTTCCCCAGAGCAGCACCTTCAAATGGTGCTCCAGAGATTCTCTTGGAATGCGTAAAGCTTCCGTGAGTTCTTGTTTGCTCGACTTGCCCCCTTTTTCATGCAGATATCTCAAAATCTCTCTTCTCGGCTTTGAATGAATAACCACGCATCGAGCAGGAGATGGTCTTTCAAAGGGAATTTCTTCATCTTCAGTCATTCATCATCCTCCTTTTATTTCACGAGCTTGATTGCTCCTGCGGGGAAAGCTGGGCAGTGGTCGATGCAAGAGCCACAGAGGGTGCACTTCTCAGGATGCACAGCCTTAGGTTTATCTCCCTGCATAACTAACACGCTTTCCTTGCACGCCTCCACGCAGGCAGCGCAGCCAACGCAAGCCTCGTAGTTAAATACAGGAGGCATATCTATTTCAAATATCTTTGAAACATTCTATTTATATTTTGCTATTTCAAAATATTTTGAAACATATTAAAAATATGAATTAGGCATCCTTGGCTTTCCTACTCTTAATATATTCTCCAATTTTATCCACAAGCTTTCTCCGAAGTTCATCTCCACGTGCATCGATCTCAGCGAGCTCAATAGCAAGTCTCTCATGCCCGAGCTCGCGGAGCCAGGGCTTGAAGTGCCCGCCTTTGTGATGAAATTCAAGGCAGCGCTTGGGCACATCCTCAATCATATGTAGAAATTCCTCTAGATTCCTTGCACTTCCAACTTCCTCGCCTGTTGGCAGGCGAAATATGAATTCCTCAACCAAATTTATCCCACCTTTGGATCAATTTGTTTCAAATGCTTGATATATTCAATCCAGCTGTGAATATCCTCAGTTTCATATAGCTTGCACTTGGCTTGCAAAGCTTTATCTCTATCTTTTGTTTCTATGTCCTTCAGGGTCAATATTGCTCTGATCAAGCCAGCTGATTCGAGGCATAATTTCTCGATCTCCTCTAGATTCGAACCACTCTTTATCGCAAGTTCATTGGCAAGCTTTTTCTCCTCCAGAAGATGAACAAGCCGCCTTGCATTGCAGATATCTCTCTCGCTGAGCTCTTTCATCGATAGCAACTTCCATATGACCTCGCGCAGTGGAAGCGCTTCCCCCTCTATATCGACTTCATCCGGTGCTTGAATTCCAACCCACACAAGCATCCTCCCTAGTTTATACTCGCATCTCCTCTTCGCACTTTCCACTTCCTTATCGTTGTAACAAGCTGATTTCTCACCATTCATTTAATCCTCACATTTCAAGACATTCAATATTTCCTTTCATCTCCTATAGCCATATTCTTCAATTGCCAAGCAATGTTTTACCTTATTTAATTATGATTTTGTGTTTATGATTTTAACTTGTTCTTCTTTCACCAGTCTTTGATATGAGAACATTTCAAACATCTAAGACTTTATTCTTCAAGTTATTTCCATATCCTCTATTTTCAATTGCTTTACTCCTGCTTTGTCAAGAAGGCCTTGCTAGAACTGTTAGGCTCTGGCCCTCCTCCACAAAGGCCTTGGAATATTCTGTAGAAGATGCTTGCATTAACCGTTTGGAAGGCTGCGGATACGGCTATTGGTAAGGCAGCGCTGGAGCCGAAGGATGCAAAGGCTATGCCCATGGCGAGGGGTAGGTGCTTCATCCCGGAGCTGTAGACGATTGCATTCGTCTCTTTAATGGGAAGGTGCAGGAACTTCGCACATATTAAGTATGCGCCTACGAAGGCTGTAGGGAATAAGACCAGAGGTGGGATTATAAGCGATAGGATTAAGACGGGGTTAGGTGGTATTAAAGCCACGTTCACCGCCAGCATGGAGAACATGAGGAGCATGGCTGTGATGGCAGAGATAGGCGGGAATATGGGAAGATGCCTCGTCAATTTTTTTCCGAGTCTGGCCTCTAAGAGGCTTCTTGTGGCTATTCCGAGTAGCAGCGGTATGGCTAAGACTATAGCAATGATTCTGAACATATCGATTACGCTGACTTCGACGTAGAGTCCCGCTAGAAGGGCTGTAAGGCCCGGTATTGTCACTATGCCCAAGATCATTGTTGAAGCGGCCAGTATTAAGGCGAGAGGAACATCGCCCTTAAGAAGTCCCGTCCAGACAATATTCATCCCAGCACAGGGGACGGTGCCCATGAGAATGAAGCCCAGCGCCCATACAGGCTCATTTGAGAGGAATGCCACGGCCAGCGAAAAACACAGGATTGGCAGGAATGCAAAGTTTAGAAGGAGGCCCAAAATGATCTGCTTCACCTTCTTGGTTACAAGTACCAGCTCTTTAAACCTTATAGTCACACACATAGCCCAGACCATGATGCTGACTAAAGGCAGCATAAGTGGCTTTAATATCTGAATGAGTTTTGGTGCAGATAAGCCTGCGATTATGCCGAGAAAGACCATGAAAAAGACTAGGTAGGAGTAGTTCTTCTGAATAAACGATGCGACTCTTTCTGGCACGATCTTGCCTCCATACAATTTTGCCTTTGATGAACTCGAATAATCTGCAGAGCAGGTTCAACCTAGGTGTCCCAGCCAATGCAAGTCTCGTAATCGATTTTTAGTGGCATTTTATTTTTCCTCCCTTTTTTTTAATCTCATTAGCACTGGCTCTATCTGGTCTATATATTTCTGAATTCATTGCAAAACTCAGGGCAGCGTACTTCATTTTCGGCAACTTTATGACAGAGGGGAAAAATCTTGGGTTGGTTGGCTGTATCTTTTGATGTGCACGTGCTCATTTCTCAAGAATTGACTTTATAATTAGCTCCTTAGCCTTGTTTATGTCCTCTTGAGAGATATATTTTTCAATGCCTAAGCCTTCACAAATGTCTGTGTGCAAAGCCACTTTTTTCATACCTATATCCCTAACCAATACGATGCTTTTGACAATTTTGAAACCAGCAGCTTCTATAGTCTTTCGAGCGCACTCAAAGGGGCAACCATCTACCGTTATGATTTTCTCTGCAGCCTTTGTTTTTCCCAAAACCGGCTTTACGCCCAGCGGGAGGGAGGGCAAACAGCCAATAGCCACTTTTCCCAAGCCAAGTTTTTTAACCACTTCTAAGCAAGCAAGTGCACTTGTTATTCCAGTGTTTGACAAACCGCCAAAACAGGAAAACAGTATAGTCTCATGAGTAGGCATGCCTTCTTGCCATTCTCCCTCTTTTGACATTTACATTTTCACCTCTTCTAAACTAAGCAGTAATAGAGCTCTCTATCAAGCTCAGCTATGCCTAACGACGCCTTTTTCCCTTTTCTGATTTTAACACCTACAGGGGGTGATTTAAGTTCTAGAACTTGCTTGAGTTTATGGGACATTTCTTTCCACTTCATTTAGAAAGCACCTCAAATGTTAAGTATTTCAAAGTATATTGAAATGCTTCTATTTATTTTTTGCTATTTCAAAAAATATTGAAATACTTATATGCGTTTAGAGTCATATATGAGTGATATGCTGAAAAGCAGAGTTGAGAAAATTGAATTCAGCGAAATCCTGCCCTGCTTAGCTGATTCAGCGAGGATCAGAATCGTTGCTGATACCAACATTAAGCTTGAAGAGGTGCTGCCGGTGTTATACCTCTACATCCCGAACTCCACTTATTCAAGCAAGGCAGGCTCATTGAGCTACATGCTTGGCCCACATTTGGTAACGCTATTTGTCTCTGGCAAGATAGCAATTACTTATTTAAAGGATGAGGAAGAAGCAAGGCAGCTTTTAGAAATAATAAAGAACCTGATAAATCGAGCCTTTGCATACATAGAAGAGAAGGGCAAAATAGGCGAGGAGCAAATTAAGGCGAAGAAAAAACTCAGCCCAATCGAGGTGTACAGCTTGCTCCCCCGCACGAACTGCAAGGAATGCGGCGAGGAAAGCTGCTATACCTACGCGGTAAAGCTCGTCTCACAGGAGAGAGCGCTTGAAGACTGCAAGCCACTGTTGAAGGATAGCGTGAAAAAGAAAAAGCTGGAGGATGCACTGTTTCCAGTGAAAATTTAGAGGGAGTATGAAATCGAGAGGGAGAACGATAGTGCTGATAACGAAGATTGTGGATAAAGAACTGCTGGAGACAATAAAATCGCTTGGGGAAGAAACTGCAATATATCTCGCATGCAATGGGGTTTACCTCTATCCAGAGTTTTCTGGAGTTAAAGAGATATACGTTAGAGCAGAGGATGCGAGTGCAAGGGGACTAAGAATCCAAGGTGATTTAAATTTCCTTGAAAAGCTGCTGGAAGATGTGATGATAAAGAGCGATAGAGTGATGAGCTGCTGAATATGAAAACCGATCGCCTCACAATCGTGCTACTTCGAGGACCACATTCAACTCAGCATGCAAATTTTGCTCTGGAAATTGCAGATAAAGCGCTGAATTTGAAGTTAAATGTAAGTCTCTTTCTATATCAAGATGGGGTTTATATTGCAGAGAAAAAGCAGGTGGTAAAATCTTTTCCAGACATCTGCAACAAGCTGAAGAAACTTGTTGAAAGAGGGCTTGAGGTTAAAGCGTGCGCGCGCTGCGCCGCAGCACGAGGATATTCAGATACTTCTGAGTTAATAGAGGGAGTTGAAATCTCCAGTTTGAATCTTTTACCAGCTTGGATTAAGGATAGCAAAACGATCGTGGTGGGATGAATGGCAGAGCTGGTGATAATAATAAGAAAGCCGCCATATGGCAGCGAGGATGCATTTGCATTGCTCAACATTGCACTAGCAGCTCTTTCCCAGAATCAAAGCGTGGCTGTGATATTAACCGGAGATGGGGTTTACTGTGGATTGAGAAATCAGAGATCCAATGCGATTGGCTATCCAAGCGTGGAGAATCTAATATATTCCTTCATTGCTGAAGTTGCATTCCTTGCTTGCGAGGAGTCGCTGAAGAGCAGAGGCATAAGCGAAGAGGATTTGATCGAGGGGATGGAAGTTGCAAGCCGTGAAAAAATTGCTGAGGTAATTGAAAGTGGGGAAACGATCATAGCTTGCTGAAGAAAAGAAGAAAAGATAAACTTTAGATGAACTTTAAATAACAGCAGTGATATTACAATATTATACAGTAATATTATAGGTAATAATTATGATTTCAACCACAGCTTTGTTCATCAATGTCTTTGTGTTAATCTGTTTCATTGCCTCGCTACTTAAAGATAGAGGAAAAAGTGCTATGGGATTGAAAGCCGCCTTAAAAACGTTTATAAGGATATTGCCAAGCTTTTTGATCGTTTTATTATTCATCGGCCTATTGCTTGGATTTGTATCTCAAGAGATAATTTCCCAGTTTCTGGGTGAAAAAGCTGGCATAGCGGGAGTTTTAACCGCAGCTGCCCTCGGTGCTGTATTATATATTCCCGCGCTATTTGCCTTCCCACTTGCAGCTTCACTGTTAGCTCAAGGTGCAAGTGTTTCGGTGATTGCTGCCTTCATTACCACTTTAACAATGGTTGGAATCATCACTTTACCCCTTGAAATTCGAGAACTCGGCAAGAGCTTTGCTTTACTGCGCAACTTCCTTAGCTTCATCGCAGCTTTAATAATTGGAATAATAATGGGAGTGATATTATGAAGAACAAGGAGAAGCAGCAGATAGAAAAGCAGAGGAAGCAAATGATCCGAGACTATGCACTGCTTATCGCGGTGGCGATTGGCACAGCAGTCATCTTCTGGATCTTTCCACTACAAGGCGATAGGGGGACAAAGGTAATATGGGATTATTTTATCGAGATGATGGAGATATTGCCAGCAGTTATGATACTCGTAGGGCTATTTCAAGTTTGGATTTCTCGGGAATTGATAATGAAATATTTGGGCAGAAGATCAGGAATAATTGGAATTGCTCTTTCCATTTTCTTCGGCATGCTCCCTATGGGCCCTCTTTACGTTGCTTTTCCACTTGCGGCAATGCTCCTCCAGAAGGGTGCACGGATTTCCAATGTCGCCATTTTCCTCAGTGCTTTCGCCTGCATAAAATTTGCTCAAGAACTCGTGGAGCTTCAATTTTTAGGCGTGAGTTTTATGCTTGCACGTCTCCTGCTCACCATTCCACTTGTGATTATAGTGGGCTTTTTCGTGGAGCAGTTAAGCGATAGCAAGGCAGAGGGGAAGGAGGTGAAAATATGAGGCTAGCGGATATCTCCAGCAATATCTCCTTCTCAAAAGATATGCCAATAACAAAGGAGATATATGGCTCGGAAATGCGAGTGCTAGGCTGCTCTGTTTGGAGGCGAAGCAAGCAATACCTCCGGGAAGATAAGGAAGAACTAGCACTTGGAATTTTTGTCGAGGTGCCAGTGAATGTCACGCCAGCATAGATTTGAAAGGCTTGTAATGGTTGTGATTGCAGTAGAGGGAAAGGTGAGATAATGTGTAATTGCTCCCCAAGAATAATGGAATTGATGAAGTATATTCGAGCGCTTCACTGCCCAACTAGGTGGAAGGTCATAGATTACCTAGGTGAGGGCAGCAAGAGTACCAAGGAGATCTATGAGTATCTCGCAGAAAAAGGAGAGAAACTAACGCCATCCGGGCTTTACTATCATCTTTCAGAACTAAGTAGAGCTGGCATAATTGGCGTTGCAGAGTATCGCGAAGTGGGGGGTGGAGCGCCTGAGAAGGTATGGAAGTTGAAGAAAAAGAGGATAGTGGTTGAATTGTTAGAGCAGTAGGAGGTGAGAAAGAATGTGCCTGCCACCAGTGTTCAGGCATGGATGTATGCACTTGCCAATGTACCATCATTGCTGCATTGGTCCAACGGGATTCATTTCAGTTGAGGATGAAGTGAAAATACTCGAGGAATATAAGCAGAGACTGCAGAGTGAAATTGAAGGCATAGATCAAAGGATTGCACAGCTTAGGAAGAAATAACCCCAACTTCTTTTTTTAATTTTAATTTTTTTGACTTAGAACCTGATGGTGTGCTTTTCAAACATATGCTTGAAACCCCTTTGAGTCAATATTTTTGGCCTTGCCATTGCAGCGCAATACTTCGGTTATCTTCAATATTTGCGGAATTATTTAACCTATTTCGTTTTACAATAGCTTATATAGCTATAGGCAATAATATGTTGGATAAAATGGTTGGGATTTGATGAAAATCGGCGTATATCTCTGCTCTTGCAGAGGGACGAGTAATATAGATCTTGGAGAAATCAAAAAAAGTTTGAAAAACTCTGTTGAAAGAATTGAAGCCCACGATTTCCTATGCGGCATCGATGGCCAGAGCTATATCATTGAGGGCGTTCGCAAGTTTGAAGTTGACACTATATTAATCGCTGGCTGCTCAAGGGAAACCAAGGGGGATGTGTTTGAAAAGCTCTGCAGGGACTACAAGCTGAATGCAATGCTGCACTTCGTCAACATAAGAGAGCACTGTGGTTGGGTGCATGGAAAGAGTGAGAGCTCACGCATTGCAAAATCGCTGATTGAGCGTGAAATAACTAGAATAAAACATGCACCTCGAATGCGGGAAATAGAAGTCAAAACCGGGAGGGGTGTGGCGCTTATAAATTGCAGCTTTGAATTAGCCCTTGCTCTTTCAAAGCAGGCAAAGCTTGCATTGCTATACTCACCTGGATTTAAAATCGAGTTCTCAGAGTCAATACCTAATGCTATGATATATAATGGCTGCACTTTTGAGGTGAAGGGCTATATTGGGAATTTCGAGATTGAAGTTGAATATGACGATTTCATCAGCAATGACTGCATCCAGTGCAATCTATGCAGGGAGGTTTGCAAAAAAGGAGCTATCGGTCAAAGGCATCAATATTACATTGACAGTGAGTTCTGCGATAGATGCAACGCCTGCGTTGAAATATGCCCAGTAATGGCAATCGATCTGCAAGCTGATAGGAAAAGAGTGAGAATTGCAGCTGGGCAAGTTCTTGCTTTCGATGCCGCGCTTAAGCCAAGAGAGGGAATATATACCAGTCTGGAGGCTCTTCCAGAGCTTATTTCAAAACTTGATGGCTTCAAAAAACCTGAGTTTATAAGCTTTGAGCCCAGAGGTTGTGCAATTGGGAAGCAAAGCATTGAAGGCTGCACGCTTTGCTCAGATGTTTGCCCAAATCAATGTATATCGCTGGATAAAGAAGTTATAATTCACAGTCAAGGCTGCGATGGATGCGGTGCTTGTACTTATATCTGTCCCCTTGGGCTACCCCAGCTTGCCGCTTATAAGCGGGAGCAGCTTCAGCGCGAGTTATATGCAGTGTTCAAGCAGGAAAAAGGCATATTAAAGAGGGAAATGAAAAATGTTTTACTGCTAGCTTGCGATCACTGCAAGCAGTGGCTCAATAGCATTGGTAAGATTAAAGCTAAATATGCACCTGTTATCCCCTTTTTCGTGCCCTGTAGAGTGATTTCCACAAACTTGATTCTTGCAGCAATTGCTAGCGGTGCCGATGGAGTTGCAATTCTTAGCTGCGATGAAAGTGTGAAAGAATCGGCTAGTTTCGCTGATAGAATTCTTAATGCATTTGGACTTCAGAGGAGAGTGAAGTTCATAGATAGAAAACACTTTTTCGAAGAAATCGATGCATTCTACTCCAGCATCGACAAGATATCCCACCCCAAAGTTACTCTAACTGCTTCTGGCAATGCTCGAAGATATCTCGCTGAGATTTTAGCCTCGCTGGCAAGCACGTTTGGCAAGGGTGAATTGAGAATTGTTTATGAACGTGGTTTTGCAGAGATAGCAATCGACAGGAATAAATGCAGTTTTTGCAATGCTTGCGTCAATCTCTGTCCAAATGAAGCGCTTAAAAAAGAGAACAGGAATATCAGCTTTAACTATGTGAATTGCCTTGCCTGCGGGATGTGTGCAAATGCTTGTCCGGAAAAAGCGATTTCGATGAGTAGAGTATTTGACCTTGGCAAGCTACTTAACGATGCTTGGGAGGTACTTGTTGAGCCTGAGCTTGTTAGCTGCAGAACATGCGGTTTGCCGTATATGTCAAAAGCCACTTACGATCGAATGGCGCAAATACTGAGGAATCAAGCTGCTGAGGGCTTGAGTGTGGAAGTACAGCTTGAATTGCTTTGCCACTGCCATAGATGCAGGCCAAAAATTGCAGCTATAAAAGCAGTTGAGGGGATGAAGTAGTGGAAGAATTGATTCAAAATCGAGGTCAAATTTATAAGTTCCTATCGCAGATTTATAGAGTGGAAGTTAGCGAGAGCTTCATGAGGTCGATGCAGAGCAATGAATTTCTGGAGCAGCTCGAAATCTTGAAGGAGGAATTTCGAGAAGTTAACTTTGAACTCTCAAGGGGCTTCGAATTGCTATGTGTGTTTCTTCAAGCAAGTAAAACACAGCCTCTCGCGAAAGTGCTCGAAGACTTGGCTGCTGACTATGCGCGCTTGTTTCTATTAAAGGGTGGAGTCTATCCCTATGCATCGGTATATCTCGGCAGAGAAAAACTGCTGATGGAAGACCCCTGGCTCGAGGTTAAGAAAATGTATAGCAGTGCCGGACTTAGGTTAAGAGATGCTGCAGAGCCTGAGGATCATATTGCTTTTGAGCTGGAATTCATGTATCAGCTTTGTCAGAAAACAGTTAGCGAGAAGAGAGAAAGAGCTGATGAATTGCTGAAGATGCAGAGCAGATTTCTAAATGAACATCTCCTGATGTGGGCTCCTAGGCTCTGTGATGGTATTACTGAGAAGGCAGCTACAGAATTCTATCGAGCAGCTGCCCTTATAACAAAGGGCTTTCTCGAGTTTGACAGTAAAATAATTGAGCAGCTTATTGGAGAGTGAGAGCCATAAAACTAAAACTGAAATCGCTCAGTCCTATCAAAGGGGCTTTGCTCATTGCAATAACTGCAATCGCAATGGATGCATTATATCGCGCATGGGGAATGGCAGCCTCGATTAGAATAGGAGACTTTCTTATCCTTCAATCTCTCGGTATTCAGGGAAGCAGTCAATTCTGGGCTGGGGTTTACGATTTATACTTTGTTAAAACTGACCTAGGGCTTTTTGTACTAGCAATTTTCTTCATACTTGGCTCATTTAGCTCTGCGCTTCTCGCTGGTGAATTTAAATTGCGAAATATCCCGAAAAGCAAAATACCGCAAGCAATTGCAGGCGGGCTTTTAATGGGCATTGGTATTACTTTAAGCGGTGAGTGCAATGTAGCTGTATTTCTCAGAGGTGTTCCCAGTCTAGCGATAGGGGGATATTTGACTGCTTCCGGCATGATACTTGGTTTTATAGCTGGCAGCCTTTTCATTAAATGGCAGCTCAAAGGTGTGCGGTGATGTTCTCGCTGGCATTCGCTGCATTTTTTGGCTATATCCTTGGCTTCCTTGCTCAGAGGTCGAGGTTTTGCATGGTTGCAGCGTTCAGAGATATCTTCTTGCTGAGAGATAGGAGAAAGCTTATGGGAGTGCTTGCTTTGCTCATACTGCTCACTTTTATATATACCCTTTTCCTGTCGCTGCAACTGCAGGGCTTTGATGAATATGTCTATGCCTCGCCTTATAGCACGCTCGGTGGCTTTCTCTTCGCATTTGGGAGTGTACTCGCCGGGGGGTGCTTCATGAGCTCTTTTTATCGAGTAGGTGAGGGCTATGTTCAATCGCTGCTTGCATTGATATTCGCTGGCATTGGGTTGATGATAGGCGCTGCTGCGATCTGGCCATATTTAAATGTTCCAGTAGGCAGAAGCTATATATTTTTGGGCGGAGTTGAAGGAAGAATCACTCTTGCGCAAATCTTGGGCACTATTCCAATTTTAATAGGCGTGCTGCAAATTGCAGTGCTTGCTTTGATATTTTATTTCTGGAGCAAGCGCTTTGAATAGCTATTTCCAGCCGAATTTCTTCCCCAGCGATCTCAATCTCTCGCTATTTCTATTTTTTTTCAAAATAAATAACCATTCTGCGCCATTCTGTTGGAAAAGCTGGATCTCAAAATTTTCCTGATGAGCAAATTTCTCTATTTTCTCCCTTGATTCAGGGCAGTCTCCCAATACCTCTAAAACACTGCCCTCTGGGATTAGAAAAAGCTCTCTCACTACTCTTAGAAATGGATATGGACAGGGCTCTCCTCTCAAATCAAGTTTTTTCATTTAAATCCCCGACCATGGACATTTCTTGTAGCTGCCCATTATGATGTCAAATTCATATTTCTTGATAGCACTGCTCTTAAGCTCAGTGTCTATGAACTGCTGCACCTCGCTTAGCGATCTGAATACCACTTCGAATAGAAGATTGTACTCCCCGCCAAGGCGATAGATGGCAACGACTTTGCGGCGAGAGGCAAGATTACTCGCTACTTCTGAAAGCTTGTCTTCGTCTACTTTCAATCTTATATAAACTTTTACGCAGCTCAGCAGTAGGTTGAAATCCGTTAGGATTGTGAATCCCCTTATGAAGCCGCGTTCCATTAAGGTGTCAATTCTCCGCCTGACTGTGGTCTCGCTGATATCAAGCATCTTTGCAATTTCTATATTACTCATCCTTGCATTCTCGCTTAGGAGCTTTAGAATTCCAAGGTCGATATCGTCTAGTGCGAGGAGTTTTTGATCAGCCTCGCTTAAGTGATATATTAAATCGCTGATTTTGAGCCACCGCTCCTTTTTAACCATCTTTTGGTCTACTTTTTCTTCAGCCATTTTACTAAGATATCTAACTCAGTATTACTTAAATATCTTACTTAAAAATAAGTTTAAAAAGGAGTGAATGTTATTAAATATCTCTCAATTTTATCATAATGCATATTGTTATCGGATAAATGAAATAAATTATCGATAAATGGCATAAAAAATCGAATATCGATAGATATAAATATTCTGTCTAATAATGGTCATATAGTCATTAAGGAGGCAAAGATCTAACGGTTCTAGGCAGTCAGGAAACTTGCGGCCAGAAGTTTCTGACCCCCCAAAAATGTTGCCAATAAGTGCCTAGAACTAAGGCCTCCTTATGTCGAAAATCGATATTTATAATCGAAAAATAACAAAAAATATAAATACTATACCTATATATCCACCTATAAACTTGGTGTTGGTATCATTTGGCCCAGCTCCATCCTTTACCAATATCCCCTAACCAGAGTTTCTGAAGTTGGGCCAGCCAACTCCACCTAAAATAAAAAAAATTTTTTAACGAGATATTTCAAAAAATATTAATATTCGAACTTTTCTAAATCATAAATTGTTTTAATCTATCTGGTGATTTGAATGGAAAAAACGGAAAATATCGAAATTACGGCAATAAGTCGTCGCGATTTCTTGAAACTCAGCGCACTGATAGGTGCTGCAGCAGCGCTGGGGATTAAGGGCTCAAGAGTGGTAGACGCACTCGAAGCAACTCAACCAACCCCGCAGGCGAGTTCAGAGAAACTGGTTTACACAGTTTGCGGAGTATGCAGTGGTGGATGTGCTGAGATAGCGCACGTCAAAGATGATAGATTGATGTATCTCACAGGCAACCCGGATGATCAAATTGCAAGAGGCAGACTCTGCGTGAAAGGATATGCAGGCAGGCAATTGCTTTACGATCCTGATAGATTGAAATATCCAATGAAAAGGACAAATCCAGAGAAGGGCATCGATGTTGACCCTAAGTGGGTGCGCATAAGCTGGGATGAAGCCTTAGATATCATTGCGAAGAAATTCAACGAGGTCAAGGAGAAATATGGCCCGCAAGCCATAATATTTCTGATGAGGCCAAATGACTTCGCGGCTAGATTAGCAAATGCCATTGGAACTCCTAATTACATAACCCACATGAATACCTGCTATTCTACTCACGCTGTAGTCTGGAAGGCAACGGTAACCGGCACTGATAGACCATGGAGCTATGATATTGAGAATGCAAAGTATATTTTATCTTTTGGATGGGATGGTCCTGGTAAAGCAAAGAATATGCAGGCTCAGCACTTCATAAATGCAAAGACCAATGGTGCTAGAATAGTAGTGCTCGATCCAAGGCAATCAATAACTGCTTCTCTAGCTAATGAATGGATACCCATAAAGCCAGGCACAGATCTCGCATTTGCTCTGGCAATGATCAACGTAATAGTTAATGAAGAGCTCTATGACAAGGAATATGTCTCCAAATATTGCAACGGCTTTGACAAGCTCAAGAGCTTCATCCAAGAGTATACTCCTGAGTGGGCTGAGAAGATAACCGAAGTACCAGCTTCCACAATTAGAAAAATTGCCAGAGAATTCGCTACCACAAGACCAGCGATCATACCCACGCACAAGCGAGATGCAGCTGGGCCGAATTATGCCAATAGCTGGAGACTTGCCCATGCAATAGTCATATTGAATGCACTTGTTGGTAGTATAGATAGAAGGGGAGGATATATACTCCCGAGAAGCTTTGCCTTCCCCAAGTTCGAAGAAGCATTTCCAGCACCCCCCTATCCATCGAAGGTTAAAGAAAGGATAGATGGCAGAGAGAAATTCCCAATCACAGATGCTGCAAACAAAGGAAGTTTTCCAACTTTAGTTGAAGGAATAATATCTGGCAAACCATACGAAGTAAAGGCAGCACTGGTGCAGAAGTACAATTTACTTTCCTTCCCAAATCCAAAGCGCGCGCTTGAGGCACTCAAGAAGCTCGAGTTCATAGCAGTCATAGATGTATTGCCATTTGAGATGGTGCAGCTTGCAGATGTGGTGCTTCCTGAGCACTGCTATCTCGAGGCAACTTCAGTAGTGCCAAGAACATACTTTGCCCTTTATCCACAGGTAGCAATTAGGCAACCAGTGGTTAAGCCACTCTACGATACAAAGGGCTTTGGAGCTATAATTCCAGAGCTCGCGAAGAAAATGGGGCTTGGGAACTACTTTGAAGGGGTGAGTAGTACAGCTTGGTTTGAGAAACAGCTGAGCGCAGTTGGCTACACCTTTGACCAGCTAAAGAAGAGCCCCAACGGCTTGCTTGGCGATCCAAAGCCATTTGTTCCAAAAGAGAGCTTCGGCACACCTAGCAAAAAAATTGAGTTGTATTCAACAGTACTCGAGCAATATGGTTATGATCCACTGCCAGCTTGGAAGCCAAAGCGAGACCTACCCTCGACTGAATATCCATACTACTTGATAATCTATCGCCCCCCTCAGAATATTATGACACAAACCCAGAATAATCCACTCCTTACCGAGATCTGGGGAGAAAACCATGCGCTAATAAATACTATGACTTCAAAGAAATTGGGAATAAGAGATGGAGAATACATTTTCGTTGAATCTAGAGCCGGGAAGATCAGGGTAAAGGCGAAGGTTACAGGGGGAATAAGGCCTGATTGCATCGCAATCGATCATGGCTTTGGACACTGGAGCAAAGATACAAAGAATGCCTATGGCAGAGGATCGTGCGATGGAGATCTCATACCAGTGGTTACAGTTGATGAACTGCTGGCTTTGAAAGATCCAGCTATGGCAGCGATGATGGAAGATGTATGCGTGAAGGTATACAAGTGAGGTGATGAAAATGACCAACTGGAAATTCCTGTTCGACTCAGATATATGCATAGGCTGCGCTGCATGCGAAGTTGCCTGCAAGATTGAAAATGAAGTGCCCCTGGGTAGAAGGCGGAGAGAAGTGGTAACAGTGGAAAAAGGCGAATATCCAAATGTTGAGAAATACTTCGCCTCAATGGCTTGCATGCACTGCGCCACTCCACCTTGCTTAACCGCTTGCCCTGCAAAGGCAATTAGCAAGCGAGAAGATGGCCTGGTACTTGTGGATAAAGATAAATGCATAGGCTGCGGCTACTGCGCCTGGGCATGTCCCTATGGAGCACCCCAATTGGGTACATCTGGCGAAACTGGCAAGCTTGGTACCATGGATAAATGCACATTCTGCGTGCAGAGAATCGACAGGGGAGAAAAACCAGCTTGTGTTACAGCGTGCACCACTAAGGCACTTATAGCTGGAGATGCCTCTGAACTTGAAACAATAAAGCGGGAGAGAGCAGCACGCAAGTTAATTTCAATCACATAAATGCGGGTGATAGAGGGAAACGATGAGCGATAAAGAAAAGGAGCCTTGGCTAAGCAGATCTGTTAAAATCCCTAGGCCAGGGAAATTGAGCAAGAGGGCAAAGATCATACTGCTAGCCATAGTGATTATCCTAATCGCAAGTGCATATCCAGCAATTCAATACCTCCATTACACCGAGGAGCCAGAGTTCTGCGGCACTTGCCATGAAATGCTGCCAACCTACGAAAGCTACCATGCTCCAAAAGGGGGCATAGTTGTGCTTCACGCAATGGAAAATGTAACCTGCTTCGAATGCCACAGCGGCCCGGGAATTACAGGATATGCAGGTGCTAAGTTTGGCGGTATGAGAGAGTTAATTCTGCACAACCTTGGATGGTATGAAGAGCCAGTCAAGATGCATGCTCCCCTACCAGCTGAAAATTGTCTTAAGTGCCACGTTAATATAACTGCTCAGAAATTCGTAACCCGCGTGAAGGAGACAGATGTGCTTGCTCCGCATTATAACCACGTTGTAAAAGAGCGCATTCAATGCTCAATTTGCCACACGGTGCACGTTGCAGAGATGATTGAATATAGAGAAGTGCCTGTAGAAAAATGCTTCACCTGCCACAACCCGCAGAATCTGAGTGAGATAATTAAGAAGTAATTTTTATTTTCTTTTCTTTTTTCATCTATGTAAATTCCATCAATGTGGTGAGATGTTCTCGATGCACTGCATATTTTTCTTCCCGCAATGGCTCGCAATTACTCAGCTTTGCCTCTCCGCTTAATAGCTTAACCGCAAATGCATAGCAGCTCTGCTCACCGCATAGCTTGCAATCAATCTGAGGGAGATATTTATATATATCAAGTGCAGTAGGAGCAATTTTCAGCTCTGCTTTCTCCTCACTCTCAGCAATCCCCCTCGCCAGCGCTATGTTGATTTTGCTCTTGATCTCTTCCAAAAGTCGAAGGCCCTCACCCTCGCTCTCAATCATTGTCATAGTCAGCCTGCCAGTTGGATAGATCGTGAAGAGCTTTACACCTTGCTGAAATACCAGAACATTAAGGCTCTCCGAGTACCTCGCTCCCTTGAACGCTGATTTGATTATTTTGAGCTGCTCGCTCTTGAGAGGAGGTGTGAACTCAGCGATTACCCTTAACTTGCTCGAGTCTGCAATGCAGGGTATGAGTTGCTTTATAGCTGCAATTTCTATCTGCATAGCCTCTTGCTGCTTCGAAGTTTGTTCAGATCTTAAAGTGCCTTTTCCCTCCACATACATTCTTCCAATAGGAGATAGGGAAACAGTTTTCACTCCAGTTTTCTCAGCAATTTGTATCAAACGAGCTCGCTCAAGCAAAGCAAGATGATAGGCAAGCATTTGATCGCTAAGATTGAAAAGGCTTTTAAGAATGGCAAAATCCAGATCGCTTTCCATCAACTTCTTCAGAATATCGCTGCGCAGTTTGTTCGAAGTGGCAGCATGCACGAGCTTGACATCCATCGGTGGCTCGCTGTTCATAAAACTAATTTTCTCCAGCATTATAATAAAACTTTGGATTTCAAATTTATTTGAAATACTTTAATATAGCAGGGCTGTGAAATTAATTGCTATGCAGCTGATCAGCCTTTTTACAGGAAGAGAGAGTGCGAGCATTGAAGTGGCAGGCTGTAACCTGCAATGCCCCTACTGTGCCTTGAAAGATAAAGCTTGTAAAGAGCTATTAGTGCAGGATATTCTTAAAGCAATCGCAAGCTGCAGAGAAATTGCAATAGGAGGTGGAGAGCCAACTCTTCAAACTGCAGAACTCAAGCACCTGCTTCAGCAAATAGATGGAAAGCAAATATATCTGAAATCAAATGGTTCAAATCCAAGTGCAATTCAAGAACTCATGTCATATGTGGATAAATTCATTCTGGAAATAAAAGCGCCTTTCAACGACCTTGATGCATATTCGAAACTCACAGGATTACCACAAGAAGAAGCTGCTCGCCACCTCGAATCATTGAGAGAGACATTGAGTATATTGCAGAATAAGAGCTATAGCATATGGATAAGAGTTATTCCAAACTTTATCAACCCAGAGAATCTGCTTGATATCCTTTCAAATACCGGGAAACCCTCAGAGGTAGTGCTTTATCAGTTCCTGAGCAATCGCAGCTTCGATTTGCCTTGCTACGGCTACAGCACTCCAGCGCCATCACGCTCAGAATTAGAACTCCTAGCCACGATTGCAAAGAAATATGTACCAAGAGTAGTGGTGGATGCAAGAGCTCATAGAAGATGCCTGTGCTGCGAATGAGATGCTAAATCATCGCGCGAAGCTTGGCTGCTTGCTCAACCAACTTTTCATAAGATATCATCTCTTTTCTGAATAGCTCTTGAAATATCTTCTTCAATTCACTTTCTTTTAAATCAAGCTTGCTTTTCATTATCTCCGAGAAAATTCTAAATCTCTCCTCCCGGCTTATCCCCCTTCCCTCAAGTCTTGCATCTATGTTCACATTCCAGAGTTCATTCACGAACTCAACAAGCACTGCATCGCCAGAGATTTTATCTTGAAGCACTGAATCAAATTTGAACTCAGGGTTTAAGATATCGCAGATATGCATCAACTCGTGTCTAACTTCATTCTCGCTTGCAAGCGAGGGATTGAGGTGATAAACACAGGTTCTCCCTTTGCTTCCGCCTATCAATTCCACCCAACTCTCAGCGTCTTCTCCATCTATTAAAATCCTTTCAAGCTTTGCATCGAGATTCAATTCCCCAGCGATTTTTTGAATTGTACTTTTAACCTCCTCCGGGTTATAGGAAATGCCAAGGGATTCGCATACCTGTTTATAAGAATTTGTATCCCTGGGCTTTAAGGACATATAGCGATAGCCTTCGTAGAAGGCGACCTCCATTTAACCACCTATCTCGCCAAATACTTCCTCTATCCAGCTTTTAATTTCATCTCTCACTCGCCTGAAAATCGCTAGCATTTCATCCTCAGTTCCTTTATACGCCGCTGGGTCGTCAAAGCCCTTGTGAATCTGTTTCCCCTCGCTCAGGAAGAATGGGCAGGCTTTGCTAGCCTGGTCGCAAACAGTGATCACATAATCAAATTTCTCTCCGCGAAATTCATCTATACTTTTTGAACGCTGCGCTGAAATATCAATTCCAATCTCCGCCATTATTCTTACAGCATAGGGATTAACACCCTTTGGAATCAAGCCTGCGCTATATACCTCAAATCGATCGCCATATAGAGCTCTAAGCAATCCCTCTGCCATTTGAGAGCGCGCTGAATTATGAGTGCAGATGAATAAAACCCTTTGCTTTTGGGTGTCTTGATTCAATTTAATCCTCCTTTATCCTCAACTTCTTATTGTTGAATGAATGCTTTTCTTTTTCTATGTTCTTATTTCTTGCTGCAACTCAACTCTGCCATTTTTCCACCTGACATCCATTCGATATGCACTCAAGGTATTTCTCCATATTTTTAATGCAGCCTACATCAGGTGCTTTTAGGCTGCCGCAGTAAGCATATGCTCTTGCCCGGCAGCCACCGCATATATATTTATTTCCACAGCTCCCGCAGCTGTCCTCAAGGTCTTCGCGTGTTCTTAGAGATTCCAATACCTTTGATTTATGCCATATCTCGCTGAAGCTCTGCTCTCTCAAGTTTCCAGCTGTAACTGGGATGAAAACACAGGGGGTAACCGCTCCATCTGGCTGAATAGCGCAATATGTCCTTCCTGCTCCGCATCCACCTATTAAATCAGCGAGTATCTGCATCTTCTCGGTTAGCATGCCGGTTCCAAAGTGCGCGACTGCAAATGGCCCCTTTCTCTGCTCTAAGCAGACTCGAGAATATTGAGGCGCAGTGGTGAGTACATCGAATCCACTGCTTAAATTCGCGATCATATGGCGATATAAAATTTTGAGCATTTCCTCGCGCATCCACGGGTCAGGATCGAGCTCCTTGCTATATTTCCCTCTACCAGTTGGAATGTAGTTAAATGCGATGAACCGCCGCGCTCCCAGCTCCTTTGCAAGTTTGATCAAAGCCTCAAGTTCCTGGAAGTTATGCTTGGTTATCGTTGAGGCAACGCATAAAAATAGCTCGCTATGCTCGCAAGCATTGAGAATGCCTTTGACCGCTTGCAACCAAGCACCTTTGACTCCGCGGAATCTATCATGTGTTGCTGGCTTAGCACCATCGATACTCACTTCCACATATCTTACCCCTATTTCTACCAGTCTAGCGCAAGTTTCAGAGGTGAGCATTGTTCCATTGGTTGCAAGGGATACATACATTCCTTTCTCAGCAGCATATCGTGCAACTTCCCAGAAGTCGGAACGCATCAATGGCTCGCCGCCTGAAAATGCTAGAGCAACAGTGCCAAGATCGTTAAGCTGGTCAACTATATCAAGCCGCTCTTCAGTTGATAGTTCATTTGCAAGAGGTTTCTTAGCATTTTGATAGCAGTGCTTGCAGCGCAAATTGCAGGCATTGGTATAATTCCAGACCACTAAAAAGGGAGCGGAGAGCTTTTGAGGTGGTGAGACTCCATATTCGCAGATACTCTTCACCACAATAGAGAGCCCGCGCCTTTTAACTGGGTCCGCGAAGTAATCTTTCATTGCCTTTCTTTCAACGTTAAATGCTATTCTACCTGCTTCCAGTAGCATTAAAATAGGAATTGCTTGAAGTTTTTGCTTAAAAGTCAAATCTGATTTAAAGCCACTGTACAAAGTTAAAGCGCGTTCAAGAGTACTTGTCCCGACTTCTTTTTCAGATAAGCGAAGAATCAAATATCTGCCAATTGGACTTGAGAGATAGAAGTTTAGCTTTTTAATTAAACGATAGTCGAACACCATCTGACTTCACATCAAAGTATGTAGATATATGTATATAATTTTTTCCAACAAAATTCTCATTTTACTAACAAACTGGCGATTATTATTGCAGCTTTACACCTGAAGTCCAGCTCTAGCTAATAGTGTTTGCAGTGCCTTTCTATCTTGCTCATATTGCTTTTCAAAAAAGGGCAGGCAGTTTCTCAAACTTTTCTCTCCCATCAATAGCTTTGCTGAAAATGCCATGCAAGTTGCCTCGCCACATTGCGCGCAATTGGTCTTCGGTAGCGATTTATAGACATCAAGCACCTCGATCCTGATTTTGTGCTCGGCGATTGAAAG
>JBBIOZ010000022.1:0-8612 GCA_037443105.1 Methanocellales archaeon
TTTCAACCATCATCTTCGCTGCAGGATGCTCTATGTCCATTTCCTTCAAAATCGTGGCACCATCATTGGTAATCACCACATCACCTAAACTATCCACAAGCATTTTATCCATACCCTTTGGACCGAGCGTGGTGCGCACTGCATCCGCGACTATGCGCGCTGCAAGTATATTGAAACTTTGAGCTTCTCTACCGCGAGTTCGCCTGGCACCTTCCTGCAGAATGAGAATAGGCTGCCCTGTTAATTGATCAACCATATGTATAACCTCCAGTGAGATAGGATTATGGTTCTATAAAAGGCTTTCTGCGTATGCACCTAGGAGGTATTTGCAAGTTCTTTATATTAGAACTGGCATTTTATTAATTGCAATGCTACTCAAAAGACTCGCCATTGTGACAAAACCAAAATCAAAAGAAGCAATTGAAATAGCGAGGAAGATTGTAAATGCACTTGAAGGAAAAGTGGATCTCACCCTTGACCCAAAGACCGCTATGGCTCTTGGTGGCGGTAAAGCGAAGCCTGTTGGAAAGATGCATGCAGATTTAATGGTTATAGTAGGAGGAGATGGCACTGTACTGCGCACTCTTCAAAGACTTATTAGACCAGTTCCAGTAGTTGGCGTTAACTTGGGCGAGGTGGGATTCCTAGCCGACCTTCATCCGGATGATGCTGTTGAGGGAATCACCTCGCTGCTGCAGGGCTTTGAGGTTGAGGAACGCACGCGCCTGGCGGTTAGCATAAATGAAAAGCCACTTCCACCAGCGGTGAATGAAGCAGTAATTGTGACCGCTAGACCTGCTAAGATAAGCCACTTTAAAATATCAGTTGATAGCCGAAAACTTGATGAATTCCGCGCTGATGGCGTGGTAATAGCCACACCAACTGGTTCAACAGCATATGCGATGAGTGCAGGCGGGCCTATAATCGATCCCAGAGTTGATGCTTTTATCATTGTGCCGCTAGCACCCTTCAAGCTCTCCGCTAGACCTTGGGTAGTGCCAGCTGAAAGCGAGATCACAGTTGAAATACTCCGCCCTGACAAGGAGTCAGTTGTAGTTGTAGATGGCCAGTTCAAGCAGATTGTTAGAATGCACGATAAAATCAAATTCGCTAAATCAAGTTCACCTGCATTTTTTGTTAAAACCAGCAAGAACTTTTATTCCAAAGTGAGAGATAAGCTTGTGATCTGAAGATGGCTGAGAAATTGAAAGCATATTTCGCTGGAGCTATGAGAGGTGGGAGGAAATATTTTGAGGAATACAAGGCAATTTTAAAACAGCTTGAGGAAATGAACATCAATGTGCTTACCCAGCATGTGATTGATAGTGAGCTTGAGTTAGGCTTGACCAAGCAGCAGATCTTTCACCGTGACCTCGAATCGCTTGAGAAAGCAGATTTTGTGATCGCTGAGGTTTCAATGCCCAGTCTGGGAGTGGGCTATGAAATCTGCGAAGCTCTCCATCTAAGCAAACCAACACTATGCTTGTGCTATGAAAATATAGAGCTTTCTGCATTGATAAATGGAAATACCTCCCCCAATATTAGGATACGTAGATATCGAGATGTCCAAGAATGCGCCTCGATTGTAGAGGAATTCATAAGGGAATTCAAGCTGCGCTAAATCAATTTGGAAAAAGATTTATCGCTCGCTGTCTTTAAGAAAAATGTGGCTGGCTATATTGAGCAAATAGAGAGAGCTGCACAGAAATATATGCAAGGATCCAGACCTGCTCACGATTTTGACCACGTAAAGCGAGTGCTGCGGCTGGCGGAGCGAATAGGCAGAGCCGAAAAAGCAGACCTTGAGATTCTACGTGCAGCGGCATTGCTCCACGACATTGGAAGAATGGAGGAAGAAAAAACCGGTCAGTGCCACGCTGAGCGAGGCGCATTACTTGCTAGGAAAATTTTAACGGACTGCGGCTTCCCGGCAAGCAAGATAGAAGCCGTGCTGCACTGCATCGAGAGCCATAGATTCAGAGGCAATTTAAAGCCCCGCAGCTTGGAGGCCAAGATTCTTTTTGATGCCGATAAACTCGATGCCATTGGAGCCATAGGAATAGCCAGAGCCTATTCATTTGGAGGCGAAAGAGGCCAGAGATTGTATACCGATATAAGTGAGGCTGGCAAATTTGAATTGAAAAAGCAAATCGACCTAGAGCACACACCGGTTGTTGAATTCACTGTAAAGCTAAGTAAAATTAAAAAACATTTGCAGACAAAGACAGCGAGAAAAATTGCACTGGGCAGGCATAGATTCACGGTCAAATTCTACGAGCGGCTGCGAAAAGAGGTCGAGGGTAAGCTATAGCTGGTGGGAAATTTTATATCTGCATAGCTCCAATTCTGCTTGGGTGCAAATTTTGAGTGGCGAGATCTCGCTGACAAAGGGCGAGGGTAGAACGAAAATTCATCTCTTTGCTAAGAAACTCGGTAGAGACTTAATTGTAACCATAACAGGCGGTAGAGAGCACGCTGGTGCGATTGGAATTGGGCTATTTATAAATGGCAAAGCCACTTCCTCGGTGATAACACTTCCAAATCATAAGGAGGATAATATAGCTAAGCAGGGTGCTGGGAAAATAGCAAAGGAGCTGAAGACAAATGCAGTGGTTATAGCAGGCATTCACTTGGATAATATCACTCAAGAGGAAATAGATGCAGTGGTTAAGAATTCCATGGCGCTGGTCGCTGAACTTATCGCCGAATTTAAGAAAAGGGAGGGAGGGATTTGAAAATTGCAGTTGCAATTACAGGTGCCAGTGGAGTGCTGTATGGAATTAGATTGCTTGAGGTGCTGAAGAACTACAGCGAGGTTGAGAGCTATCTCATCATTTCTAAAAATGCTAAGCAGATAATAAAGATAGAGAGCAGTAAAACGATTGAGGAGATCAAGGCACTGGCAAATCATTTCTATGAAGAAGACGAGCTACAAGCACCTATTGCAAGTGGATCTTTCAAATTTGATGCCATGGTGATAATCCCCTGCAGCATGAAAACTCTGGCTGCAATTGCAAATGGCTTTGCGGATAATCTAATAACAAGAGCTGCCGATGTCTGTCTGAAGGAAGAGCGCAAGCTAATACTCGTAACCAGAGAAACCCCTCTTAGTGTGATGCATATCGAGAACATGCTTAAGGCTAAAAAAGCCGGTGCTATTATCATGCCAGCTTCGCCTGCATTTTACATTAAATATGAGAAGGTGGAGGATTTAATCGATTTCATCGCAGGCAGAGTGCTTGATCTCCTTCACCTTGAGCATAGTTTGTATAAAAGGTGGGGTGAATGAGTTTTAGGGATTTTCTGAAGAAATTGAAGCAAGAGGGATTGCTCATCGAGAGTGAGCAAAAAGTTTCACCTGAATTTGAAGCGCCTAGAATTGCAAAGGAAAATGCTAGGCCAATTTTCTTCAAAGATGTGGCTGGAAAGCAAGTGGTGATGAATGTATTCTCAAGCCGAGAAATACTTGCACTAGCCCTTGGAATACGCAAAGAAGAAATGGTGAGATATCTAGCAGGGGTAGAGCCAGATGGTGAAATAAAAATTGCAGAGGATATGCCTTTTTTGGAGAGGCAGTTTAAGGCTGATCTTTCTAAGCTTCCTATAATGCGGCACTATCGAGATGATGCTGGGAAATATATAACCGCTGGAGTTATTATTGCAAAGTATGGCGAGGAATACAATGCTTCTGTGCATCGCATGCTTGTATTAGATGAAAAAACCCTTGCCGTTAGATTAGTTCCCTCGAGGCATTGCTATTTGCTGCATAAAAAAGCTGCAAAGCAGCGCAAGCAGCTACCAGTTGCAATTGCAATTGGAGTGGATCCTCTTTTTATGCTTGCAGCCTGCACCAGAGTGCCCAAGTGCAAGGAATTCGAATATGCCAGTGCTCTAGCGGGCGAACCAGTTGAGTTATATGAGCTTGACAATAGCGTTCAAGTGCCAGATGCTGAAATAGTATTAGAGGGATACATCGATCCTGAGCTCAGAGCTAGAGAGGGCCCATTTGTGGATATAACTGGCACGCTTGACATCGTTAGAGAGGAGCCGGTTATAAAGCTTGATAAATTATACATGCGCAGCGATGCAATTTATCAAGGCATCCTACCAGGCGGGAGCGAGCATAAATTGCTGATGGGCGTGCCCTATGAACCTAAAATTTATAAAACAGTTGGCGAGGTTGCTCAAGTGAGAAATGTATTGCTTACCGAGGGTGGATGCTGCTATTTCCACGCAATTGTGCAAATAGAAAAACAGACTGAAGGCGATGGCAAAAATGCAATCATGGCTGCTTTCACAGCTCACCCGAGTTTGAAGCACGTTGTGGTGGTTGATGAAGACATCGATGTTTTCAATCCAGTGGAAGTCGAGTATGCAATTGCCACACGCGTACGTGGAGATAGAGATGTGCTGATAATACCTCGCGCTAGAGGTTCATCTTTAGATCCAGCAAGTGCAGAGGATGGAACGGGTACCAAGATAGGGATAGATGCCACCATGCCTCTTCGTGGTAGAGAGAAGTTCAAGCGAGCTAAAATGGAATAGCTTTAAAGCGCCTTCAATAGCTCAATGATTTCCTTCACATCTGCTGCTGTTTTGAAGCCCACGCCTGAAAAATGCGTTCTACTTGCTCTATGCCCGCATTTCAGGAGCTTTGCTATGACTTCTTCAATTTCAAAAGGTGCTATTTTAAGCACTTTACATAGCTTGTGATGGTTGTAGTAGGAGAAAACCTGAAGTTCCTTTCTGCATAGTGAGAGTAATTTCTTTGCCTGCTTTTTTTTCCCGAGCTCCCTTTTCTCAATTTCCCTTAAAGTTTTGCTTAAAAACCTTTTATCGCTAAGTTCACCCAGCCAGAGAACCCCGCCATGCTTTAATTGCCCGCCGCAGTTCGGACACTTCTCAGGCAGCCTTGGAATGATTCCTAGAAAAGGTGCTCTGTATAAACAGGTGAAGCAGTGCACGAAGTAGCCTAGTTTTTCGATAGCTTTATCTGCCCTCGCAGCCCCCCTTTCGATCTTTATATACACTCTGTAGTAATGCTGCTCAGCATATGAGAGCAAAGGCTTCGCTGCTTTATCGTATTTAGCCAGCTCTCGCACGATTTTACCAATCAAAATTCGCACTCCAACTTCATTGTAGTACTCGGTTTTAAGCGGGAATGCTTGATAATTGCGAATGCCTGCTTTGAGGTGCGAGCCGCAGAGAGGAGCTGTATCGGTCGCGGTAATGCAGAGTAGTTTTTCAGCAGATCTGCACGCTGCATCAAGAAATGGCACCGGCGAGCCGAAGGGATCAATATCAACAATATCGAAGTGCTCACTCGAGAGCAATATATTTGCATCCATATTGCTCGCTATAACCACGCTCTCCACGCCATTGAGAGCTATATTTTGTTTGATCGCCTCATGTGCTTGCCTGCTTTTATCATTCACAGTGCATTTAAGTCCAACTTCTTTCGCGGCTCTAATACCGCGAATCCCAGTTGCTGCTAGAGCATCGAGAAACGTCATTCCCGGGCTTGAGAAAGCCGCAATGCACGCTATACTTATATCTCGATTCAGCTCCATCCTGGGATTGTAGAAGGCCTTGTTTGGCTTAATCACCACTTCGCCCTCTTTAATCAGCATTCAATCTCTCCGCGATTTGCACTGCAAGTGAGTCTCGATTCTGCTCATTGAGTACATATACCTCGAAACTGGAGCGAATTTTCTGGATTAAAGGATGAAATGAATGCTGATGAAATGTAACCAGCATGGATTTATTGCTTTGCAATGCAGTTTCAACTGCAGAAATGAAATCCTTTGAGTAGAGCTCCATTGGAGCAATTTCATCTATCACTATTAAATCAGAATTCAAGGCATTCTTAATTGCCTCAACTCCCACCTCATTTAAATCTTTGAGATTCACCCTGTATTTACCAACAGCCGGGCCTTGCTTCTGATTAACATGCGCAAGTATGCCTCTTCGACCCGAAGCGACATCGATGATCTCAAATCCAGTTCTCTCCCTCCCGGCTCTGATGTCTCCGCTTATCATCCCGCCTGCTTTTTTGTCCACGCTGGCGATTACCTTTTTACACAGAGTTGACTTTCCAATTCCTGGTCTACCCGTGACGGCGATTCTAATCATGCAAAAGCAATATCACAGCGCAGGCATATTTAGATTATGATTTGGATGAAAAAAACCTCGAATTCAAAGCAAGGTGCCCTTTTCTGGATCTATGTTTCCATCTTTTTCATTTCACTCAGCCTAGGCGCTTACAATCCACTCATTCCACTCTATGCTCAGCAGCTTGGTGCCTCCTACTTTGACCTAGGGATAATAGGCTCAGCTTGGGCTCTGCCCTATGTGTTTCTCCCTATTTCTATCGGGCTGCTATCGCAGAAAATAAATAGACGATGGATTTTTTTCACAGGTATTGGAAGCACCGCTATGACTGCAGCTCTTTTTCCACTTGCTCAAAATGTATCCCATTTGATAGCAATTCGAATCTTCGGTGGCGTAGCCTATGCATTGATGTGGCCAACGGTAGAGGCAATGATTTCAGATATTACAACCAATGAAGTGCGGGTAAAGGCAATGGGTAGATATAGCTTCTCCTGGGGAATTGGTTTCTTAATTGGACCTGCGGTTGGAGGATTAATACTTGAGAGAAGCGGTTTTAACGCGCTTTTCTTAATTTCTCTCATAACTGGCCTCTTTGCCACAGCCATTGCGGTGCATTGCTTGAAAATCCCAGTTGTGGGAAGGGAAATTGAAAACTCTCAGATCAATTTTTCAAAGAGAACTCTTGCATCGATCTACCTTGCAATTGCAAGCTACAGCCTTGCGCTTGGCACCGTTTTCTCTCTTTTCCCGGCGTATGCTAGTATTAAAGGTATTACATCTTTTGAAATTGGCATTCTCTTCGCGGTTCTGGGCTTGGTTAGAGTTGCAATTTTTCTGCAATCAGAAGCAATTTCCAGAGTCGGGGAGAAACAAGCTATATTAATAGCTCTACTTGTACAAGCCCTGATATTACCATTGCTGCCACATCTCCAGAGCTTCCCAGTTCTGCTAATCGGCATGGCCTTTTTTGGACTTGCTCTTGGCATTCTCTCGCCTATCAGCATATCTGCAGTTTCAAAAATGATTCCAAGGGAAAAAATTGGCATCGCAATAGGTGCAGTTGAAGCAAGTTTCGGTACTGGATGGACTCTAGGCCCATTGATCGGGGGAATTGCAGCTCAAAATCTGGGCGAGGAATCACCTTATATAATTGCCGGGTTGATTAGCCTCTTCGTAGCGATTCCAATCGGCAGAGAAATCCCAAAGCATAAATATAGTAAATAGCAAGATTAAAACTACTATGAAACAGCTCTGGGCTCCGTGGCGAATGGAGTATATAAAATCTAGGAAAAAGCAGAAATGCTTCCTCTGTCTTGGGTCTAAGAAAGACGAAGAACTAGTGGTGTATAAAGGTAAAAGATGCTTCGTTATCTTGAATGCCTACCCCTATAACAATGGCCATGTCATGGTCGCACCCTATCGCCACATCTTAAGCTTAGAAGATCTAAGCGATGAAGAGGCTCGAGAGTTCTTCGAGCTTATCAAGCAAAGCATTGCAGTTTTAAATCAAACTATGAGGCCAGAGGGCTTTAACATTGGCATTAACCTTGGTAAAGCAGCTGGAGCTGGTGAAGCACACTTACATTTGCACGTTGTCCCGAGGTGGACTGGCGATACAAACTTCATGCCTGTGCTGGGAGACGTCAAGGTAATGCCCGAGCATCTGAAGCGAAACTGCAAAATATTGAGAAAGGCATTTAAGAAGTGCTAATTATGGCAGTGGGGATATTTGAAGAAAGATTTGAAGGAAGAAGTGAATCGAATTTTTCAGGCAGCATAATCCACATCGATACAATTGGAAATCTGCGAAATGAATTTACCGATTCTAGGAGGTACTCCGAGTTATCGCCAGTTATTGTTGGGCTGATCGATGGAAAGAAGCTGAAAATTGAGTATGCGAGGGATAAACCAAGCGTGCCGCTGCTTCGCAGTCGAATAATAGCACTTTTAAATGAGTTCTCACAGCCATACCTTGCCTTCAATGCACCATTTGTTCAAGCAGTGCTTTACCATTTCACAGGCGAAAAAATTGCCCTAACTGGAGAGCTAAATAGAAAAGCCGTTGAAAGTCGACTGTTTGCAATCCACGCTTTAAACATACCTCAATACGCCGACCCCTTTGCAGATCAAGATAAGCTCTGCACTCAAGCCTGGCTCAGAGGTGAGATTGAGAAATGCGTGGCACACGCAAGAGCCTGCCTCTTGAAGGAGAGGGATATATTTATAAAGCGCGGCTTTCGAAAGCCTGAGGAAATAAAGTTGAGGAAATAACATAGCGGAATATGATAATATAAATAGCATAAAAACAATGTCATGGTGCAAAATGCGTGTAACAAGAAAGTTAGAAACTGGTGATTCCTACTTCGATGTCTATTTCTGCGATGAATGCGGCAGAGAGGTAAATCCATTGATGTGCGTTGAAATAAGACTTCCATTCGACCACGAGTCTATACTCTGGTGCATTTCATGTTTAAGAAAGCTTGGTTTGTACAATGTTATAA
>JBBIOZ010000022.1:8622-21849 GCA_037443105.1 Methanocellales archaeon
TCAAAGTTATTTCGCAGATAAAGATAGAGTATGGAGATAGAAACAATGGAAGAGGTGGTATTCGGTGGCGAGGAGAGCGTGCTTTATGGCACACTTTTAGGGGAAGGTAAAGATGCGGGTGTGGTGCTCTGCCCGCCTCATCCTTTATATGGAGGCTCAAGATTTGACCACCGCCTCGCTACGATTGCCTTGGAACTTGAAAAAAGTGGAATTGCTGCTTTGAGCTTTGACTACCGTAGAAAGTTTTCTCACGGTAGGGGTGAAATTCAAGATGCTATCTCTGCACTTCGCTATCTGCAAGGTCGCGTAAAAAAAGTAGGCATCTTTGGTTATTCATTTGGTGCTGTGGTTGCCTCCAATGCAGCCTCTAAATTCGATGTAAGTGGAATTGCATTCCTCGCGATTTTGAGGCAAACCGATGAGATTCAAGCTGTAGTAAATCAAAAATCCCCAAAGTTTTTTATACATGGAAAGAGGGATCAGATTGCTCCGTATGCTCAATTTGAAGAGCTATATCAAACTTCAAGCGAACCAAAGCAGCGCTTGGTTCTTGAAAACGAAGATCACTTTTTCCATCGCAGCATTGAAGAAATAGCTAGTGCAGTGGCAAAATTCTTCACAGGCTGCTTTAGGTAGAGTTCTTACTCATATAGCTTCTTATTCGTATAGCTTTGCAATTACCCTCTCTATAACTTCGCTCGGGCTAATTGCTTCAAGCGTTCTTGCTGTTATATCTTCAAGCATGATCTCAATTGCCAGTTTGAGGGCTTGCTCATCCACATATAAAATTCGATGTGCATTTGTTTCTCTATTTCTAGCTGAGAAATAAAAGGGAAGTGTGAAAGCCGAGGCAAGCTGAATGCATTTATATATTGCACGGGGGGAAGCGTGTACCAGCTGGTCTTCTTCCACGAATTCCTTTGCAAAGATTTTAAGGCTTGAGGTAACTTTCCTGATCTGTTCCTCCAGAAACTGGACTTTAGCTGGCTTGTATTTCCACATATTGGTGTTTATCGCATAGATCAGCGTTATGTGATCTCTCACCAGCTTTGGAGTTATCTCCTTATTTCCCACGATGCCAAGAGCGTGTCTCTCGATTGATTCCACTATGGAGAGAAATCTATCTTTAGTCATGCGATGCAAGCGGCAGAAGCAGCGGTCTTCAATTGCACGAAAATTTGGATCAGGCACGGTTAATCTATAGCCCTTTCTCTCAACTTTAACATTGTAATTCGCATTTAAGAAAGAAGTAAAAACATAGGGTCCAATTGTTTCATGTGCTGATTCATATTTCAATGGCTTTTGCTCCATGGCTAATTTGAGCCTCTCCACCATGCCGCGTTCATGGAAGAACCATTCATTGAACTCTGGAACTAGGAAAACCATTTTCTTTCCCTCATAATATTGTCCCATTTGAAGAAACATATAGGGAGTTATACCTCCACAGTATCTGTATCTCCCCGGCACTCCATGGGGCTCAAGCTGGAGTTTTTCATTGCCCATCACGAAATCTATGCTTGAATAAGTCTTGCCAGTTCCTATATCGCCAAAGAAGGCAAGGTGGAAGCCTGTGGTTGTGAGACGCTCGCCATTTGGCTTCAGCACCTCGACATCTGCCATGCCAAATAGCTGGCTCCATGAGAGCAGTACATCGACCGCTGCCACTCCGCCGTATTCCTCGCAATATCTATAGATCGTGGCAAGGTCGATTTGCTTTGTGAACTCAATAACTCTCTCTTCGTCCATTTCTTTGAGATGGTTCCTCAGGCAGGAGTCCATCTTTTTGACTAGCAGCTGCTCGCTGGGCTTGGTCTCTTTTACTGGGGTTTTGGTCTTTCGCCTGATGTATTCCATAAGATGTTTTGCATTGGGCACGATGTATCGAGCGAAGTGATGTTTATAGCTCTCCACTGGATGAATTTGAATTTGATATGATTCTTCCTTTTCTTCCAGAGCAATTGAGAAGTAATGTTCATAGGTATGCAATAGACTTGAAATTGCATCTTTAATTAGCTTCTCGTCTGAGTAGGTTTTGTCGGTTTCGATCACAATTGCATGTGGTCCAACCTCTATGATATCTCTAATTATTTCTCTTCCAATTGCCATTCTGGCATTTCTCACCAGTTCTTCCCATTCTTCTCTGCCAAAGAGAAAAGTGCCAGCTTCATCATTGATGCTGCGAATCGCTAGTTCTTCTGCGCTGAAAATACCTATACTATTGAGATCTTTCATCCGCTTTCTGCCTATTCCTGAAATTTCAAGTAGTTCCATTTTTCGAGATCATAATAGGTTGTTTTCTGGATTTAAAAACTTTTTTAATGCTTTAGTGTAAATATAATTAAGAAGTATGGGCTTATGTGTGGACTGCAGAATTAAACTTGAATCGAAACTAGCTGAGGAAGACATATTTTTCCTTGAAGCCTATCAGGAGAAGCCGAGGCATACTGGGGAGATCTGCGAACGCTGTGGAAGACTGTACTATGATTAATGATTAAACCAATCCTCTGGCTCTCTGCTGCTCGTACATCTCGATGATTTCCTTCACGGTATTTGCATCTCCAGCACTTTTATCTTGTCTTATAAATCCTTGAGCGCGTGGGAAGCGCAGTGCATAGCCCATTTCCTTCTCAGTTCTCCCGCAGGTGTGAAGTGGAGAGCGCGTGATTTCATCGGCCATAACGGTGATAACATACTTCGGCTCAACCCAGACATCAGGTGTAATGAGAGAATCTACTCTGGCGTGGCGGTGTGCGATTGCAATTTCATCCAGCATCTCCTTAAGTTTGATCCAGTTTTCCTCGCTGAACCCTGATCCAACTTTGGCAATTGTTTTGAAGGTATCGCTTTCTTCATCGTAAACTGCGCATAAAATTGCTCCAATACCAAGCTTTGCACGAAATCCTTTTCCCTTGAAATAGCCCACGATGCAAACATCAATGGTATCAGCAAGCTCTCCCTTATAGCTTCTCTTGAGCTTAATCCAGTTGAAGTTTCGTGCGCCCGCAGAATAAGGAGCATCAAGCCTTTTGGCGACAACTCCTTCAAGGCCTTTTTCCACAAATTCCTCGAAATAGCTCCTGATCTCTTCAGGGTCGCTGGTGTAGATTACCTTCGCGACCTCTATGGGCCCACCTGGAACAATTACCTGCTCCATTTTCTCGCGGCGCTCAAGATATGGCCTTTGAGTATAATCGATTCCATCCGCAAATAGCAGCTCGAATGCAAAGAGCTTCAGGGGATATTCCTTCGCAAGTTCTTCCACGCCGTGTTTGCGTTTGCGCGTAATGGTAACCTGAAATGGAAAGAGCTCGCCAGTTTCCTCATTATACGCAAGAGCCTCCCCTTCGAGAATGGCTTGCTTTGCACTAATTTGTTTCTTCACCGCCTCCACGATTTCCGGGAACATCGGGGTTGTGCGCTCGAGATTCCTTGAAAATATTTCCACTTTATCCACATCCTTATGGATCTGGCATCTAAAGCCATCGTACTTAGGCTCAATTGCGGCTTTGCCGATCTTTTTTATTATATCCTCAGAGGATGGTAATCGCTCACAAAGAGCCATGCGAATTGGGGAGAAGACCTTTATCTTAAAATCCTTTATACCATTCTCTCCCTTCTCAAAGAGAGTTTTAGCCACAAGTCCGAGATCTGAGCATAGATTATATGCTCGTTCAAGTTCGGGTCGAAATTTTCGCGTGTCAGCTTTTGCTTGTGCAAGAGCATCTAAGATTGTTGGATCCCCTACTCCAAGTCTAAGTCTGCCAGCTACGAATCTGGCGATGTATTTTGATTCAAGCGGCGAAGCCTTTGAAAGCAAATGCGCTAATAATGATATCTTTTTCTCAACGCTACCCTCGCCAGTTGTCTGAGCCATTTTTAAAAGTTGATCGTAAACCTCGCAGACCTCTAACTCTGAGCCTTTGCTTTGGGAAAATTTTTCGGCTACAATTCCAAGGTCGCCTATATCGTTGAATTGCTCTTCAACCTTTTCCAGAGATATCCCGGCTGATTGAGCAATTGCACGTATCAGTAATTTTTCACTTATCCCCATTTCTATTCCGCGAAATGGAGGTAGAATCTGTTCCTGACACAGATAGATGACCTTTTCAATTTCATCGGTGCTGGCTTTCCTGAAAAGATCGGCTAAGATATTGAACATTTCAAGCCTCTTGGTAGTAGCCTCGAGTTTTTCAAAGTAACTTGCCAGCTCTGAAAATTTCATTCAAACCACATACGATATCTTTATAATTGAACTTAATAACTTTATGGGTATGGCAAGCATCGAGGATCGCGTGCTCCTCCTGCTTTCTATCAAAGAGGAGGGGAAGAAGATCGATTTTGAACACATCAAGGAAAAAATAGCTAGAGATGAAAAATCAAAAGATATAGCTGAAGAGCTAAAGCACTGCCTTGAAGTTCTGGTCAGGCAAGGTTTAATCGTAGAGGAAAAAGGCAATTATGCTATAACTGAGAGAGGGGAGAGTAAAATCTTAGAGCGGGTAAAGCTTGCAGGCGAAGAGTTAAATCTTTCCTATCGCATGGTTTTGAAGGCTAAGAAATATTATCCAGAAGTTGCAGAAGCAATACTTCCATTCCTCAGAGAGCGGGCTGTTAGCGTGATTAAGGTTTTTAGCGATGAAGCTGAGCCGGCAAATAAGATAAAGCCGCTTTTCGTTAGATACGCCCGCTATAAACCCAAGCCGGTTTTCATAGAAATCAACGATGTCAAAACTCTACTGAGATACGTTGATCAGCACGCTATCGACTTCATACCATATGTTCATAAATTCGAAGCAAGAGAACCAGAGTGGTTCATTTTAGACCTGGATGCTGGTGAAGAACTTCGAAAGCATCAGGGAAGTTTTGAATTGCTTAAAATTGTAGCTGAAAAAATAGTTGAGGTGCTGGAGGAAAATGAAATTGAGCCGTGCATAAAATTCAGCGGTTCGAGAGGGATTCAGATCTGGGCAAAGCTGGACAATAGCAAGCTACGCAGCGAAGGCAATTTATTCACAGTATATAGAAAGCTTGCAGTGGTTGTGCAGCAGAAAACTGAGCAAAAACTTCAGAAGAGTGAAATTAAAAACTTAATCAACCCTCGCAAATCCATTACTACTTCGCAGGTTGCTAAGAAAGAGGAAAGATCTGATCAAATATTAATAGACTGGAGTTCGATGAAACCAAGTGGAGATGTAAGAGCACCTTTCAGCATGCACTATAAAACAGCTTTAATTTCAACACCTATATCGAAACAGCACCTCCTTAAATTTACGATTGAGGAAGCTCAGCCTGAAAATGTGGTGGCAAATCTAGCTGAATTAACAGCTGCTTTCAAACTTCAAACCTCCGATCCAAGCAAGCTGCTGAGGAATTGAAATGAAGATATTTAACTTGATCAGCACAGGTCGGTGTGTCTACTGTAAGGGATCTAAATTCCTCTGTGGCAAAGAACGCTGTCCAATTCTTGTCAAGTTATATGTGCAGCAGCAGACCAAGCCATTGATCGACTCATTAAGTTTAGAAGGCTCCTCTCCACCAAGTGTCTTCATTGGCAGAATTGGCTATCCCTATGTTTCAATAGGCCCATTAATTCCACCCATCAAAGGCGATACCTCGCTATTCGACACTCCTGAGCTTTGGACCGGCAAGACCATAGACGAGATCGTGAACTTCAGATTCCAACTTGTTAGAGGAAAATATAGAGTGAATATAAAGAACGTTGAGGGGGGAGGGAGGATCGTTGAAGCCACGCGAGAACTTGCGATTGCAAGCAACCCAACTGATGTGGAAGTGGAGTTTCATAAAAAGCCTCGCGGTGAGATTGTGCTTGACGATGAAGTGCAGCCTCACGGTCCAAGTGCACCTCTGAAGAGGATTGATGTGAACTCAATAAAGATCGACCGGAGAATTGAGAAGGTGTATAGCGATACAGATTTAAAGGCGAGTGAAGCGGTCTTGAATCTCTATAAAAGTGGAGTGCTTGTATCAAAAATCCAGCGTGCCTTCAGCGCAGGCGTTCTCGGGGAGAAAAAGGCGAGGCGGTTTGTGCCAACTAGGTGGAGCATCACCGCGGTTGATAGCATTATCTCAAGTACATTGATGGAGAGAGTTAAAGCAAATTCGATTATCAACGAATTCCAAGTTTATGAATCAATCTCGCTTGATAATAGATTCATCGTAATCTACATGCCCTACTCTTGGAGCTATGAATTGATCGAGGCTTGGTATCCAAACACAGTTTGGAATCCCTCGGGTAGGGAGACCGTGATCTACTCTGACCACGAAGGCTTTGATGGCAGAACAACATATGCGCGTATTGGTGGATGCTACTATGCTGCAAGGCTTGCTGTTTGCGAGCACCTTGAAAGAGCAGGCAGGCAAGCTAGAGTATTAATTCTGCGGGAAGCGCATCCTGGCTATATAATGCCTGTTGGTGTTTGGAACGTGCGAGAAAGCGTGAGAAATGCTCTCCGCACTAAACCTCAGCTGTTCAGCAGTTTGAAAGAGGTATTCAATCATATTGCGGCTAAGCTAAGCATACCAGTTCAAAGATGGCTGATTCACAGCGCGCTGCTGAAGCAGTTACTTTATCAAAGAACCCTTGGAGATTTCAGTTAGAGGGAAAATAATGCAGAAGCAGATAAAAATCAGAGAAATAAACTGCAAAACAGCCCTTTCTGCCTCTTTGCTGCCTGGGTATGACTATGCTTTGAATCCATATAGAGGCTGCGAGCATGCGTGTGTATACTGCTATGCTCCCTATGTGCTTAGATGCAAGGAAAAATGGGGGACATTTGTAGAGCCCAAGGTAAACATAGCTCGCGTTCTCTCTCGAGAGCTAAAGGGAAAGCTGAAGGGAGTGGTGGGGATCAGCACTGTTACAGATCCTTATCAGCCTTTGGAGAGGAAATATGAGCTTACAAGAAATTGCTTAGAATTACTTTTGAAATATGACTTCCCGATTTCCATACAGACAAAATCAGCTCTAGTTCTTCGAGACCTAGATTTGATAAAGCAATTCTCTAGGAAGGATATTGGACTTACCATTACAACCATCGAAGATGAAGCACGGGAAAAATACGAGCCTAATGCAAGCAGCGTAAAGGAGCGGTTATTTGCTTTGAAGGAGATAGCTGAAAGCGGGGTCAGCAGCTGGGCATTTATAGGTCCTATTATGCCATATATAAGTGATAGAGAACGCTGCTTGGAAGCATTGCTTGAAGCAATCGCAGCTGCAGGGGTCAGTTATATAATGATCGACAAGCTTAGGATCAAGCCCGGGCTCTGGGATGGGATTGAAAAATTCCTCGCTGATTATGATGCGGCATTGATCCCGAGGTATAAGGAGATATTATTCAAACATAGCGATAGGTACTTCATCGATGTGCAGCGTAGAATAATGCAGCTGAGCAAGCAGCTGGGGATGAGATGCGAGTCTTGCTTTTAGCTTTTTGAATGCTATCTCTTCAACCTCTTTAGCATTTCCTCGACTTTTGGCTCAGTAACGACGCGTCCGAGCAAGCGAACCTCTATCTCGATGCTGCCGCATTTGGGACATTTTTCCGGGCGCTCGATCGCTAAGAATTCATGGCTGCACTTCTTGCATAGCCAGTTTGGCATAGGAGGAATATTGAAAATGCAAAGCTAATAAACATTTGTAATGAACTACTTCTCAAAATCTCTCAATTCGCTTTCCAGTTCTGCTCTCTTTTGATTTAAAGCTTCAAATTCGATATCAAGTTCGTGGAGAATGGTTTTAAATGTCTTCTTGGCTGCATCCATGCTCTGAATGAAGCCTATGCTTACATAGTTATCCTTTATGGTTGTAAATTGAATCCCTTTTTTACTGTCTATCTTAACCACTTTTTCGATTATTTTTGTGGAGATGTCCTTCTCGAAAATTACATCTAGGGTTACATTGTTCTCTGAAAAACAAGTGATTTTAAAATTGAAATAAACCCCGCTTCTGGGCAATCTATATTTATATATATCTTCTTCCTGCCGCATTAAATCAGCTAAATGAAAAATAAATTCTGAAAATTATTAAATTTTTGTTAAAATTATCAATTTTGATTTTCAAATTTGATAATTTTTTTATTTTTCATTTTTGATAGAATTAATTTTGAGAATCAATATTGATGTTTGAATCAACAGCTTTATCTCACGTATAATTCAAAAATTTAAGTTGGATTGAAATAATGCAAAACATAGGAATGTATTATATAGCGGGCTTGCTGTTATTTATCATCGGAGAACTGATTCTCAGCTTGGTTGAGAGCGAACTTAAATTTCCAATCTATATCATAGTTTCCACCACGTGTGCATATTTCTTCATAAGAGCTGCAAAAGCAGCGTTTAAAAAAGCCAAGATGAGAAATTATGGACTCTGAAGATGCAGTTTCAGATGCAATTGGATTCATTACAGTATTTGCCCTGACTCTCAGTTCAGTGGCGCTTATAGCAGCATTGAGCTTGCCTGAAATTCTCGATTCCCATGACCTTGTGAAACTTCAAAATATCGAGCAGGTATTTACCGTACTTGATTCAAGAATCAGTTTAAGCGCGCTGGGTGAATCACCATCTCAAGTTGTAGAGCTAGATACATCTGGTGGAAGCATTGCAATTTTAGACGATCCTGCTATTAGTTCCTTGGAAATTCTAATGCGCCAGAGCGGTGTGGATTATACAATTTACAATAGCACTCTTGGAACCCTGCGGTATGAATTAAAAGGCGAAGAGGTAGCATATGAAGGAGGCGCGGTTTGGAGGAGATATACAAATGGAGGTGTGGTAATGGTAAGTCCCCCCGAGTTCCATTACAATGGTGAAACCCTTACCTTTCCAATTATAAAATTAACCGGCAATACTGCAATAGCAGGCGGCACTGCAGCCCTGCGCGCTATTTCTGAAGGGATAACGGTGTTCTTCCAAAATACAACTGAAAATCCAAGATTTCAAAACCCTGTTTATGGCAGCACTACGATTATAAAAGTTAAAAGCAAATATTATAAAGCTTGGGCGAAGTATATGCAGGAGCGCACTGAATTTCACGGCGTGGTAACGCATGACAATCTAAGCGAAGCAGTGGCTTATTTAAACTCAAGGCCATCGCGAGAAATGAACTTCACCATTCCACTGGATATAATTGGTCTAAATACCTCCAACTCCACGCCAGTCAGCAATTTTACATTTGAATTCCAAAACGTAACCAGCAACTTTGAGCTTGAACTGATCGGGAGTGATTCTCAAGGCAGGAATTTGACCATTGGCATGCAAAAGAAATCAGGAGAGGGACAGGAAGGCATTGCAGTAAGTATATCCTATGAAGAGCAATCCAAAGGGATTGAAACTTGGGAAGCAGTTAAATGGATTGCAATTGAAAATGAAATAGCCTGTATTAACCTTTTGAATATCTCCATAAATCTAAGCTATACAAGCAACGATAATTCTTGGAGCTGGGTCAGCGAAGAAGCACCGTATAATAATAGCTACACCAAAGGCGACCAGATTGCTTTACCGGTTGCAATTCAGCATTACTTCCGCTTGCTCGGACCTACCTTAACATTTGATTATGGTTCAAAACATCAAGGCTTCAATGAAACTTCAGGCAAAGTTTATCTCCGGTACGAATGCAGGCCTCCTGTAATTACTTTTCTCCACATCGTGGAGCATAAAGTGAAGATAGATATATTCTGAAAATATTATTTTTATATCGCATCAATTTCAATCTTTAATGATAAATCCATCTACGAGTTTGATAATCCTATCGGCTTTCTTAGCTAGGTCAGGGTTGTGGGTAACAATGATAAATGTTTTCTCTCTCTCACGATTCAGGTGCCTCAGGAGTTCGTAGATTGCATCGCTCGTTTTTGTATCCAGATTGCCTGTTGGCTCATCTCCAAGTACAATAGCAGGATTGTTGGCCAGTGCTCTTGCAACTGCTACTCGTTGATTTTCACCACCTGAAAGTTGATTGAATTTATGATCCATTCGAGCGCTAAGACCCACCATTTCAAGCAGCTCTCGTGCGGTTTTTTCTGCCTCTATCTTGCTCTTCCTAGCTATCAGTAAGGGCATCATTACATTTTCTAGAGCTGTAAAGTCGGGAAGGAGATAGTGATATTGAAAGATAAAACCTAGTTTTTGATTTCTAATTCTAGCTCTTTCTTCCTGGGAGATTTTCATCACGTCCACACCTCTTAGGTATATCTTTCCCGAGGTTGGAGTATCCAGAAGGCCTATTAAATTGAGAAGAGTACTTTTGCCAGAACCAGAGGGACCAGTAATCGCTACAAATTCTCCATTTTTGACGATCAAATCTACATCTTTAAGAGCGTGGTGGGCTACGCCATTGCGATAGATCTTATTCACATTTCTCATTTCAACTGCATATTCAAACAACTCTTATTGCCTCCACAGGGTCTAATTTGCTTGCTTGCAATGCAGGATAAACTCCTGCTACTACACTAATTAGAAATGCAAAGACAGCGGCAATTAAGAAGTTCTGCAGGCTGATTTCAACTGGAAGAGTTGTAAGTCCAAAGTAGATCTCTTCAGGGGTTGATATTGGATAACTTTGGAGTAATAGCTCTAGTATGTATGCCACAGCGCTTCCAATAACTATGCCTATGGAGCCGAAGACCATACTCTGGATTATAAAAATCTCTGCTATGCTTCTCCTTGTTGCTCCCATTGCCAAGAGCATTCCAATTTCCTTGGTCTTCGCTGAGACAATCATTATAAGCACATTGGCAATGCCAAATCCTGAGATAATGAATATTAGACCATAGTATAATAAGATTATGCCATATTGACTTTCTATGAAAACGAGCAAATCTGATAAAGATTCAATCCAGCTTATTGCTTTATACCCGGTTTCACTCGCGATCTCCCTTGAAACCTCGTCTGCCATGTAGATATCATCCACCCTAATGGCAATTTCATTTACCACATCGTTTACCCCATAAAAACTCTGGGCTGTAAAGAGAGAAGTATAAGCTAGGGTTTCATCACTACTAGTACCTGTGTGAATCAAGCCTATAATCCTCACGTTCTTTCTTGCATCAGGGTAAGACAGCACAGCCACATCTCCCACCTCTACTTCCAACTTCTTAGCTAGTTTATCGCCGATTACAACCGTATTTGAAGTATGAGCGAGTGATAGAAATTCTCCCTCTACCATTTGTGTTGAAATTTGAATCACCTTATCCTCACTCACGGGATTTATCCCTATCAGATTGACTGCTTGGCTTTCATCCTTGTACTCAAGTGCAGCTTCGCCAGCAAATCTTGGAGATACTCCCGCTACTTGTTGTAAACTGGAGATATAGGAAGCGAGGTTTTTATAGAGATAGATATAGTCTTCTTTTTCCCTTGGATAAACTATTATGTGGGGATTTTTTTCAACCGTTTTCTTTATCAACTCCTTCTGGAACCCTCCCATTATTCCCATCGATGTGCTCACTATTACAACCGTTAGAGCCACAGCTATTATTGTGAACAATGTTTGCTTGCTTCTCGCTTTAATGTACCTCGCGGCTATTCTCAACTCATACATCTCTTCCACCTATATACTTCGAATAGCTTCAACTGGGTCGAGACTCGCGGCTTTTGATGCAGGATAAAGCCCTGCAATTAGATTTATGAGAAAGGTTAGCAGCACAAAAATCACTATATCAGAGGGATTTACAAAAACAGGTATGGAGGTGATTTTAAACGTCCCAATTGTAATTCCAACTTCATAGGAATATTCACCGATACTTGTGGCAGCGATATATCCGGATATTGAGCCAATTATGGCTCCAGCTAGGCCGAGAAGAGCGCTCTCCAGTAAAAATATTTTCTTAATCGAGCCCGGCGTTGCTCCCATTGCCATTAAGATGCCAATTTCACTCGTTTTCTCTGTAACCACCATAACCATAGTTGTAAGTATTCCCACGCATGCGACTAAAAGTATAAGTCCCATGACAATTGAATTGCTAATGTTCTCCATTCTCAGTGACTGCATGATCTCGGGATTGGTTTCCATCCAGCTCTTCGCTTGTAAATCGGTTTCCATTGCTATTTCACTGGCGATATCTATTGCTTTATGCGGATCTTCGACCCTGATTAATAAGCCATTTACCACATCCGCAGCATCATAAAATCGCTGAGCAGGCAGTTTCAAGCGAGGTATAGGCAATTACCTCATCGATAGGAGTGCCGGTATCAACTATGCCTGCAACCTTAAGACTCAGGGTATTGGCATTTGGAAATGAAACCGATAAAATATCCCCTGCTTTAGCGTGAAGATTATTAGCCAGACCATCACCTATGATAATGGCATTCGGACTGAACAATAAGGAATCAAGGCTGCCTTCCAGACTTCCACTTATAGGGATCACCCTATCCTCCAAATTTGGGTCTATCCCCTGAAGCGCCGCGGTCTTAACATAGCCCTTGTGCTTTAAATGCGCCTGACCATTGAGATGAGGTGAAATTGCTACAACGCCATCAATTGAACTGATTCTTGCAATGATGGTTTGATAACGGTAGATGTATTTTTCATTTTCACGAGGAAGAACTGTTATATGCGGAAGGTTGTCCACCGTTTTATTGAGCAGCAAATAATTATAGCCATTCATCATTCCCTGAGTGACCACCAGAATGGCGATCGCAATTGCAACGGCACTTATGGATAGCAAAGTTTGCCTACGTCTCTCCTTAATATGGCGTATTGCTATGAATAACTCGAACATTATTCATACCTCTCTCTTAAAGACATGAAAAAAGCTATAAAAATAGCAAGAATGGCTAGCGGTGCTGCTGGTGCTGAAGCTTGCTTTGTTGGAGATGGAGTCAATTTGGCGGCAATTGGCTCGACCTCTATGACTTTATCGTACTGGTATAGTATGTCTCCATCATTACCCAAAAGTTCGACCCTGACATCGTATAATCCAGCGTTTAACTGCTTTTTCCACATTGCCTCAACGGTTTTCTCTTCATTTAATAAGATTGAGGGAGATGGCTTCTGGATAAATTCAATAACCTCCCCTTCTTGCATTACTGTGAAGAGCACTGTGCCTCGTAATGGTACCTGTGATTTGCCTTTGATCGTTGCACTTACTCCAGTTCTATCTGCATATACATCGGTAATAATGGCATTATCTCTGGCTGTGAACCAGCGAGTGCAAGCGATCGTCATCTCAGGTTTATATAAATGCAGCTTTACCATTGCAGCATATTGCT
>JBBIOZ010000023.1:0-20928 GCA_037443105.1 Methanocellales archaeon
GGCTAAGTGCGTGTGATACAAATATTGCATCGCAGAGTTTGGTCTCCAATATTAATGATTTTTTTCTGGTATAAACTCTCAGAATACCGTTCGAAGGCTCTTCTGAGTTTCTCCATAGTTTTTCCCCATCCGTCATATAATCAATTGATACCACTTAAGTCAAATAGAGACCATGTTCTCTACTTCCTTTAACCAAGTCCAACCAAATTTACGCAAGTGTAATTTTATTTTATTATTTCTATTTTATTTTCAATCACTTGGTCCCCTCATAAAAGGCAACTCAAACTTGGTAATCATACTTTTCGTCTTCATCCCTGTCCTTTATCCTCCAACCATATTTTTCTCACCCCCTTTTAGGTAGCGAGGTAGGATGGAAAAAATTGGCTCGATTAGAGGTAAATTTACCTCGCTACCATCGACTTAGCGAGGGAGAAAATATTGATAGGTATTATTCAAAATTTGGCTATCCAAGGAGTTTATATTTACAATCTAATCTCATTTTCAAGCCCAAAGCTTAACTTAAGTAATAAGTGTTTGCTCTAGGCAAACTTAAAATGCAATTTAAAAACAAGGCTTCAAAATTCGTTACAGCATCTCAATTTTAGCCCCCTTTTTAGCACAGCCTCTCTCTTCCGCTCCAACGTCTCTTCTTTATCCCTCCTATCGTCAACCCTAAGGGTTGTAATAAGCCTTTTCGCGCCAGCATTGAACATCGCCTCCTGCATTACCCTCACCGCTTGCCAAACTAAATCCAATTCGCCCTCAATAGCTGTTCCCATAGCGCAAACGTGATAGCGAAGCCCATTAGATTCCGCTACTTTCTCCAATGCTTTAACTGCTTCAGCAACGAAGGCACTAATTCCAGTATCCCCCGTGCCAATTGGAACGATGCTGACTTCAGCAGTAACTTTTGGCATTTTATTCACACCCTATATTTCATTCTTCCCTGAAATTTTTCAAACTATCGCTCCAGTCCAACGATTTTAGCTCAGCAAACTTAAATTTGCATCAATTGCCTGCCTTTACCAAGTAGACAACTAGTACTCATGCTTTGAATTTTTTGTTCTTCCCTTCCACGGCCTTTGCTAATCCAATGAAGCTATAGAATCAATTGAATAGCATATTTTTAAGAAGTAGATTTGCTATATTTATAATTTGGAGGCAATCATGCAAATATTTCGACCTGAGGATTTAAGGAAAAGACCAAGTATTAAGGATATCCCAGATTTAACACCCAAGCCAATCCCACCCAGTGTTCAAATAAAAACCACAATGCCTGACATAGCTTGGATTATAAATAAGCTAAAAGAACTTGAGACTAGAATAGATAGAATTGAAAAAGAGATGAAGCTTCGATAAAAAAATCTTTGGGGGAGAAAAATGGCTGTTGGCTTTGTGCTTATAAATGTAGAATTAGGCAAAGATAAGAAAGTATACGATGAATTAATCAAAAAGGAGAAATTTAAAGAGGTTTATTTCTTATTTGGAGCATATGACCTCATCGTAAAAATAGAAGCAAAAGACTTTAATGAGCTAAGCAATATCGTTTTCAATGAGATTAGAACAATACCTGGAGTTAGATCAACAAAAACCCTACCTGCAGCGACATTTCGAGAGAAACAATTTTAAGAACACCACCATGCCACTGCTCTCCAACGTAGTTTCAATAAATCTCGCTCCCAAACCTCATTTCTCTTTCTAAGCCAAAGCTCATAGGGGCAGTGCCTCCACACCCATTTCATCGCGGCGCTTGAGATTTTCATCGCATTCCCTTTTTACCTTGTATTGTTGCCAGATTTTCTGGAAATCCATGTCAATTGGTGATTAATTTTAACTGAATTGTTACCAAGGAGTTTTAAAGCGCTATAATACAACCTTAGAACCCCTCCTATGCATCTCAGCCTTTGCATACATCAACCACTCATCAACCTGCCAGCGAGGAATACCAATTTCCTCAAAATCACCATAGTCCAAAGCACCCTCGCTAAAAGCGCGGTATACCTTCATAGGCAGGCTCTCAGTCCAAGGATATATCTTCTCCCAATCCTCCTTCGACAAAGACCAATAGAGCTTCTCCTGTGGAAAAACAAATCTACCATATTTATCACGCATTTGCATAAGCCTAACTTCAATCTCAGGCAGCCTAGAAACAACCTTACCAGCCTTCGAAACACGCTCGAGAGCAACTGGATAGATCTCAGCTTTCTGCTCAGCACTTAGAAATCTAAACTCAATTCCAAATCTCTCCCTCGCAATAACTTCAAGCTCTCTGCCCAATGCAACTTGATCAACCATTTTAACCGGCTTAACTTCAACCTCAACAGCAGGTGGAATCTCAATCCTAGGAACACGCTCCGGTGCACGCTCACCTGGAATAGTTTCAACTCTACCAAACCTAGGTTCCCTTCTCTTCCTCGCCTCTTCTATCCTGAGCTCCTCAATAATAGGGCGAATTGTATCAATGGCTAGAGAAATCTGCTCACCAGTCAACCCATTATATCTACGATCCTCAATATCGCGGAGCAAGCGCAAATAATAGCCCAAATCCCTACCAGGAGCTCTAGCAATCTTCTTCCAAAGCAATTCTGGAAGAGTAACAACCTTAAGTGGAACTTCAGGCTTTGGAGCCTCTATGATTCTAAACATCGGCCAATATTCTCCCTGCCAATAATAAACATCAAGCTCATAAGCAGGTAGAGCCCTCCAAACCTCAAGTTCCTTCGCCTCTAAACCAATATAAGGCGGCTTACGGCTCTCAACATACTTCTTTGCCTCCTCAATAGTGGGAAAATGGGTAAGAGCATACCACCTGCCAACCTTAAGCCTCTCAAAATGCGAGGGATCGCCAAATTGAGCAGGAGCTATAGGTAGCTCTGGCTTGCCATAGCGATAAACCAAAGCTGGCTTCTCGATATCTTCTTCTCTAATGGTGGTAACGAAAACTTCAACCTTAGGAGGCTGCGGAGTAGGCGAAGGCACTGGTCTCACCACTTCAATTTTAGTCACAGGCGCGCTCTCCTCAACCACTTCATCCACTAATTTCTTCCCATAGCCAGCGACTAAGTCCTCTAAAACCTTCTTAATCTCTCTCACCGCGATATAGGGATGCCTAGCTTGATACCACTCAACATCCTCAAGCTTTAAATCATAAATCTCAACCAATGCATCATAGGTGACATCGAGAATGATCTTCTCGATTTCATTGCGAATCGAGTTCTTCTGCTCAGCCTTAAACTCCTCCTCCTGAGCCCTCTGTAACTCTCTAACCTTCGTGGGAAAAACCGCGCCAAATTGCTCCCTAGCTCTATCCACGAGCTCGCTATATTCAAGCGAGACATCGATATATGCAGCCCAGTCATCAATGCCAGCGATATCATGATAAAGACGCTTGAGCTTGGCGAATAAATTCTTCTGCACCATCACCGTTTGAGCACCAAGCGCTCTAGGCTTACTTCGCCTAAGTCTTTCTTGTTCTTGTTTTAAAAAATGACCACGCAGTTTGCGATAATCATGCCAAAATTCCTCATAAGCACCCATCTAAGTGATCACCACTTCAAAAGCAAATCATGCACCTTCTTCATATTCACCGAGAGAGGCTTCTCAGGATCAATAACCTCAAGAATATCCTCCTTAGTAATACCACTCTCCAGGGCCACCTTCTCAATAGACTTATAAATCTTCTCAACCTGCACATCCAAAGGCTCAATATACTTAGCCAAACCCATTCACCTCCTAACCATAGATAGCAATCGCCACTTCTCCCTCTGCTCAGCAAGGAACTTCAAATATTCATCAACCGACATACGAGTTGCACGTGTACAAGCTTACGCATGCGGTTTCTACGCATCAAATAGCCGAGACTTATTCTCCTGAGATTGCGAGATACATTGGAGCTAAAGATCTACCTTGTTTACCCAGAAAATGGCTTTAGATTTCATATTTTAAGCAATGTATCACCCCAAATTTTGAGCATTTTTGGGGCATTTGTATGGAAATATGAAGACAAAAGCCTCCATTTACGCTAAAAACTCAACTGGCAAATACAACTAGAGCACGTGGTTAGTTATGAAAAGGTCAATTGGCGAAGTTAAGTAGTTAAAGCTCGACTCCCAACCGAAGTGCCCATTGCATTAGCAAGATCATTAGCCCCAATTCCCCAAGCCATGAAGAGAGCTACAAGTGCAGAGCTAAGAATTAAAAGCCAATTATCAATCAAGCTTTCACCTAGCTATCCAAACTGAGACTTTAGAGCTTTTGACGACCTTGGAAGCAATGCTGCCTAGCAAGAATCGCTCTACTTTGTCATTCTTATCTCCCTCGGGATTACCGTGATAATTATTAATTCACTTCCAAATTGCCTTGCGAGTTCAACTGCTTGATCCAAAGCCTTCTTCGAATCCTCAGAGCCATCGACTCCAACCAAGATTTTCTTAAGCAACTATTCCTCCTCCTCATTTAGCTTTAATTCTCCAATTAACTCAGCACTTTTGCCTTTATTACGTTTCAGCTTTCTAAATTTTCAACTCCCTTTAGGTCTTGAATATTCCACTTAATTGTTTTCTCTTTCGATGTAACTAGGCAAGCATTGATGCAGCCCGTGGTTATGATGTAATCAAATTTAACTAACAGTAATAGATAAAGAGCAAGCTGCTTTGGCTTTTGATTGCTATTGCTAATATCAATTCCAATTTCCTTTATCACTTGCACTGCAAATGGATTAACCTCTCTAGTCAATTTCAAACTGGCGCTGCTCGCTCTAGCTCTGCTTTTTGCAAGGTGATTAAAAAAGGCCATTTGACTTCTAGCTATTCTCAATGCAAATGAATAGCACTTGCTTCATTTCTTTTTTCCCTTTTTTTACTCAATTTTAATTCTATCCCCAGTTATCATATAATATAATCTGCTCCCTATGTTGCAGCCGTGATCCGCTATTCTCTCTAGATGCTGCGCTATGAAGGAGAAATGGGATGCCATGCGTATGAGCTTGGGGTCTTCAATCATAAATGTAATTACCTCTCTTCGAATTTGATCGCTCAAGCCATCAACTAAATCTTCTATCTCCTGAAGCTCTTTGAGACGAGAGATATCACTTGTTTTAAATGCCTCTAGGTCTATCAATAGCATTTCCTGGCAAGCTTCGCACATTCTTGGAATGTCGATAAGCGGCTTAAAATAAACTTGATCCGCAAGTTCTATTGCAATATTCGCAATATCTTGGGAGTGATCACTAATTCTATCTAACTCGCCAATTATTTTTAAACATGTTACTATGAATCTTAAGTCACTTGCCATTGGCTGTTGAAGAGCAAGGAGACGCATGCAATCTTTTTCAATAGCGAATTCCAATTCATCAACCTTTTTGCCATCTTCAAGCACTTGAGTTGCAAGCTTTACATCGTGCTTTTGAAGCGCAGTAATGCAATTTCTCACGCTCAGCCTAGCGAGCTCCCCCATCTCAAGCACATCCTTCTTTAACTTCTCCAGTTCCTGTCTATACTGCACTCTAAACATTTTCTATCACTTATCCAAATTTACCTGTTATATAATCCTCAGTTCGCTTATCTCTTGGCTTCTCGAACATAGTTTTTGTAGGCCCATATTCAATGAGTTCACCTAAATACATGAAAGCAGTATAATCCGAGACTCTAGCTGCTTGCTGCATATTATGCGTAACGAGCACAATAGTATAATTCTTTTTAAGCTCCATAAGCAAGTCCTCAATTTTTGAAGTGGAAATTGGATCTAATGCAGAGCAAGGTTCATCAAGCAGGAGCACCTCGGGATTAACGGCGAGAGCTCGAGCTATGCATAGCCTTTGCTGCTGTCCACCTGATAAACTTGCCCCTGATTTATTCAAATCATCCTTCACTTCATCATATAGCGCAGCCATTTTCAAGCTTTGCTCCACTACTTGAGAAATCCTTCGGCTATTTAAACCACCCCCTAGTTTTAGTCCAGCTGCTACATTATCGAAGATTGACATCGTGGGAAAGGGATTTGGCTTTTGAAAAACCATTCCAACTCTTCTTCGAGTTTCAACAGGATCTACTCCTTCCCCATAGATGTCAAGATCGTCAAGCAAAACCTTGCCAGTTACTCTTGCTCCTATTACTACTTCATGCATGCGATTCAAGCATCTAATCAAAGTAGATTTTCCACAGCCTGAAGGACCTATGACAGCAGTTATATGATTTTTTTAATATCCATATTTATATTTTTAAGAACTTGTTTCATCCCGAACCAAGCATTTAAATTAATAATTTTAATCTTAACATCACTCAAGCAATTCTCACCCCCTTTCTAGCTGCAATTCTAACTCCAATATTCAATGATAGCACTATTATTAAGAGTATAAATGCCCCTCCCCATGCTTGCGCTTGCCATTCAGGGAAGGGTGTAATTGCATAAGTATAGATTTGCACAGGTATTGTTGCAACTGGTTGATCTATACCTTGAGCCCAATATCGATTGTTGAATGAGGTAAAGAGTAAAGGCGCAGTTTCCCCCATTATTCTAGCAACCGCTAGCATGATACCAGTTACAATACCACTTCTCGCAGTACTTATAACCACAACCAATGTGGTAATCCACTTTCGAATTCCAAGGGCAAGAGAGGCTTCTCTAAGCATATTTGGCACCATTTTCATAGCCTCTTCAGTAGTTCTCGCAATGATGGGGAGCATTATAACGCTAAGCGCAACGCCCCCAGCAATTGCTGAGAATTGCTTGAAATATAAAACTATAAGGGTATAGCTAAAAATACCTGCTACTATCGAGGGCACCCCTGTTAATACATCTGCTATAAAACGCGTGACTTGAGCAAGCTTGGAATTGCCAAATTCAGAAAGATAAACACCTGATAAAATGCCAATGGGAATTCCAATTAAACTAGCGATGCCTACAACCATGAAACTACCTTGAATGGCATTTCCAAAGCCACCTCCACTTTCCCCCACTGGTTTAGGGAGCTGAGTTAGAAATTCAATGTTAACTGCAGAAGCCCCATTTATTGTCACATAAAAAATAATCCCAAACAATGGAATAAGCACTATTAAAACACTGCAAAATGCAAGCGAAAGCATGGTTTTATCTACAATTTTTCTCCACTTCCTAGGTTCAATTAAGCGCTTGATCATTCTTCACCAACTTCCTTTTGCATTTTCCATATCAGCAATCTCGCGAAGATGTTAATGATCATAGTGATTATGAAGAGAAGCAAACCAATCTCGATTAAAGCGGAGATATATAGGTCATAAGTTGCCTCTGTAAATTCATTAGCGATAACCGCTGCCATTGTATGCGCTGGTGCAAAAAGCGACCAAGCAATCATTGGAGAATTGCCAATTACCATTGTAATTGCCATTGTCTCGCCCACTCCTCGGCCAAAGCCAAGGATTATTGCTCCAAAGATACCGGGTCTCGCGTAAGGTATTACTGCCATGGTTATTGTTTCCCACTTCGTTGCACCCAGTGCTAAGGCTGCTTCTCTTTGTGTATTCGGCACAGCTAAAAGCACTTCTCTTGAAATTGAGGAAATAATTGGTATTATCATGATTGCAAGAATCACGCCACCAGTAAGCATTGATAAGCCAAATCTAGGTCCTTGAAAAAAGGGCAAGAATCCCAAGCTATTTGCTAGGAATGGCATGATAAAATCGCGCATCACAGGCGCTAATACAAAGATGCCCCATAGCCCAATAATTACACTTGGTATTGCCGCGATAAGTTCAATGACAAAGGAAATTGGATCTCTAATCTTGCTTGGAGCAAACTCAGCGAGGTAAATTGCAACTCCAAGGCTTAAGGGTACTGCGATGATTAAGGCTAGCGCTGCTGACACAATAGTGCCAAAAATAAAGGGCAGTGCTCCAAATACCTGGAAAACCGGATCCCATGTTGATTGGAATATAAAGCCTAAGCCAAATTTGAATATAGAAAGCTGAGCACCGCTTAAAAGTTGATAGAAGAGCAAAACTGCTAATATTATTATGCCAATAGCACAAATAGCTACTACTGCGTGAAATATTGAATCAGCGGAGATGCTTATTCTCTTCACAATTTCATCACTCCCATCCCTTCCTTTAACTACTTGATAAATGCTTCTCCTTTGTAATTCATTAGCTTTATAGTTTCTTCATTTAATTTCACCACTTCTTGCGGAAGGGGTACATAGAGCAGCTCTGAGGAATAATTTTGACCTTCGTGAATTGCCCACCAGAGAAATTCAGCTAGAGCTTTCCCCTTAGCTTGATCTTCTTGATCTTTATAAACCAAGAGATAGCTTAAGCTTGAAATTGGATATGAATTAGCTCCTGGCGCATTTACAATTGAAACTTTTGACCAGCTTTCACTGCCCTTTGGCAGCTTTGGCATAGCACTAGCAGCAGCTGCTTTGGTTGATTCAAGACTTGGCTCTATGAAGTTGCCCGCTTGATTTTTCACTTGTGCAATGGGCAATTTTTGAATTTTTGCATAAGTAAGTTCTATATATCCAATGGAATATGGATTTTGATAAATTAGGCCTGCAACGCCTTCATTACCCTTGCCACCTAAGCCAATTGGCCAATTCAAAGCAGTGCCTTTTCCAACTTTTTCAGCCCAATCCCGACTCACAGTGGAGAGGTACTCGGAGAAGACATATGTAGTGCCACTCCCATCAGACCTATGCACCACTAGTATTTCACGATTAGGCAGCTCTATTTCTGGATTGAGACTTGCAATTCTAGGGTCATTCCAATTGGTGATTTTACCTAGAAATATATCTGCAATTACCTCTCCAGTTAACTTCAATCCTGCTGTTATGCCAGGGATGTTGTATGCAAGCACGACTGCGCCTATGGTTACAGGGATATGAAGTATTCCAGGGAGATTGGCATATTGCGCATCACTCAGTGGCGCATCGCTGGCTCCGAAGATCCACGGTTCTCTCGCTAATTTGCCTTATGCCCCCGCCGCTGCCAATGCTTTGATAGTTAATTTGCACATTTGGCTTAAGCTTGCTATATTCAAAACTCCATTTTGATAATAATGGATAGGGAAAACTTGCTCCTGCACCATTTATGGTAATTTGCGTAGGCACTGACGGGGGAGTTGTAGTGGGAGCTGTACATCCGGCAAATATTACTGCAATTAAGCTCAATGTAAAAAAGAGTTTTCCATAATTTCTATTTTCATTGACATTAAAATTCAATTTTTCACCTCACCAATATGAGTGAATAGCCTTAAAAATATATGAGATTTATCTATATAGAATATAAATCGCTATAAAATCTATATATTAAACTATGGTCTATATATTTATATTTTATTGGGTTGCAGTTTCTTGGTCATTATTCTATTTATCGCAATTTCAGATATGTTCTTGCAGTAATCCCCAGATCTATCTATGCTATCCTTAATTATGCCTATGGCAAAGAGCATGTTAGAGTCAAACTCAAACATTTTTATATCTGCTTCTACCAAGGCTTCTTCAATCATTCGCTTGGAATTCATTGCTTTATCCGCAAGTTCTAGATCTTGCTTCATTAGCGAGTTAAATGCTAATTCAAACATTTGATTCATAAATGCACTCGCTTTTTCCAGTTTCGCGAGAAAATCGCTAGGAATATTCTTTTTATTCAACTTTAAAACCATTCTCGAGATCTTCAGCGCGTGATCAACAATCCTCTCAATGCATTGCGCTGCTTCATAATAGCTGAAGTAATCGAGAATTGATAAACTACTGGTTTCCGGTACTCTTAAGCTTGCTAGCACTGAGCTTAATTGCCTTAATATAAGTAAAGATAAGCGATCAACTTCGTCATCTCGCTGCAGCACGCTTCTCGCGAGATCCATATTATTCTCTATAAGTGCTTGCAATGCATCTTTATGCATCGAGGTCGCGAAGAGGTGCATGCGCTTCAGGCATTTGTCTACTGTGAAGCTCTTGATGTCGAGAAAGTCCTGTATAACGATTTCTTCAGAGGTTTCCTCGATGATCTCAGGTCCAATTAATCTATTCACATTTTTCTTTATAACTTGAATTTGCTCCAGTGAAATTCTCTTTGCTTTTAAGCGAATGATGGGAAAACCAGCTATATATAGTGCTGTGATCTCTCTCGCCAGTCTTTCTCCCCCTATTTCGTCTATATGCATTATTACTTCTCGCTGCGTAAAAACTTCATCTTTAACTTTCAATAATAAATCGCCACTTGGCTGCGGAACCAATACCACCTTCGACCCGGCTTTAAGTCCAATGGAATCTCCCCAAGCTTTCGGAAGGGAAACAATGAATGTTTTGCCACCTGTAATTTGAATCTTTCTTTCCTCCACATCCATATATAGACTATTCAAAAGTATATATAATTTATCAAAAGTATATATATAAATGTTAAAATGTTAAAGGGTTAGCTTAAGTGGCTTAAGAGTACCGCTGCAGACCTTCTCTTCAGTCTTCACACTATATGTATAAACTTCATCGCTGCCTTTCAAAATTACATTCTCAAAGAGACCCAAACGAGGACAGATAACTGGTAAAGCTTTTCCAACATATGCAGGCAAATTGGTCGATAAAAGCAGCTCTATCGAGATCTTAATTTCCTCATCACCGCTAGAAATACTATCATTTTGATCATTAAAACCAGCGAACTTGCAGTCCTCAAGATATTTCTCTGCAACCTCAAAGGACTTTCCACGAGCAATCTCAATATTAGCAGAGCTTTTCTGAAAAGCAAGCCAGAAATCTCCAGCACTTGAAAGCAAATTCCACTGCGTGCCAGGAAAACTTCTGATTCCATAGCCCACGCCATACATCCGAGCAAGCGCTGCTTTCTTGAAAACTTCCAGTGGCGATAGCCTTCCCCTAAATTGTAAACAAGAACACGCTTCAACCAAGCAGAATTGGGCTGCTTAAACTCATCCTCCTTAGAAACAAAAGTACTCCAAGCACATTCAACGCGAATACCTGGTTTAACATCATACTCACGTAAAAGCCTGGGAAGCTCCTCAAGCGAGGGGTTTTAAAACTACTTGGAATATAGCTCATGGTGAGAGCTATATCCCTAAGCGTAGTCGGCTCGCTGAGCTTTAAAGTACTAAAGCCCTCTCTATAACTCATACATATTTCCTCCTCAACAACTCTTGATATCTGGATTCAATTTGCTTAGCAGCCCAAAGCCCAGAGTGAACCTTGGGATCAATAGCCAGAGCCTTAGCTTCGTAGCTCAACATATAGAGAGGCGGAGGCTTGAGAAAACCTATAACACGTTCAATTCGAACTGGGCTAAAAGGAACTAAGACTTCATTGGCATCAAGCTTAACACGCTCACCAGCTTTAATCCTACCACGAGCACGCTCAACAAACCAATTCCTAGCTTCATTGCTCCAAATAATAACCGTGCTATCAACCTCAGCCATCTCCTCGCGAACACCGTAGAAGCGCCTCTCATCAATAAGCTCATTAATCTTCTTAGCAGCAGCAACATCAAAATCTGAGAGCTTAGTAACATCAGCATCGGGATTGGAATGAGCAGAACCCTTAACAGGATACCTCTGCAAAAGCCAGCGCCAATCGCCAGTTATGCGCTCCATCACATCGAGAACATCACTAGGCACATTCTTGAACCACATATGCGCCTTCAAACGACCACGATAACAAAACCCTAAAACCAAGTTGTCAAAGCGCTTACTTGCATAGCGAGTGTGAAAAACAGGCAGGCCGCCATAGTCCAAGCAAAGCTTGATGAAATCGCGAATATTACCCTCGAAATCAACAGCCTTAGCATAACCACGCTCACGCATCCTCTCTCATCCAAGGAGCAAAGGAGGAAGTGCAAGCTTCACAGGAGCAAGATTGAGGGCAGGAGAGGCATTCTTCAACCTTTTCCACAACATTGCTTTGCATAGATATTCAGAATCTTTATTATCTTTAAATCTTAAAAATCTTTTGCATATTAAAAATATTAAAAATATTAATGAAACCGATTTGAACTTGTATTGCGTTTCGCATCCCCCGTATTAGGAGAGAAACCTGAAAGGGGTAAAAGAGCTTTTTTTGGTTTGACCGGTTTGACAACTTTTAGTTTGCAAGTTTGCAAGTTTGCAAGAGGGTAAAAAGGGTAAATAGTAAATTTATGAGGAAATGAGCGGTTGAGTGAGCAAAGTGAATGTGGCTCTGAAAATCGTTGGTTTTCTATAGTGCGATTTATTAGGCTAGTAATATGTTCAGTAAGTGATGATTTTTTCGTTATTCTATTTTTTCTCTTTTTCCTGCTTTTGAACCCTAAACTTAAAAACGAGCTCGCGCATTATCAAAAATCATATATAACATCAATTAGAAATTCATTCAAAGATTCTCCGAATAGGTTACAGTTATTCAGCTTCAGAGGATTGGTGTAATGAAACAAAAGAAGGATGAAGCGGCGAGGAGAAAAGAATACCTAGGCAATCTCAAGAGGACTCTTCTCCCAATTGCAACTGGAGTTTTACTTGGAATTATATCTCTATTGATAGTGAAATTTGTATCTAGCGATTATAGAAGAGTGGGTCCTCTTATCTTAGTTCTTGTACTCATAGGTATGTATATCCATAGATATACCCTTCCCTTGATAAGCACTGAACGTGAAAACTTAGCGGTTAAGGACTGGATTTATATAGGATTCATGGTTTTTATAACTTGGTTTGTAAGCTTCACATTGCTGCTTAACTAAGGTGAGCCATGCGCATTGCCATAATCAACTCAGACCGCTGCCAGCCCAAGAAATGCACCTATGAATGCATGCGCTTTTGCCCTCGAGTTAGAACTGGAGATGAAACTATAGTGCTGGCTGAAAGTGGCAAGCCAGTTATCTCTGAAGAACTATGCGTTGGCTGTGCGATCTGTGTGAAAAAATGTCCATTTGGATCAATAGCGATAATAGAATTGCCTGAGGAACTCAAAGAAATCGAAACCCATCGCTATGGTATAAATGGCTTTGCATTATATGGCTTGGCAATTCCACAGAGGGGTAGAGTAATTGGAATCATAGGCCCAAATGGCATAGGCAAGAGCACAGCTGTTAAAATTCTATCAGGCATCATAAAGCCAAATCTAGGGAGAGAAACCATAGACTGGGATGAGATCTTGAAGCACTACTCAGGATCAGAGCTGCATGAATATTTCAAGAAGCTGAAGGAAAGGGAGGTAAAAACAGCGCTTAAGCCGCAGTATATAGAGCAAATCCCAAGTTACTTCAAAGGCAGTGTGGAGGAGCTGCTCAATAAACTTGATGAGCGTAAAAAGCTAATGGAAGTAGTAGAGCTACTGGATTTAAAATCAATTTTAAAAAGAGATATAGCTGGGCTCAGTGGAGGTGAGCTTCAAAGGGTAGCGATAGCAGCTTGTGCATTGCGAAGAGCTGATTTCTATTTCTTCGATGAAATAACCCCTTATTTAGATATTTATCAGCGCATAAAAGTGGCTAAGTTAATAAGAGAGATATCCAAGGAAGGAAGTGTTTTAGTGGTGGAGCACGATCTAGCTATATTGGATTTATTAACAGATGCAGTGCACATCGCATATGGTGAAGCAGGCTGCTATGGGGTAATCACCCATCCCAAAAGCGTTAGAGTAGGCATAAATGAATATCTAAAGGGCTATCTGCGGGAGGAGAATGTTAGAATTAGGCCAGCGCCAATTAAATTCGAAGTAATTGCGCCAAGGAAGAAGAAGGAAGCAAAGGTATTAGTGGAATTCAAAGGCTTCGTAAAGCAATATGAAAAATTTAAATTAGAAGTCAGCGAGGGAGAACTGCGCAAAGGAGAAGTAATAGGCATAGTTGGGCCAAATGGCATAGGCAAGAGTACATTCATCAAAATCCTAGCTGGAGTTGAAAGTCCCACTTTTGGAGAGCTGAATTTAAAGTTGAGGGTCTCCTACAAGCCGCAGTATATAAGTGCAGATCAAAAGATAACTGTGCAGGCATATTTAAAGCAAATCACAGCTGAATTCGATTCCTCCTACTATAAAGCTGAGATACTTAGGCCACTTCAGCTGGAACGCTTGCTTGATTTAAACCTAGCTGAGCTCAGTGGAGGCGAGCTTCAAAGGGTAGCGATAGCAGCTTGCTTAAGTAGAGCTGCAGAACTCTACCTCTTAGATGAACCAAGTGCACATTTAGATGTAGAGCAAAGAGTGCTAGCAGCTAAGGTTATAAGAAGATTTGCTGAGCATAATGAAGTAACCGCTCTCGTGGCAGACCACGATATTTATTTAATCGATATGATCAGCGATCGCTTGCTAGTATTCGAAGGAGAGCCCACAGTTCACGGTAGAGCACTTGGGCCATTTGATATGCGCACGGGTATGAATCGCTTTCTCCATAGCTTAGATATTACCTTCCGCCGCGATGAAGAAACTAAGAGACCGAGGGTTAACAAGCCTGATTCTAAGCTTGATAGAGAGCAAAAAGCAAAAGGTGAATTCTATTATTACTATGACTATGAATAATCTTATAAGCAAATTTAGCCAAAACTGAAGTGAAATGACGGAACTCTTCGACCTAGAGATAGCTGGAATAAAATTTAAAAACCCCTTAGCTCTCTCAGCGATGGCAGGTATAACCGATAGTAAATTTGCTAAAAAAATAGCTGAAAACGTGGGACTAGTGGTCATAGGAGGCTTCAGCGTGGATGCAGCAACTCAAAAAGCTTCAAAGGAAATGATGAAACGCGGGAGGCAGGAGTTCATATTCAGCAATCCAATTGCTTTTCTAAGATCTGAGTTAAAAGCACTTGAGCGTGAAAAAGTAGCGGTGGCAATTAACGTTAGAGCTGCAGATATAGGGCCATTGATAAGAGTAGCTGAGTTAGCGAAGAAATACCACGCGATTTTAGAGTTAAACGCCCACTGCAGACAGCCTGAAATATTAGCTCTGGGAGCTGGTGATGCTCTACTTAGAGATCTACCTCGTCTTTCAAATTGGATTAGGGAGATTAAAAAAACGGATGTAGTGCTCTCCATAAAAATCCGTGGAAATATAGTAGACGATGTAGAGCTAGCACGCGCTATAGAGGAAGCAGGCGCTGATATAATTCACGTAGACGCAGTGGGCGCTGAGGGCTCCGACCCTAGTGTGATAAAGAAAATTAGAAATGCAACTGACCTATTCATAATAGGTAACAACTCAGTGCACGACTTCGAAACAGCCCACAAGTTATTCTCTCGAGGAGCAGATATGGTTTCAATCGCTAGAGCTGCGAAGTATGACTATACAATTTTCAAGCACCTTGCAAGGGAAATCGAAGATGAGCAAAGGAAATATGGCTGGTACAACGCTCCCAAGCATATATGTAGAGATGGCGACCTGCGAGCACTTACCTTCTGCTGCATGCCAGTCAAAAACTGCCCTCTGCAGGATGCATTGAGACTCGCTGGCCTAACTAAAGAGGAATATGCTAAGATCAAGTTGGACTTCACAAAAGAAACCCCGCTTGAGAAGGGCGATACCACTTGCTATGGAAGCTTAGCTTGGTGCTGCACCATTCACAGGCCGTGCGTAGGTAGAGAAGCTGCACTTAGAAAGGCTCATTTATCCGACGCGCGATATATGCAGCTTAAGAAAGCACTATCTGAACATATCAAGGCATATATGAGGCAGAAAAAATGTATGAGCCAAGCTACATAGCTAGGTGTGCTCAACTTGCATTGATCTTAGAAGTCGCAGCGAATCCCAAGCCTGGGAATATAGATCGAGAGCACGATTATAAAGATACGCGCTATGAGCACTTCTTGGCATCAGCAGTTGGAGTATACCCTATTTTTGAACAAGCAGCTAGGTCGAAGAGTGGAATAGGTGCCTTGATAAGAGCAGCGGTTGAGGAAAGCATAAAATGGCATAGAGGTGGAAATACCCACTTCGGTGCTTTCACTCTTTTAATTCCCTTGATAATGAGCGCAGCTATGAGTAGATCTCAATCCGAGTTGAAGCAAAATGCAGTGCAGCTGGTGAAGAATACCACTGCTAGAGATGCAATTGAATTCTACAAGGCCTTCTCAAGCGTTAAGGTAAAGGTAAAGCAAGTGGACTATCTCGATGTTAACAACCCGAGTTCTCTAAAAATATTGGAGGAAAAAAATCTATCTCTATATGAAGTTATGAAGCTCAGTTGCGATCGAGATTTAATCGCTGAGGAATGGTGCAAGGGCTTCCCCCGGACCTTCAACGGCGCTCTGCTGCTGAATAAAAAAACTGTGGAGAGCAATATAAACGATGCCATAGTGCAAGTTTATCTTCAAATGCTCTCTGAGGAGCCAGATACCTTCATTGAGATTAAATTCGGCAAGCAAAAAGCAATCTGGGTAAGTCAAATGGCAAACCTAGTTTTAAAGGATAAAGGGCAGATTAAGCAATTCGATGAACAGCTAATACGCGAGGGCATAAACCCAGGTTCAACTGCAGATATAATCGCTGGTTCACTCTTCATAGCCCTGCTTGGGGGAATGCGCTTTTGAATCTCCAGAGCTATGGCTTAAGCGAGGGAATAAATGAAGTAATAGCAACTACGATTTCAAATTCAAAGCAGCCTAACGCAGCCCCAATTGGCTTGAGGATTAAAAGAGGCGCAGTTTCAGCGAAGATCTATAAAAACACCACTACCTATAAAAACGTTGTCGAGACAGGTGCATTGATTGGAAATATAGTTGACGATCCAATGCTTTTCATAACAGCTGCTTTCTCCAATTTAAATAAAAAGCAGTATATCTTTAAAAATCTCGCGATTCCAGTGCTGAGGCAAGCTAATGCTTGGGTTTTATTTGAATGCAAAATAAAATCAAGTGAAGAACCAGCTTTAATAATGCTCAAGCCCAAGCTAGGCGAGGTTGTAAATAAAAAAGTGGCTGCCATTAACAGAGCACTCTATGCCGTAATAGAAGCAGCGATACATGCCACTCGATATCGCGCTACTGGGGAGGAGAGATATAAAGAGTTAATTGAATACTATAGCACAATCATTGAGAAATGCGGCAGTGGTCGAGAGAAAAAGGCGCTCAAAAAGCTAAAGCAATATCTGGGGGAATAGCTATAGCTAAAGATATAGCTAAAGATACAGCTAAAGAAGCTAAAGATATAGCTAAAGATACTGATAAAGCCATAGCTTGGGCGATAACCGGCGCTGGGCATTATCTCAGGGAGAGCTTTCAAGTTTTCAAAGAAATTAAGGCTAAAAAGAATGTTAAAATAACCATCTATCTCTCCAAAGCAGGGGAAGAAGTTGTTAAGATGTATGGCTTATATAGCGAGCTGCAGAAGATAGCTCCAGGTAGATACTTAGAGGAAGTTTTCTTGGAATCAAGTGCTAGTTCGCCTAAAGCAGGTAGACTTGGGCTTGGGAAATACAGCGCATTGATAGTTGCACCAGCTACTTCCAATACCACTGCTAAAATAGCTCACGGGATTGCTGACACACTTGTTACCAATGCAGTTGCTCAAGCAATCAAGGGAGGCACGAGGGTTTATATTCTACCAGTTGATATAGCTGGTAAAATCAAATCACAAATGCCCTACTTCATCGACCGCGAGCTATGTATAAAATGCAAAACCTGCGAGCCTAGAGAGCTATGTGCTTATAATGCAATTAGCGATCAAATAGATCTCCTGCGGTGCACTGGCTGCGGTGAATGTGTTAAGCTATGTAGATTTGGAGCAATAAGGGGGGGAGAGGTTGAAATTAAGGCTAGAGATATAGATAGAGAGAATGTAAAAAAGCTTAAAAAGCTTGAGGGCATACAAGTGCTTCGCAATCCAAGGGAGATCTTGAGAGCTGTGAAATTATGAAGCTATTACTTCTGGGAGATGTTCACGGTGAGTTGAGGGAAAATAGAGATAGATTTAAGCAGCTGCTTGAGTTAAATAAGCAAAAGGTTGACTTCGTGCTTCAAGCAGGCGACTTAGGTTTCTATGAGGCCATGCCCATCTCAAGCTACTTCATATTTGGCAACAATGAAGACTTTGATATCATTCAAGCTATGCTCGATGGAGAAGTTGAATATGAGAATCTAAAGCTCATTAAAAGCGGTGAAGCAATAAAACTGCGCAAGGGAGGCAGTAGCTTAATGCTATCTGGACTGTGTGGAAATTACGCTCCAAAATACTTCAACTTAAAAAGAGAGGAGCTAGCTGGCGATAGAAGGCGTCACTTCGTGGCTGAAGAAGTACAGCGCTGCCTATCGCTCTCAAACATAGATCTCTTCTTAGCCCACGAGGCCCCTCATGGTTTAATTCGCAGAAGAGGCTATGACGTTGGAGTTCGCCATATAACCAATATTCTTAAAACCATTAAACCTCGCTATTTATTCTCAGGCCATCACCATGAATTTGCCTATCGCAGAATTGAGAAATCCGAGTGCTACTCCCTAGGTCCAGCTTTTAAAGAATATTTAATATATGATTCCAAGAGCGATGCGATTAAGAAGTTCGATATCAATGGAAGGGAAATTGCCATTCAAAAGCAAATCAAGCTCAACCATTTTTAACTATGCTTCTTCAAATATTCCTCTCGAATCTTTTCCCCAAGCAAGCCATCTTCTATTATTAAGTTATCCACGTGCCCGCATTCTTTACATTGATACAGCGAGCCTAGATACTGCCCGATATAATAAGTTACATCTTTAGAACCGCAGCGAGAGCAATAGATATTTCTTCCTCTTTTTTTCTTTGCTTCAACTTCAATCAATCTATCAAGTGCTTCAAAATCCTCTTCCTCAGTCATCTTTTAAGCTCCAAATTTCTCCATTCGATTCATATAGTTGAGCATTATATTCATAAGCTCATTGCCTCTAATTCTACCCAAGCCTCCTTTAGCGCAACTGCGCTCGTTGAATTTATTAACATCATCGACTCTAACCGCTTCACCTGCGATTGCAACTGGAACTGGATCGCCCATGTGCTCTCTCACTTCAAGAGGTGTGGTGTGATCTGCGGTTAAGCAGAGTACTACCTTCTCCAAGTCAACGTTGGCTAATATATAGCCCACCATTCGATCAGCTTTAGCCAGCATCTCTAGCTTTAGCTTTACATTGCCATCGTGAGATGCAGCATCAGTGGGCTTGAAGTGGGTGAAAACAAAGTCATATTTCTCCAATGCTTTAACTGTCTCCCTAGCTTTAGCAAGCTCATTGGTGTTATACTCCCCGGTCATCCCCTCTACCTTAAGAAGCTCCAAGCCTAGGGATGCTGCGACTCCTCTTACAAGCGATGTTGCAGCTATGCAGGCTCCATTCAATCCAAATTTATGCTTGAAGGACTCAACCTCTGGTTTAACTCCTGGGCCGCGCAGGAGCAAATAGTTGGCCGGCAGCAGGCCTTTTCTCACCCTCTCTTTATTCACCTCATGCTTGCTTAAAATCTCAGCGCTTTGCTTTATGAATTCATTGAGCACGTAAGCTGTGAATTCAGCTTCCTTCGCAAGTGGCTTAACCTCTCTAACTCTTTCATTTACAGCATGGGGATCAGAATCTGTGACTTTTTCGCTCAACCCTCTGCCTCGCAGTATAAGTGCTCCTCTATGGCCAGTGCTCTCCTTAAAGATCGCTTGTACATTGCTAGGGAGCTTAACCCCTTCATTTATCGCTTGAGCAAGAGCTGCTTGCCCCTCTTGAATTCGCCCAGCGCGTCTATCGATCACCACTCCATCTTGAACTGTGGCGAAGTTCACTCTAAAGCCAATGTCGCCCTCTTTTATGGGCAGCCCCTCACCCAGAGCCTCTAAGTAGCCTCTGCCTCTGTAGACTTTATAGGCATCGTAGCCTAAGATTGAGATATGCGAAGTATCGCTGCCGATTGCAATTCCTGGAGCAACTGGATCCATGAGTCCATTTATCCCTTGCTTTGCAATTTCATTGAAACTTGGAAAAACTCCATGTTCAAGTGGAGTTTTTCCCCCTAGTGCTTTAACTGGGCGGTCTGCCATTCCATCGATTATTATAAGCAAGCCTTTTTTCATTATTTGCATTGCCTTAATACTACTTACCTTATAACTACTTAAGATATTTCAATCGAAATTCTGAACTGCGCATTAAGCACTCGCTATTAAAACCGCGGTAGACTCGCTGAGCTCTGATTCTCCTCCAAATTTCCTTCAGCTTCTCGCTTTTTATATTGCCATAGGAAATTGGTATGCAGGCACAAGGCCAAACGTCACCTTGAGGTGTAATATGAAGCCACTTCCTCCCAGCGAAGCAGCCTGTGGCCTTCATAATATGAGGTATGGACATAACCCTCAGCCTATCCTCTCGCTTTCTAGTGCTTTCCATAAATCTATCCAGCTTTTGACGGTCGCTTTCATTTAAAACCTCTCCATCGAACCATCTACCTGTCGGCACAATTTCATAGAAGGTTAACTCGTGAGCATTGGTTTCAACTGCAAGGGAATAAAAATCCTCTAAGTAGTCTATATTCAAGGGGGAGAGTACTACATATATATCTACGAATAGCCCGGCTTTTAAGCAGTTTTCAATCGCTGCAATTGCTTCAGCAAAAACTCCCACTCGCCCACGCATTTTATCATGGTTTTTTTCATCTGGGAAGTCAAAGCTTACATTCACCGCATAAAGTCCAGCTTGCTTCAGCTGAAGTGCTTTTTCAAAGGTTAAGCCATAGCCTGAGGTAAATAGCGTTGAAATTGCTTTGCTGCCATCGACCAATTTAACTGCATTTGCAAGATCTCGATAAGTCATTGGCTCCCCTCCATCGAAGATTACAAGCGTAGTCCCAAGTGCAAGTACTTGTTCTATCGCGGCTTTAATTTCATTGAGCGAAAGCATGGCTTTGTTTTTGGTATCTGGAAGAGCGCAGTGCTTGCAGAAATTGGGGCATTCCTCAGTTATAGCAATGGTAACTTGATCCGGCACCATCTTGCCGATGATTGCGTTGAACTGTGCTTTAGAATATCTTTCAAAAGGCTTGCTTGGAA
>JBBIOZ010000024.1:0-6915 GCA_037443105.1 Methanocellales archaeon
ATCAGCATATTTTTTCTTAACTTCCCCCACAATTGAGTCCTGCTGCCTGCAGGGCCCGCACCACTCTGCGTAGAAATCCATCAATACTGGTTTAGTCAAATTAACCACTATTCGGAGATTTATTTTGATTGTATTTAGCATTTATCATAAGCTATTAATTCAGAAAAAACAAAATAAAATAACGTGGCTGCTGATCCTCAAACACAAAGAAAGCTGCTTGAAATCCTAAGGATATTGAGCGAGAGCAAAGAAGTAATGGGCGCGCGCAGAATAGCCAGCGAGCTCAATCGCAGGGGATACAGAATAGGGGAGAGAGCGGTGCGCTATCACCTGCGCATACTTGATGAAAGAGGTTTTACAAAGAAACACGGCTACATCGGTAGAACCATAACTGAAAATGGACTTAGAGAGATAGGCGAGGCCCTAGTGGGAGATCGCATAGGCCTTGTGATAACCAAGATAGAAGATCTCGTTTATAGAACCACTTTTGACCCTAAAACTAAAAAAGGCGAGGTCATAGTTAACACTGCTTTTGTTGATAAAGATAAATTTGAGCAAACCATTAGAATAATCAATGCTGTACTGGAAAAAGGCTATGGAGTTAGCCCATATGTCAAAATCTTAGAAGAAGAAGAACGCCTCAATGATATAATCATCCCCAAGGGAAAAATTGGAATTGCAACGGTATGCAGCATAACCATCGATGGCATTCTTTTGAAAAGCGGAATCCCGGTTGAAACCAAATATGGCGGATTGATCGAAATCAAAGAAGCTAAACCAACGCGTTTCTCAGAACTCATCGCCTACGCCGGTACTTCTATTGAACCGATTCAGATTTTTATATCAAAACGCCTTACCTCTATAACCAGCGCTATAGCAACTGGCAGTGGAATGGTGCTTGGAAATGTGAGGGAAATACCTGCTGTAGCACTCCCCAGATCGAGAGAAGTGCTCGATGCAATTAAGCATAGTGGAATAAATGGGTTGATAGCAATAGGCGAAGCAGGTAAAGCAGTACTCAATGCACCTGTTGACCCTGGAAGAGTTGGCATAACGGTTTACTCAGGAGCAAATGCTATGGCAGCTGTGGAGGAGCAGGGAATAGCCACTAATACTCGTGCAATTTCCACACTTATACCCTTCAAGGATATGCGCTTGCTTTCATAGCTCTGGGACTCTTCAATTTTATGGCTGCTGAACAATTAAATATCTTTCAACTAGAACTATGCCGCTTTGCCTTTCAACTATGAGAATTGATACTGGCGTTCCAGCTATCCAGCTCTGCCCTGTTTTTATATATATTGGCTGGCCCTCAGCTGCCCCCCTTATCATGGTATTGGGAGTTCCAATATCCTCTTCATAGCCCACGATTATCCTTGAATAGTCCTTGATTTCCTCTCCTTTCACCACCCATCTTAAATCGCTCAATGCATAGCTGCTCCTTCCAAATGCTCTAAATTTTATCTTCCCATCAGTATATGCAGTGAAGTTGTCGAAGCGAATTTCATAGGCTGGAGTAATTGTAGCTGCTGGAGTTGGAGTTGGAGTTGGCGTATAAGCCGGTGGCTGGGTGGTACATCCTGAAAAAAATATAAGCAGAATGAGCAGGAGGATAAACCTTTTCATAGCAAACATTATAATTCCATCCCTTTTATATAGCTTTTCATACTGTGTAGGCATCACCTCCTTGTAATAGGTCCTAGGCTCATATGGCTTCGAATGCGATTATAGAAAACGAAGGGCATAGAGCCAGTTCTCTAAATGAAAGTCCTTTAAGTAGAGCAATATCTATACATAATATATGCCTATCCCATGTGCCATCTGTATCTTCATTTTCTCCCCCTCTAGCGAATTGAAAAATTTCAGCACATCTTCAGCGCCTGTATCGTGGAAGCCAATGGCTCCTCCTTTCCTCACCAAATCCCTAAAATTATAGAAAGCAGCTGCTGTATCGCTGTAGGTTGGACGTACATCTATATAAAGGAAGTCGATCTGTGTTTTTTCCCTCCTCAGCACCTCCTGCACCTTTAACTTGGTCGCTGGTTCTCTGCCATCGCCTTCTATCAGCTGTATTTTTCTATCGCTTTTTTTATAATCCCAGTATTTAAGCAGCTTAGAGCTGAGATTTGGTGTGGAGTCCACGCCAATGAATAAGCCTCCTTTCTTAAGAACTTGTTCCCAGAGCTTCACACTGCCTGGGGATATACCTATTTCCAGTATGGTATTAAGAGGCTTGATTCTCTTTAATTTTTTTAAAAGCCACCATACTTCAGCTTCGCTTTGCATTATGAGGTAGCTCATAAATATCTCCCTAAGCTGCTCTCTGGTGATCACAGCTTCACCCCGCTTGAGCAGCAGAATTTAATAATTAATAAGAAAAAACCATAAATTTTTTCAATAAGCTCTTCGAAGTCTCTGGCGAAGATATATCTGCTCCACTTTATCTATGGTATCAGCTTCTTCAGCGGTTTTATCGTGTCTTATGCTGATCAATCTTGGGAATCTTAGAGCATAGCCAGAAGGATGGCCAGGATTCTTCTGGATTTCTTCATAGCCGACTTCAAATACAATCATTGGTTTTACATCCACCTCTCTCCCTGTCCTTGGAATTATGGATTCCTCTAATGTCTCGGTTAGGTCCGCGAGCATTTCATCGCTCATGCCTATCCCAATTTTGCCTATGGAGAGCAATTCGCCAGTGTTTTGATCCCTGCATGCAAGTATATAAGAACTAAGCAAATGCGCTCTTCTCCCCTCGCCCCATTCAGCGCCTATCACCACTAGATCAAGGGTTTCTGACTCAGGTTTGTGCTTCAGCCATTGCCTGCCTCGCTTGCCAGGTGTATATGCAGAGTTTAAATCCTTGAGCATTATTCCTTCGTGCCCAGCTGCTATCGCTTCAGCGTAGATTTTTTCCACCTCATTCACATTCGAAGTAACGATCTGCATTCCTATCGAAATGGCATCTTCAGCATCCCGCGATAGGCTATTCTCCAGTATTCTGCGCCTCTCCCGCAAAGGCAGGTCTATGAGGCTTTTTCCATCGATGTATAATATATCGAAGAGTTTTAGTGAAAGCGGCATCTGAGCTACCATCTCAAGCACATCGCGCTTTCTTCTGAATCGCTTTAGAATATCTTGAAAAGGACGCGGCTTGCCATTGTTAGCGATTGCAATTAACTCGCCCTCCAAAATTGCCTCTCTGGGAACAATATACTTGAGCAGTGCCACTATATCAGGAAAGGAATCAGTTACATCTTCCAGTCTTCGAGAATAAATTGCCACTGCTTCAGCTTTTTTATGTATCTGCACTCTAGCTCCATTGTACTTCCACTCCACGGCCACTTCCCCGATTTCCTCAATAGCCTCAGAAATATCCTGTGCCACCTGCGCCAGCATCATCTTCACAGGTCTGAAAAGCATTACAGTGAGTCGCTCAAGCCCTGCATCTCCATCATTTCTAGCAACCTTTGCAGCCAATCCCAAGTCACTTGTGAGCATATATGCTCTCTCAATCTGCGCTTGACTTGCGTTAAATGCCTGTGCAATAGCGTCTCTCAATACGCCCTCTCCAACACCTATGTGCAGTTCCTGCATAGCAAGTCTGGCTAAATAAATTGCTTCCTCAGGTGTAGCTGAGCTGAATAAATATTGAAGGATTTTGACCTTCTTATTTTTGCCGGTAGCTTTGGAGATATCCTCGAAAAGTTTATAAACCTCGGCAATCGTAAGCGCATGAGATTCTGGAGCGAAAGAAGCGAATGTGGTTTGCTTCTTCTTTGCTTTCTTGGAAAGCGCTTCTTTTGCAGCTAGTCCAATATCTCCAGTTTTCTTCTCCAGCTCTTTGATGCTCTCGATCGACTCACCTGAGGCTGCTGAAAGAGCACTATTGAGCAAACCTAGACCTATCCCCAGCTCCCGCTCGCCCGGCAATATTTTTCCTATTAAGAAGCGGGCTGCTATTTCCAGATCTTCTCCGTCCAGTGTTTTTAAAAATTCGCTTATAATGCTTTTCATCTCCGAGAGGCTGGAGATTTTTTCTATTTGCTTGCAGATTTCTGTGAATTCAAAAAACTTTTTTTGACCATTCATCTGCGTATGAGATACCATATCACAACCACTGCTATCAAAAGTAATATGATGAGCAGAAAATTGATTATTACGAGCTTAAATCGAAGATCCACCTCGTCTATTTCTTTTTTCCCCATTATATCTTTAGCTATTTGAGTCAGCTTAAATATATTCTTTTTGATGATTTATCGAGCGTGAATTTGAAATTTTTTAAAATTTTTAATAAATATAAGAAATATATTTTTATAGATCCATTACTTATATAATAATTTATGAATCTTAAGCCGTGCTCAGCAATTGCATTTATCTTAATTTTAATGAACTCTGCTATTATAACTGCTGAAGCTGCAGACGTCAGCTGCGACGCAGCTATAACCATAACTGATAATCAAGTTACCATTAAACTCGTTGGAATCGCAGATAAAGAAATGAGCTATCTAATTAGAAAAGCTGCAGATACAAGTGGCAATGGCTATGTAACTGAAGAGGAAGCAAAAAGCGGAATTAGCAATTTGAAGGCAGCTTTCGGATTTGATTTAGAGAAGCAGGCTTTTTTAAATATCGATGGACTAGTGGTAAAAATTGATTCTGAAAGCGACGAATTTCCAAATCTCCCGGGTGAAGTGCTTTCCCCAAATCCAATTACCTTGATATCTCAATATAAAACTGATCCAAATGTTGTAAGTGGATATTTCACCTCAGGCAGCCATAGAATTGTTTTTAATTTTAAAACTGGCGGCAAAATTAGTTTTTCCCTAACTCTACCTGAAGGCGTGGATGAAAATAGCATAACTTATTCCAAAGGCATGCAGGATGACAACAATAAGAGGAAGATCTACGGAGAGTTGGAAAGGGATGAACCGCTTATAATCAGCTTCGGAGCTAAATCTACCTCATCAGCCTCGCCATTAAGTCAAACTTCTAAAAAAAGAATAATGGGATTTGAATCCCAGCTAGCGTGTTTTAGCTTGCTTTGCGCCGCATATCTTTTGAGGAGAAAATCGCTATAGCAAGAGCAGTAAATCCGTGATATCAAAAATATCCCTGTGCATTTTAAGAGCTTTGCAGCCTGGCAGCAATTTCAAAGCGCTCTCGACATTTTCCTCACTCATATCTATAAAAATCACTTCCTCATTTTTGATTTCCACTCCCTTCTGCTTAAATCTGCGCAGGATTTCTTGACAATTCAAACCTTTATCAATGGTATTTATCATTGGAAAAACAAACCAGTCCCAGATACCGAGCAATTTCAACACAGCAATTGCATTTCCAGCATAATTCGTGGAATTCAGTGAAGCATAGATGCCGCGCTGATGCAGTTCCTCCAAAACATGCCTCGCACCCGGCAGTAGAGTTATGCTGTGTCCGTAATCATCGTAAACAGTTTCATTGGCAATGTACTGCGGAGGTAATACCTCTCCCAGTCTGCAGTTTCCTCTTAAGAGTACTTCATCGTCAAAGATCACAAGTTTAATAATAACAACCACCTTACATCAATTTCTTTCTAGGGTCCATGAGCACCTCAGGCTTGCAGTCCACCATTCCCAGTGCAGCAACCGCACCTGCTATGCCAAGTTCCCCTGAAATCTCAATTGCCTCAACTTTGCAAGCTCTGGCAACTTTCCTTGCCTCTTCTACAGTCACGTGACGAGTTCTAGCTTCATTCGCGAATCTCTTTAGCCTCGTATCCACCCCCAAGCCAAATTTTATTGCCATCCCTGTTCTATCTGAATGGGTTTCTCTGCTGACATATGCAATTGCATTTTTTATCACAGCCTGCACTTTCTCAGGATATACACCAAGCTCAATGAAGCTAACCGCATTGCCAGCAGTTTTATATCTTATCCTTGGATTGAGGAATCCCACTTTATGGCTTATTGCTTCTACATAATCCAGAGCATCAAGGCGATCCAAAAGCGAGAGTGCAACTGCAAAGGTAGCGCCCTCCTCCTCCGTATCGGTATCATCAATTGCAATGGTAAGATGCGTAAGTGCCTTCGTTACAATCTCTCCCTCGATAAACTCCCCCTTCTTCGAAACTCTTAAATCCAAAATCCCTTTAGCGTCCTTTATCATCTCGGTGAGAGAGAAAGCTGGACCTCCAAAGCATTTTATACGCTGAATCACATTTCCATCCTCTATCTTAACCTGTTCTATACCAGCTGAAGACCTCGGGAAATTCCCAATTGCAATGCCTGAAAAACCTTGCTTTGATTTACATCGCAGCAGTAAACCATCTCTGCTTGCTTTAGTTATAACCCCGCCAGCGCAGGTATAGGCGAAGTTGCAAAAAGCTATGCATCCAACGCTTCTGCATTCGTGGAAGATCTCCACATCGTCTCCATCAACAGTTGTAAAGATCCGCCTGCATGCACTTGTTGGAAGGAGTTTGGAGATGCGCACAAACTTCGCTGGATTTCTCCCCTTTCCATTTTCAACTTTAGCTATACATTTTTCCTCTAGGAAGCGATTTATCCAGTCCTGCAGAGTACTTCTAGGCAGTTTTACTTCACTAGCGAAGTCCTTCAATGTAAAATAGCCTTTATTTAAAGTGAGATTCCTCGCAACCTTCAGTAAAAACCTGCGCTTTTGAAGCAGTTTGGACATTACAAGTTATAAACTGCAGCCACAGCTTTAAATCCTTTTCTCTCTGGCTCTTGCAATTGCAATTAAATCGCTCATCATTGCGCTTGCTGCTTCAAGCGCACCTGCTCCTTTGCCTGTAACGGTTATCTCACCAGCAAGTTCAGTTTGAATGCTGGCTACATTTAAAGTGCCACTTACATTCAGAGGATGCGATTTTGGAATCATTTTAGGTGCTACTTCTAAGATATAGCCATTTGA
>JBBIOZ010000024.1:6932-19862 GCA_037443105.1 Methanocellales archaeon
CCCAAGGAGTTTAATTGCATAGCCGATTTCATCAGCAAGCTTCAAAGCCTCTGGAGTGATCTTCGTAATTCCAGTTACCTTCACATCTTCATAGGTTGCATTTAAATTGAAGATAGAATTCGCAAGGATCACAAGCTTGCTGGCGGTATCTATTCCCTCTACATCATATACAGGATTTGCCTCAGCTATTCCCAGTTCCCTTGCCTCGCTTAATATATGGCCCTCAACGGTCATTCTGCTTAAGATATAATTACAGGTGCCATTGAAAATCCCCCTGATGCTTTTAATTCTATAGCCAAGCAGGATTTCTCTAGCGAGATTTATGATGGGCATCGCCCCTCCCACGGTAGCTTCAAATCTCAATTCAACATTATTTTCCCTTGCCAGATCCGTGAGCTTTTTATACGCAACTACCAACGGTCCTTTATTTGAAGTTATGACATGCTGTTTATTCTTCAAAGCATGCATAATGTGACTCAAACCAGGCTCTCCTGTGTTAATGTTCGTTGGCGTAGCCTCAACCATTATATCAGCCTTTAAATTATTAATTACATCAAGTGCTTTAAGCTTTGAATTCGGAGTGAAACCCTTCTCAGAGGTTTCCTGAAGCACTCGTTCAAGATCGATGCCTCTTTCGTCGATGATGGAACCTGGAAGATCCACGATTGCAATAACTTTGACATCGATGCCCAAGCTATGCAGTATCTCTGCATCAGCTAGCAGTGCTCTGGCAAAGCCTTTCCCCACAACTCCAAAGCCAATTATTAATACCTTAACTGTTTTCATAGTTCTATAGGCTCGCTTCTGTTTGAATTGGCTCAATCATCAGCAAATCCTTCTCCTTTGCGATATTTTTAAGCACCATCAATGCATTCCTTAGCTCTTTCCTGCCAGTAGCATTGATGGTTATCCGCGCTGAGGAAGTTTTATCAACACCTGGCATTGACATAGCTAGGTCAACCACTTCTGCAAAGCCAGTGCTATCTATTCTATCAATGGTATCCCTCAAGTCTGAGTGTACTATGTGTCCTATTAATATCACCGAGATGCTTTCAATCAATCTTTCCTCGCCCACTCTTTTAATTATAACTCCCATTTTTTCAAGCTTGTCTATCAACTTGGAAAGGTTATCTCTAAGAATTTCAAATGTAATTGAAACCGGAATGGTACCCCGAGGAGTTTTATCTCCGTGATGATGGATTACGCTAATTATATTGCCCTCATATTCAGATATTGGTGTTAATGCCATTACCAGCTGCCCAGGTATATCCTTAAGCTCCAAGTCCAGTGTAACTCTCATCTCAATTAAGCCCGCGCATTATTTGTATTTAGAGGTTATAAATTTTTTTAGCCATGGCGAGGATTGCACTTAAGATAGCATACATTGGCACCGATTTTGAAGGCTTTCAAATCCAGCCTGGCAAGCGCACCATTGAGCTGGAGCTCTTTAAAGCATTAAGAGATTTAAATATAATCGAGGATCCGCGTAATGCAAAATATCAATCTGCTGGTCGAACAGATAAAGGCGTGCATGCGCTTAGTCAAGTGATCGCCTTCGACACCGGCAAATTAGACCTAGCTCAGCCGCGTATAATTAACACCAAGCTGCCTGATTCCATCTGGACTTGGGCTCGTGCCCTAGTGCCTGAGGATTTCGATCCAAGGAGAGAAGCTGTTAAGCGTGAATATAGATATGTGCTATATGATGAAAACTTTGCGCTAGAGAAGATGAGAAGCGCAGCTAAATTATTCATTGGCGAGCATGATTTTGCAAACTTTTCAACTCGAGAAAAGGGGAAGAGCACGGTTAGAACTGTTTACAACCTTACGCTAGAAAAGCTCGGCAATTTCCTATTAATTGATATTGAAGCAAATAGCTTTACTTGGAATATGGTTAGAAAGATTGCAGCTGCACTTAAAATGATTGGAGAAGGGAAGAGGGAGGAAAGATGGATAGAATTAATGCTACTACCCTCGAAATATCGCGAGGGCTTGCAAAGCGCTCCTGCTTTTGGTGCGATTTTGAAAAATGTGAGTTACAGGGATATAAAATTCGAGGAAGACGCATATGTTAAGAGAAAAGCTAGTAAAAAATTGAAAGAGTGTTTCATCAAATATTACACTACAGGAAGGGTTTATGAGGAGCTGGCGAGTGCTATGAAATAATGCTGAAATTTAGAATTCAAATAATGTACGCTGCTTCTTTTGCGTTTCTTCCGTGCTTTCCTTTTCTCCAGAACTTAAGCTTGCTTCAATGCTTTCTTCCACCTGCCTCGCTATCGATGCCTGCGCTGCTTCATAGATCTCTTTAACCAGCTTTGAGTCCCTCTTCAAGTCAAGCAAAAAGGCAATTTCTTCCTCCTCAAGCTGCAGAGAAGCTGCAATTGCAATTGAAAGAGCCTTTTTGCTCATTAAAATTTTAAAAAATGGAAGCATTTCAGATCGCACATACTGCTGTGAAGTGTGACAGTATCTAGCGATTTTCTCAGCAATCGAATCCCTTATTTCGCGGGTAGATCTGGTCTGTGCGAGTTTTCTCCAGAAAGTTGGTGGTGAATATGCGGTGTAACTCTTATAATAATCGCTGTAATCTCCGCTCTTAGCATTTTGCGTTCCACATACCATCATCTCGCTTGCAAATCTCCATAGAGCATATCTCTGCCGGCGCTTCACCCTGCCTAGGAAGATATCAGCTTTAGAAAGCGCTTCAAATCCTCGAGCGAGGTCTGCATCTTGATATTCTCTGGGTAAATTTTCATCTATCCAGTGGATTAAATCCTCCGGGCTTTCATCAAGACTATAAGCAGCATAAAGCGGTTTAGTTAACTCTCTGCCTTTGAAAATTTCAGCCAAGACCTGAAAGATGGTTTCCTTGACATCTCTCCTGCCAACAACTATGTCCTCGATTGAGATCGAATCCCTTCCCTGAGCTATGGCTTGAAGGTCGTTGATCGCTGATCTAAGGTCTATGCTTTTCTCAGCAATTGCAAATAGAGTCATATCATCGCATTTTATTCCCTCCCTCTGGCAAATGCGCTTGAGCACACTCACGATCGACCGGCTTTGAATCGACTTGAACTGAATGGCTTTGCAAAGTCCTCGAAGCACTGGAGATAATGCATAGAGATCGTTTGCAATTAAGATAATTGGCTGATTTGTTTCCTTCACCACCTCAATTATCGCCTTTGCACCTCCACGATCTGCAGTGCCATGTAGATTGTCAGCTTCATCTAGAATGATGAGCCGCCTTCCAGCCGCGCCTGAAAAAGTACCGGCTTTTGCTGCTTCACCAGCACATCTTTTAATAACTTCAGCGGTTCTCTCATCGCTTGCATTTAACTCAATCACGTCCCAGTTCATATCTCGAGCCAGTGCAAGAGCAGCGGAGGTCTTGCCAACTCCAGGCGGGCCATATAAAATAGCAGCTTTCTTACCTTTTTCAAAGTCAGCAGCCCATTTCTTAAGCTCCTCAACCGCTCTACCATTGCCGATTATTTCATCAAGCGTGGCAGGACGGTATTTCTCAGCCCAGTTTATAAAACTCATCTCATTAATAAAAGTCCACGCGTTCAGTAAGTGGCTTCCCAGGCGGCCAGACGCATGAAATCATTGCCTCTGGATCAATGATGATATCAAGCAACACTGTTTCCTGCATTCTAATGCCCTCTTTTATCGCCGGACCGATCTCCTCAGGCCTTGTGATCCTCTGAGCCCTGGCATTGAATGCTTCTGCATATTTGACAAAGTCCGGCACATCGCCTATATCCTCGCCTATATAGCGAGCTTTCCAAGCCATCTTCAATACCTGTCTGATCAAAGTATACTTTCTATTGTCGAAGAGAGCTATGATCACAGGCACGTTGTTCACCACCGATGTGGCTATTTCATTGCCGGTCATCATCAAGCTTCCATCGCTATCTATATCAAGCACAACTTTATCCGGCCTCGCTAGCTTAGCTCCAATGGCCGCAGGTAACCCAAAGCCCATCGGAGCAAGTCCGCCTGATGTTATGAATGTCCTTGGTTCAAGTGCTTCATACATTTGAATTGCACACATTTGATGCTGGCCAACTCCAGTAGTGACAATTGCATCTCGAGGTAGAGCTTGGCGTATTTCCTTAATCACTCTTTGAGGCTTAAGAGGTAGATCATCGTAGTCCATTTTTATAGCCATTGCTTTTTTAATCTCGAGGATTTCTCGCACGCGAGGAGAATCTTTATATTTATCCTTTGAAACCATTTTAGAAATTACCTCAAGGAGCAGTGCAAGTGTTCTTTTTGCATCACCTGCAATTGCAACATTTGGTGCATATACCTTTCCAAGCTCCGCAGGGTCGATATCTATATGTATCAATTTGCGATTGGCTATGAAGGTCCTCCTCTCACCAGTCAAGCGATCTGCAAATCTAGTTCCAATTGCTATTATTAAATCAGAATCATTTACAATGGTATTCGCAGCTTTGGTGCCAAATAGCCCAACCACTCCAAGTGCCAGAGGATGGTTTTCAGGGAAAGCGCCCTTGCCCATGCTGGCAGTTGCCACTGGTACTGCTAAATACTCAGCTAGTTCGATTAATTCTTTGGTTGCATTTGCCCAGATCACCCCTCCACCTGCTATTATGACAGGGCGCTCTGCTTTTATTAATAGCTCAGCAGCTTTTTTAACAGCCTCTATATCTGGCTCCAATTGCACCTTGCTTCTCAGCTTTACCTCGCTCTCAAATATTTTCTCATCAAATTCAATGTCCTCCATCTGCACATCCACCGGGATATCTATATGCACAGGGCCTGGTCTGCCCGTTGTAGCTATTTTGAATGCTTTTCTCACCACTTCTACCAGTTCTTTAGGATTTAAAACCAAGAAGTTGTGCTTCACATGCGGCATCAATATGCCAACCATATCTGCTTCTTGAAATGCATCTGTGCCAATTACACTTCGCGCCACTTGACCTGTTATCGCTATCAAAGGCGAGGAATCCATATAAGCATTGACTACTCCTGTTACCAAATTCGTAGCTCCAGGACCAGAGGTTGCGATGCAAACCCCTGGCTTGCCTGAAGCACGAGCATAGCCATCAGCAGCATATGAAGCTGCTTGCTCATTTCTCACGTGGATATAGCGGATTTGATTTGAGTCATATAAAGCATCGAACACTGGAATTATCATTGCTCCAGTAATTCCAAAAATATGCTTGACTCCCAGTTTCTCCAAACTCTTAACAAATGCGACTGCTCCTCTCATAGCAAATCAGCATTATTAATTTTTATAAATAAAGCTTTCGCAGCTTAGCTTAAAAATAATGAAAAATATAAAAGCAAAGGTAAATTAAATTAAAAAGAGCAATAGAGTTTACCATGCAGCTGGAGAGACTTGCAGCTTCCCTTCGCGAATTTGAAGGGGTGACTAGGAAAAGATCGATTGGAGCACTTGTGAGTGCATTTGAAATAACTCAGAGCAAGGTTATTGCTTCTTTCGGCGAGGATGCTGCTGTGATAGACTTTGGGGATAAAGCACTGCTGCTTGCTGCAGATGGTATCTGGAGCAAGCTGATGAAAGCTGACCCTTTCTGGGCTGGCTATTGCTCAGTTTTGGTGAATGTGCATGACATCGCTGCAATGGGCGGGCAGCCGATTGCGATGGTGAATGTATTTTCAGTCAGCTCAAAGCAGATTTGCAAAGTTGTATCCCAAGGGATGAGCAAAGCTGTGAAAAAATTCGATGTACCCATAGTGGGAGGTCATATTCATCCCGATACCCCATACGATTCGATAGATGTAGCGATACTGGGTATTGCCAAGAAGGACTCCGTAATATACAGCCATACCGCTCAGCCTGATGATGATATTTTGATCGGAATTGACCTCGATGGCAGAGTGCATCCCTCTTTTCAAATCAACTGGGATTCAACAACCCATAAAGATACCTCAACGCTGAAGAAACAGTTAAAGTCAATGCAAGTGCTGGGCGAGGCACATCTGGTGAATGCTGGCAAGGACATAAGTAATCCAGGTACACTTGGTAGCTTGGGAATGATTTTGGAGGTCAGCGGAGTGGGAGCGATTGTGGATTTGGAGAAAATTCCAAAGCCGCCCAACCTAGAGCTTGAGCAATGGTTGAAAATGTACCCTGGGATGGGATTTATTGTTACAGCTAGGCCTGAGAATTCAGCCAAGGTTATCGATGTCTTTAAAGCTCACGGCTTGGCAAGCGAGAAAATTGGGAAAATTGTTAAAGGCAGCAAGCTAGAGATTATTTTTAATAAAGAGCGAGCAACGGTATTCGACTTCAAAGTGCATAAAATCACAGGATTGAGGCCAGCTGCAATGGTGAAAAACTGCTTACGCTGACCCGTGCTATCTGCTAAAATTCCCCTATCTAAAGGTGATGTTTCAATGTAAATGAAAGCGCACTCCTCGAATGAGACATCGAAACCATAGATATAATTCATATCGAAACGCGAGCCCAAGCTCATCGCTGGACATATGCCTAGAAAGCCCGAAGCCAGCTAAGCCTGAGCAATACCAGGAATGGTCTGAGCACGATCACGCGCATATCGATGAGCTCTTCGATTATTATCCAAGAGGCTTCACGCGAGTCGTGGAATTAAAATGTGGTTTTCACTAAAAACTTCTAACCAGTTTCTTACCTGTGCACGAAATAGTAAATGACAATTACAGCTATTAAAAGCAGCATGATTAAAAGAATGTTTATTATCACCAGTTTGAATCGAAGTTCCACTTCATCGAGGGGCTCTTTTTCACGCATCGAGGGTTAATTTGTGGCAAATAAGATATATAAATTTGTCGAATAATTAAACAAAAAGTTCAATTGATAGATAAATGATGTGCTAAAAAGTTTTATACAACAAATTAGGAATTAAAGGCTGAGGGGCTTAAGATGAGGAGCTGGTTAGCATTAGCTGTATTTGCAATCTTTATTTTAACACTTGCCATCGTCTCCCTTCCACTGCTTTTGATCGAATTTATATCAACCGGAGGTCCAGCAGAATTGCCTTCTCAAACACCTGCGACTGGGAATAATAATCTAGATCTGAATATTCAAATCGTAGCTGCTGTGGCGCTTTTGGTTTTGTTTTTATACCTGCTGCTAAAAAGTTAAAAAGACCCGATTATCTTTTTAGCTTCCAAGATTGTTTTAAGAGCTGTTGGTATATCAATCTCTTTTATTTGAGCCGGCAATTTACCCTTCAATTCTAAAAGCCCAATCCAAATGGGACAGGCGAATAATGCCACACCTGCATTGCTCGCGCTCTTCAAAAGCAGCAAGGGATCAGTTAAAAGCCCCATGCCCTTTGCATTTCTGGCAATTTTATCCACCTGCTCCTTCAAAAGAGGAGATAGCTCAAACTTATTCTCAGTTATAGCTTGAAGAGCTTCTTGAGTGAAAAATATACCAATGTCAACACCCGCTCTCTTTGCACCTATGGCAAATATCAAACTGCTAGCAAGCGAATTCGCAAGTCCATCCCGGCATATCAATAAAACTTCAGGCATAACTTTCACCTTTCCCTTAATTTCTTCAATATACCATATATTTTTCTTAAAATTCGAATATTCTGATACTGAAACTCAGTTTCTTCATCGCAAAATAGCTTTAGGTTTTCCATTATGCTCTCGAAGTGACTTTTAATTCAATCCAGCTTTTCGCCAAGGATTGCTTTTCGCTGCAAATCATTTGAAGATCCAGCACGCGATGATTGTGATCCAAGGAGAGATTGAGGGGTCATCGCACTCCGCCTTGAGGCATATGTAGTCCCCAGGGGTTGTTCCACTTCAGAAGGCTCAGGCACTATAGTAGTCTCTGGCAATGGCTTGCTCACCATAACAGATAACAATGACAGTCTACATAAAAGCAAGCGGCAAGCTCTTTGCTTCAGGAACCGGCTGGGCTGTGCTGCATGGCACTGGTTCATATGAAACCTTGAGATGGGTTATCCTGCGCCAAGACCAGTACCAATAGAAATAGAGGAATAGAATTTCAGAGCAAAACCACTTTTTTTATTTTTTAATTTTAATTTTTTGATCAAAGTTAATAAATAGCCTTAATTAATATTTGTTTAAATGACCTTGAAAGTCAGACTTCGAGACTTCATCATAACCAGAGATGACTGGATCTTTTCAGTTGTAGATTATTATCCTGAAAATGAGAGGGGCATTCGCTGCTTGCTTCGCTATATCCCAAGTGAAGTAGGAGAAAGAGTGAATCGAGAGGGCAAGCGATTTAAAAAAATGGATTTTGAAGAAGCCTATGCATTTCTAGAGAAATTCAAGCCTAGCTATGTTAAAGATGTGCATATAGTGCCATATGAAGATGTAAAGCTGATATTGCACGCGGATAGAGGATTGCATTTCATTGAAGACCTTAAGGTGATAAAGCTCATTAACTTATTTTCAAGTGGAGGCATACCCTTGGAGAAAATGGGTGTCACTGGCTCTAGACTTTGCGGCTTGGCAGGGGAAAAATCAGATATTGATTTCATAGTCTATGGGAAGACTTGGTATAGAGCTAGAGAAATACTGGTAGAGGCGAAAAAAAGCGGGATAATTGAAGAAGTAAACCTTGAGATGTGGCGTACCATCTATGAAAAGAGGATGCCTGAATTAAGCTTCGAGGAATTTCTAGCTCACGAGCTGAGAAAGGGCAACAGAGGAATGATCGATGGCACTTACTTCGACCTGCTGTATGTTCGAGACTGGGAGGAAATAGGTCCTGCGCTGGGGAGGGGAGCCGAGGTAAGGCGCGATATAATAAAAGCAAAGGTTTTGAACGCATACTATGCCTTTGACTCCCCGGCGATATATGATATCGAACACTCAGAGGTAAAACAAGTGCTCTCCTATACCCATACCTATGCAGGTCAAGCACTGCCGGGTGAGATAATTGAAGCAAGCGGGAAAATTGAGCAATTCAGCGATGGAAGGAGAATGATCGTTGGAAGCACGCGTGAAGCGCGAGGGGAATGGATCAAATCACTAACACTGCTAGAAGGGGAAAGAAAAAGAGATATATGAAGAGTATACGAATATACTGCGGTGGAAATTTGAAATCCAGCAGACTGAGCTGCAGCATAGCAATTTTGATGATCAGCTTAATTATAATTATTTCCTCTGCACCCATAGCAGCAATGCCAAGTAAGGCTGTGCTTTTCATAACCATTTCAGGAAGAGATAATGGAATAAATTCACTTAGTGTATCAGAAGGCTTAACTACCTTTGCTCAAGCTTTAAAAAGCTCCAACTATAAAGTCGAGGAAGTGGAATTCATAACAGCTGACACACTCAGCAAATACCAAGTTTTGGTTGTTCACGATGCAGCTTTTTACAATCCAAGCAATACCCCCCTGATAAGAGATTTCGTAAATGCAGGAGGGGGCTTGCTTATATTCAGCCAAGGATTAAAATATCCAGCATTTGAAGAGCTAACTCAGCAATTCGGTGTGAAGATAAATCAAAATACCGTATATCACTATGGTTATGTGGTTGAGGTAAAAGCATTCAGCGAGCACGCAATATTCAAAGGGATTAAAGCACTTCAAGCTCAATTCAGCTCACTAACAGTTAAGCCACCAGCACGGGTTGTGGCAAAAGGCGATTTAGATTCCTACATCACTGGCGAAGAGAAAACAAATGGTACTGCTCCACCGGTAGTTGCAATTTCCCAGCTTGGAAAAGGCAAGGCAGTAGTCGTCGGCAGCCACTATATCTTTAGAAATTATGATGTCGCATTTAAAGACAATTTAAGATTCGGGCTCAATTGCATAGAATGGCTCTCCACACCTGAGATAACGCCTACTCCTACTCTAACGCCTACACCAACTCCAACTCCTACTCTAACACCTACCCCTACTCTCACCCCAATACCAACTCCAGCTAATACTCCAACTCCAAGCTTTGAAGCAGCACTGCTGGGAATCGTGCTGCTGATATTTGCATTGAAGAAAAAAGAATTGAAATAGGAGAAGGTGCAAATAATTTGATAAGCGGCTGTGGTCCAGCGGTTAGGACAGGGGCTTCCCAATAAAGAAGGAGGAAACAGCCTCTAGCCCGGGTTCGAATCCCGGCAGCCGCATAGCAATTAATGGGAAATTAAATAAAAATTTAATATTAAAATTCTTTATGGAAGTGAGAGATCTTGCGCTTTCTATAGGTGTGGAAGTCTGTGTATTTTTTGTCATTGAGTAAATCTTCAACTTTTATCCCTCGGTCCCGTTTCTCAAGAATTGCTTGCTCGGTAATAAATAGCAGAGCATCTGCTCCCGCTCCCGAACCATATTGAGCTAGGAGTATGGTTTCATTGTCACCTGCGTGGTCAAGTACACTTGCTAAGCCAAGCAGTCCGCACGCGGAGTAAGAATTGCCGATGTAAGGGGCATTGAAGCCATATTTAAGTTTCTCCTCATCTATGCCAAGGCGCTTTGCAGCTTTAAATGGGAACTTGCCTGTTGGCATGTGAAAGACCGCGTGATCTATATCCTTGCCTTCTATTCCAAGCTCGCTGAATAATAACTCGCACGCTCCCACGATATGCTGAAAATAAGCCGGCTCGCCTGTGAAGCGGCCGCCATGCTTTGGAAATGGCTCTCCCTCTCTTCTCCAGAAATCAGGGATATCGGTTGCATATGGTGCATAGCCTTCGAGCCGGGCTATTACATCATTTTTTCCAATGATCAAAGCAGCAGCTGCTGTACCGGAAGTTGGGTCTAGATCGTCTCCCTCTCTAGCTTGAGAATTATCCGAGCCAATTATCATTGCATTTCTGAATTTGAATTTTTCATTTTCAATAATCGCTATTGCATCTGGGATTGCACTCGTTGCAGCCTTGCAGGCTGATTCAATATCATATGCTTTTACCCTTGGGGTAGCTCCGATTGCCTCTGCCACAGTTATTGCGCTTGCCTTTACCGAGTAGGGTTTGCTCTCGCTACCGAAATAAATCGCATCTATTTCTTCGCCATTGATTCCAGCGTGAAGCAGTGCATTCCTCGCTGCATCAACTGCCATTGTGGTACTATCTTGATCCCAGTTTAACACTGCTTTTTCTAAAAACATGGTGCTCTGCTTGAGCAGCTCTGGGTCTTCTTTCATAGATTTAGCCACTTCTTCCATTGTTATACGATACTTCGGGATGTGCACTCCATATCCTATTATGCCTGCTTTAGTGGAGTTCCTTTTCGTAGTATATAAACCGAGTTCCTTGTATGCAGTTTTAGGCCGGAATATCGTGCCATATTCTATCACCCCATCACTTGTTTCACCGAGTCTTCTAAAGGTTGGCTCAAGTTCCATGCCTATTTTGATTTCTTCTGGTTCGACATCTGTTAATCTGCTGGGCAGAATTATTCCATCGATTTCCACATAGCAGGGGAAAATATGCTCTCCATCCTCAACGCGATGGGTATAAGAATAGAGTCTGCCGGTTTTAACCATCGATTTCAGTACTATATGAGTGTTCCTCCCGCATTCTTTGCAGACTTCTTTAGGCGGGAAGCTTTTACTTCCACAGTCGCATACACTTGCAAGGAGTCTGTAGCTTGTGCGAATGTTTCTCCAAGACTGCGGTAAGCTCAAGTTTTCACCTCCAGTATATGGACTGTTATCAAAGAACCTGTACCGCCTATGTTCTGGCAAAGTCCAATTCTAGGTTCCCCTATGGACTTGCTCACAGGATGATCCGATTTACCGGTTAGCTGATGATATAGCTCCACCGCTTGCCTAACGCCAGTGGCACCCACTGGGTGGCCATCTGCTTTCAATCCTCCTCCGCAGTTTACAATCATTTCCTTGCCGTCCACATTATAGACCACGTGCCTTGAGCTTGACTTATAGCCTTCTTCGACCATCTTCCAAGCCTTGCCCTTTTGTGCGAGTTCCAGTTCTTCATAGGCTAGAAGCTCTTGAATGGTAAATGCATCGTGCAGCTCAAGGATGTCAACATCTTTTATATTTCTACCTGCTTCTTGGAAAGCAACTCTCGCAGCTAGCCTAGTTGCTTTCAGGGATGTGAAACTCTCTCGTGCGTAAAGTCCTATAGAATCCGTGCTCATTCCTGAACCAGTTATATATACAGGGTTTTCATATTCTTTAGCTAATTCGCCGCTTACCAGAATGAGTGCCGCTGCGCCATCTGAAACTGGAGAACAGTGAAAGATGGTGAGGGGATCTGAAACTATACTGGATTTTAAAACTTGGTCAACGGTTATTTGATTCCGCAGGTGTGCATTTTTATTGTCCCTCGCGTGTTTATGATTTTTAACCGAGATTAATGCAAGATGCTCGAGCTTGGTTTCCGGGTATTCATAGAGATATCTCCTAGCCATTGCGGCATTTAAACCGGTGAAGTTGAAGTTATATAGCCTTTCCCATTCACTGGCTGCTGCCATGTATGCTATACCCACATTCCAGTCAGTCGCTTTTTCCACCCCTCCTACCAATACTACGTCAGAGCGCCCAGATTTTATAGCTGTAATGCCATTGTACAGCGCGCTTCCCCCCGAGCCGCAGGCTGCTTCTGTGCGTGTAATTGGTATGTTTATTCCTAGTTCTTCGGAGAGAAAAGCTGGTAAATTGCCTTGCTCATTGACTATCTCGGTTATAAAGGAACCTACTACCATTTCATCTATGTCTTTTCGCTCTAAGTTGGCTTCCTTAAGTGCATTGAGCCCAGCTTCAACCGTTAGACTTATCAAACTGCGCTCATAGAGCTCACCAAATTTGGTTCTACCAGCACCTACAATTGCAACTTCGCGATCTCGAGGCATTATCTACTCCCCGTTTTTTGTTGTCAGCTTTGCATAAATACTTTCTGCAACTATCGATTAAAAATTCGACAAACAACGATTAATATGGCAGCATGCGTAAAACAGCTACCGTGAGTACAGCTACCACTACACTTAACACCGTGCCCGCGAA
>JBBIOZ010000025.1:0-2697 GCA_037443105.1 Methanocellales archaeon
CCCTCCCTGCCCCCTCAAACTTTGGCTCGGGTTTTTCAAACTCCACTTTTTCCCTCTCTCTCCCTTCCCCTTCTCCTTCCTTCTCTTTTAAAGCTATATTTCTCTTCACCAGTGAATGTATCATCAGTGGATTTGCACTCGTTGATAAAAGGATTGCAAGTAGCTTGCCATTTAAATTATATATCAAAATCTTGCCTAACTCGCTTTCGTGGATGAGGTAGTCAAATGAAGTGTTTTTATAGATTAAACTTGAAATTTGGGATAGCTTTTGAGCCGCTTCTAGAGAGCTGCTGCCTATTCTATCAACTATTTTGTCATTCTCAATTATTAATAAACCAATTACCCCTTGTTTGCCCTGTAGTTCTCTTAATAAATTCTCCATAGCTTACTAATTATACTTGAACATTGTTTAAGCTTTTTCGCTTAAGCTTAGGGTAGGAAGCGCTTTTGCTCGATTTTATTGGGAAGATAAACATTAGCGGTGAACTCTATGGATTTAGCAACAAGTGCATCTTGCTCTATTTTATACCCCCCTGTTTTCAAGTCATTGAGTTCCTTCTGCCACTCCTTGCTGGAGAACCACTTATAATTGGAAAGCTCTTCAATACGAGCATAGTCCTCATCATCAAGCTTTATGAGCGAGCTAGGGGGAAAGTCGTATTCCACGCGATCGCTGGTTGTAAGTCCTAAAAATTTTGCAGTTGGGCAGGCAGCTTTTTCTGAGAAATATGCAAGTGTAATTGAGCCCTGCTTATACACTGAGTATATATAGTACCCCCAGGGATCCATATCGGTGAAAATATAGATGGGAAGCTTAAACTCGCTTTCAAAGCGCTTTAGAAGTCTACGCTCAGCTCTAGCAGGCTGTCCTTTGCCTGTTAATAGCAGGCAATTGTGCTTCTTCCAGTATTTCAGCTGATTCAAAAGATTCCAAACTGCATATTTCTCAACCACAAGTACATAATCAGCGCTGCATTCCTTTATATTAAAAAACTCTCTCTCAACTATGGGTGGAATTGCACCTCCAGCTGAGCCCATTTTGCTGAAATCCAATACATCCCCAGTTTTATCCTCCACGACTAGCGGTCCAGCGATTACGCCTTTTGGTGTTGCGATCAATCTCAATTGCTCTCTGAGGGAGTTGGTTAATACTTCTATATCCTCTATAATTGGATCGGATTCCTCTTGAGTTTCAAAGGTATTCTCTCCGGTGCCTTTTATCTCATGTTTGAGCATATAGAATAGCTGCCTTATATCTAAGGGGGGTTTATCTTCATCAAGCAGCCATTTTATCTGCTTCGCCACAAGCAGCGTCTGAAGGAACTTCTTAGCTTGAGCTATGTTGAAGTAATATCGCCTTTGAGTGCTACTTCCGAGCTTTATTAAGCCTGTTTTTTCATCATAGTAAACATTATCTAGGGATCTGACTAAGATTTCGAGCGAGGGATTTTTGCCTAGATCTATTGCTTCAAGTACTTCTTTACCTATGTCTTGAAGATTCTTGGCTATTGCCTCTGCTTTATATTTCATTTTCCACTCTCACCTTCACTTTTACCTAAACTGCCAATTCGCTTATCTAATATCTGCAGCAGCCGCCTCTGTATATCTTCGGCTGGTCTACCGGTTAAGCATTCAAGTGCATCTGCAAGTAGAGGGGTGTAGGCTAGAAAGATATTTTTCTTTTTATTTGCCTCAATCATTCGTTGCCTTTTAGCTAAAAAGCCGCTGAGCTTCCTAGCTGTCTCGCGAACCGCGAGTTCCACTTCTTCCATTATTTCCGGTATATTTGCTATGGCATCTTTAGACTCTGAGGTAAATGGCACCTTTGTGGAAGCGACGTGAACCAAGATTACGAAGGGACCTGAGGGTAGACTTGAGTTATTCGCTTGCTCTATGCCATAGTATCTCCAGTTTATTCTCTCAATCGCTTGTGTTATTGCACAAGCCCCCTGCTGATAGAGCAATGGCACGCGGTTTGCGAAGCGCAAAATCTCTATGCGCTCTCCGCTGCTTATGCTTCCATCATATGCAACTCCTACTTCTACCAAAAATGGATTGCCAGCATATACTCTTGCAGCGCGCGTGGTGGTGGCGATGAAATCTGGTTTGAATTCTCTCTCAAGGCTTTTTTGAATCAATTGCTCGGTAATTGGGGATAGGCAGTCTAAACTGGGAGCGCTGATTTTAACGTTTTTAAAGGCAATTAAAAGCCTCCTGCACTCTTCAAGTGTTATTTCCCAAGGTGGTTTATTTATATCCAGCTTTGCTTCTTTGCAGATATTGCGGGCTGTATGCTGCCCTATGCTTTTGAACTCGTTGATTAAAAAAGTGCCTAGCTTTCTATTATTAGAGCGCTGCAGCATCTTCATAAGTGTGCCGATATCAATGCCGTGGGGATGTGGCTTGATTTCAATCGGTTGCTTGGGAGGTTCATCGGTTAGTCTTTCATATAGAATTTCATTTCCACTTGGCTCGATCAAGCGAATTCTAGCATGGGGATTCACGATTGAAGTTGCCTTTAGATACTCCTGCACGGATTTCTTACCTCTTACATACGTGCCTTCCATTTCCAATTCTATTCTAGTGCCAGTTTGATACCATTCAATGGTTTTTTCAACTACAACTTCAGGTTCATTTGTTTGAGTGTTGATGAAGAGCTCGAAATAGGGACGGCGCGAGATGAACAGCAGGAGATCG
>JBBIOZ010000025.1:2707-19687 GCA_037443105.1 Methanocellales archaeon
CAGGTTCATCGGCTGCGATTTTAGAAATTATCTTAGCTGGCTTGCCTGAGGTGATTTGAGAATAAAGCACTGCAGCGCTAATTCCCAAGCCCTGCTGTCCACGGCTTTGTTTTAATGTGTGAAAGCGACTTCCATATAATAGCTTGCCAAAAACCATTGGAAGTTGAGATTTAACGATTCCAGGGCCATTGTCTTCCACAGCTATCCTATAATTCTTCTCATCGATCTTCTTTATCTCAACCCATATGTCTGGTAGAATACCCGCCTCCTCGCAAGCATCAAGGCTATTGTCAACCGCTTCTTTAACGCAGGTAATAAGACTCCTCGCAGGTGACTCAAAACCCAAGATATGGCGATTTTTTTCAAAAAACTCAGCTACACTTATCGAGCGCTGTTTCTTTGCCAACTCTGCAGCAATTGGAATATCTTTTGCCTCTGAATTTGCAATGGCCAACTCCATCCCCTGCCAATATATAATTAAATACGTGAGAAATAAAACTTGCGTTTAATTTAAAAACTTTTTAAATTACATCTCAGCTCCCACGATTGTCTGCGTGGATGTCACGCCTTCGATCTCTCGAATTTTATCCACTATTTTATTAAGCGTGCTCAGTCCTTCAACATCTATAATTGTAACGAAGTCGTACTCGCCGAATACGTGAAATACATCCTTAACTCCCTGTATCTTTATGAGCTGCTTGTATACAGCTTTTTCTTCTCCAGGTACCACGTTTACCATTGTGACTCCTATTACCATATTTTTCACCATTTATAAATTGCCCTTACCCTTTTTAATGCTTTCCCCTTGCATTTAACCATTTTTTCCACCTTACTGGTAATAGTCAATAGATTAAAATACTAATTTGAAATAATCATGGAGGTAAAATGGTTTATAGAACTCTTAGCAAGATAATGACTTCTTTTGTGCTCAGTGCAATTGCCACGCTGCTGTTAATAATAATTGTTGGGCTCATTATTCCCTCTGAGACTCCACCGCAGCCCATCGATGCTGAACTGTTTACCCATATTTTAACCGTAGGTGGCTTTACAGTGAGTGTGCTTATGTTTGGTAGATGTTTATTTGCCACTGTGATGAAAGCTGGGATGGGAGATTGGAGAATGCTTTCCTATGGTACTTATTTGCTTTTTATCTTTGGGTGTGCTAATATTGCTGAGCACTTCTTTGAACCTAATTTATTTAGTGTAATTAAAGACCTTACTTTGGTAGCAGGGAGCATCTTAATAGTTTGGTCCATCGTTGAGATTGCTAAGCCGCTGGAGAGGGAAGCTGAATGAATCTAGGAATAATAATATTGCTGCTGCTTGTGGCTCAGCTCATTGTTTCCTCTATAGGGGTTGTGTACGTTCGCAAGTTATATTATGCTAAAAGAGCTATTTCAGACTTCTATTTGTTTTTCTCATTCTTCATGGAATATCTAGCGATTTACGCTGGGCTCAGGTTTCTCGGCAGCGAACTCGTCGCGAGTTATATAGTTGTTAATCTTGGCATTGAGAATGCAGCTGCATATGCCAATGCTGCTGCGGACATCGTACTTGTGCTTGCGGCTGCCTTCATTGTAATAGCCTCTATTTTTTTACTTCGCATGTTCGCTGAGGTTTAATAGTTGTTAAAATATTTGACATTTTGTCGAAAAATTAATAAACATGAGGTTTATTTTATTTAAATGATGGATGCAATAAATATAGCAATTCTCCTAGGATTATTGCTAATAGCACTTGCAATAACTATAATCAAACTAGAATTGATCTTCAGGTCAATACTGAATGCATCTAAAGAGGAAAAACGTATTTTAGAACCCGGGGAAGAAAGAAGTCAGCGTGTGGAGTTAGAGCTCCATCTCCATTAAAAAAGCACTCTCTCCATCTTCATAATAATTCTCAATTACTCCAATTTTTCTAAACCCTAGTTTCTCATAGAAAAGCTGTGCAGCTTTATTACTAACCCTCACCTCTAAGCAAGCAAACTTCAAATTAGCTTTTTTAAATCTCTTTAAGATCTCCCGCATCAAAGCACTGCCAATACCATGCCTTCTACGGCTCTTTGAAACTGCTATGGATAAAATTCTCCCTCTCTCGCGATTCACCTGCAAGCCAACCACAAATCCTAGCAATTCATCTCCATTCACTGAGACCAAAAAGAGGTCATCGCAAATTTCATAAGCTTTCATGTACAGCCATGGATCAGCAAATTCTCGGAAATTTTCCTCATGCAGAGATAGCACGCGGGTAAAATCAGTTGGCTCAAGTTTTCTCACTATTGCCATATTTCTCCTTGCAAGCTGGGCAAAAATAAGCATTCTTAGCATCGACGCCCTCGACATTTGAAGAAAAACACATTACGCAGCTTTTATCGCTGCAGTGCTGCAGCCCAAGGGTATGGCCTAATTCGTGCATTGCTTCCTTGCAAGCTCTTTTGATTAGCAGTCCATCTGACTCAGCTTTAAGTCTATATATTGAAACCACGCAAGCCTTACCATTGAGTTCTGCTTGTCCGAAAATGAAATTCATATTTTTTGCATAAATATCGACATCTGTTATGGCTAAATTTTTCTCTCCATTTTCTTGCTTTGCAATTTGAATGAACTCGTGAGCATGAAATTGCCTCCTCTTCGGATTATATGCAGATTCAGGTATGTTTCTTCTCCGCGCTATAATGATTTCTGAATTGAGAATTTGGCTTATTTCAGCGGCAATCGATTTAAGTATTGATTCCTCTACATTTCCAATTGGAATGATGGTGACTTTCATCCTTGCAAGACATTCAAATATTAGGATATAAAAGGCTTACGAGTTTATTCTTAAGCTATTTGCTTAATAGTTCATCGTAAATCTTAGCGATTTCCTCCTTGGAATAGCGGTCTGCAAAGAGTGCTTTGATTTCAACCTGCTTATCAAGCTTTGCAGGTCTAATTATATCTGGAGTCTGGGTCGCTATAGGTGGTGTTAAAACTACCACATTGATATTTTTCAGCTTGTTCAACAATTCAGTTACCGGATCCAATTCATCTATTAAAGTGGCAACCTTCTCTGAAACCTCAACTACAACGCTAATCCTTTCCTTAGTGAATCGCTCTTGATCGATTATTTGATTTACCTTTGCGAGAGTGTATCCGCGCAGCCAAATTGCGTTATGCTTCTCAGCAGCTTTATAAGCGAGGGGTAGCAGCTCAGGGTTTGTGCCACCATATACGATTGTAAGTTTTTTCGACATTTTTAACCTCCACAAATTTTAAACCTCGAAGACGGTGTTCTTAATTTGCTCAAGTGCTAGGATAACGCTGCTGCTCTTAACTGGGAAGCGCTTGTAAAGCACATCTTTGATAAATGCATTTAGCTCAGCGTAATCTGAGAACCAGCCAATTGCACATATATCATATTCACCGCTTATGGATATCACTTGAGTAAGCTGAGGAGTCTTTTTCAACTCCGCGACAACTTCATTCATATCCATAGCGCTGTGGTCGAGCTTTAAATTTAATATTGCCATGGTTTTTTTACCAAATTTCTCAGGATTTAACATTACCGTAAATCTTGTGATATAACCGCTCTCCTCAAGTCTTTTCAATCTATAGCCAACTGCATTCACGCTCATTTTTACTTCTTTAGCTATATCTGCTTTCGAGGTTCGAGCGTCTCTCTGCAAGATCTTTATTATTGCAATATCTGTTTCATCCAATTTATACTCTGACATCTTCTTACCTTCTAGATTTTATATACAGATTCAATATATATCATTTTTGGCATATTTTGTTAATTTAACAAAAAAATTGTTAAACAAATCCTTAAAATATTTCTTAGTTTTGAATATATAATAAAATACTAGATTTTGAAGTTTTTCAAAACGATGAAAATCTATATTAAATTTGAATGATATTTTATTTTTAAAATGATTGGAATGATACTTGCAGGTGGATATGGCAAAAGACTTAAACCTCTCACCGATGAAATTCCAAAGCCGTTGATAGAGCTGAAGCCCAATTATACCATTTTAGACAAGCAATTATTCGACTTCGCAAGTGCAGGTATAGAAAAAGTAATTTTGCTTACAGGGCACTTGAGCGAGAAGATCGAGCAAAGATATGGCTCAAGCTATAAAGGATTAAAGCTTGAATACTCCGTCGAGGAAAAACCGCTGGGCACTTTAAATGCAATTCGCAATGGATTTGAGTTGATAGATGAAGATGTAATGATTAGAAATGGAGATATAGTGGCAGATTTGAATTTGAAGAAAATGTGCAGGAAATTCTATGAATCTAACTTCCTAGCCTCAATATTTGTTACAAAAATGCGCAGCCCATATGGCATAGTTGAACTTGGGGAGAATAGTATTAAGTCCTTCAAAGAAAAGCCGCTGCTTGATTATTATATAAATGGAGGGGTTTATTGCTTTAGAAAAGAAATCAAATCCTTGCTCGCAGATTTCGAGGGTGGAGATATTGAAAAAACAGTTTTTCCAATATTAGCTGAGTCAAATCAACTTGGCTTCTACCGCGAGGATGGGCTTTTCTGGATCGCGGTTGATACACAAAAGGATGTTGAAGAAGTTAAAAAGGAATATGTGAATAGAGTGGATAAACCCTGGGGATATGAGAAAATTTTGATCTCCACTGAGAAATATCTTACGAAGGAGCTATTCATACGTGAAGGCTATCAAACTTCATTCCACTACCATACAAATAAAGATGAAACCTTATTTGTGCTTCGCGGCTCAGGCTATGTTGAATTCAAGGATCGAAAGCAAAGTTTCTCTCGCAATGAAACAATTAGAATTAAGCCTAAAATAGCTCACTCCATAGTGGCTAGCGAGAATACCATTCTACATGAAGTTTCAACACCTCACTTAGAGGATACTGTTCGAATTAAGGACTTCTATTTAGCTAGGGAGAATTAAATCTTTATTTATAATTAAATTATTCAGCTCTTTGAAGCTTCAAAGAGCAGAGCATCAAAAGCATAGAAACCGATAGGAGAATGGTTGAAATAGCGTTGATCTCAGGCGTAATGCCAAATTTAATCATTGAATAAATTTTTAGAGGAAGCGTTGTCGATCCAACTCCAGCAGTGAAAAAGGTAATTACGAAATCATCCAAGGATAAGGTGAAGGCAAGCAATGCTCCTGCAATTATCCCAGGCATGGTTAATGGCAGTGTAATTTTCAAAAAAGTTTGAATCTTATTAGCACCAAGATCCATAGCTGCCTCTTCTAAAGTTCTATCTAAACCGTGAAGCCTTGCCTTAACCACGATTGCAACGAATGAGATGCAAAAAGCAGTATGCGCTATAACTATTGTTGATATTCCAAGCTGCATTCCAATCCAGACGAAGAACACCAGTAGAGAAATGCCTTCAATTATCTCAGGTATTATCACAGGTAGAAAGATGATATTATTTAAAATTGCTCTACCTCGAAAGTTGTATCTCACCAATGCGAAGGCAAGCATTGTGCCTAGGAGGGTTGAAAGTAAAGTGGTTAATATAGCTACTATTAAGCTATTCTTAAAAGCATTCAAAATTGCTTCATTGCTCAATAACTTCACATACCAGTGTAGCGTGAATCCTTGCCAGACGAAATTTAGCTTCGAAGTATTGAAGGAGAAGATGATTAAAATTGCAATAGGTGCGAATAGGAAGAAGTAAATTAGACAAGTGCATAGCAAAAGCAATTTATCCTTCATTTCACACCTCCACGCCTATAAATTTAGCATAGAGCGAGATCAGCAGTAAAACGATTCCCAGCAGGATGAAGGAAACAGCTGATCCAAATGGCCAGTTTCTAGCAGCGAGGAATTGATTTTGAATTAAATTGCCAATCATCATACCCTCGGTGCCTCCTAGAAGGTCAGGCGTAATGAAGGCACCAACTGCTGGGATGAAAACAAGAATTGAGCCAGCGAATAATCCAGGTATTGAGAGAGGCAGGGTTATTTTTAGGAAACTTTGAAGCTCATTTGCACCTAGATCTTTAGCTGCCTCAAGAAGAGCTGGATCTATTTTTTCTAGACTTGCATAGAGCGGGAGAACCATGAAGGGTAGATAAACATATACCAAGCCAAGGATCACCGCATTTTCATTGAATAAGAAACCAATCGGCTCGCTGATGAAGCCTAAGTTGAGCAAAATGCTATTGATCACTCCCTCTCTACCTAAGATTGTCATCCATGCATAGGTGGTGATTAAGTAATTCATCCAAAATGGCAGTATTAATAGCGTGAGCAAGAAATATCGCCGGCTCCGCTGCCTCTGTCTAGCTATGTAATAGGCTGTTGGAAATCCAATTAATAAACATAAGAAGGTTGAGATGAGCGCTATCCTAAGCGACTTTAAAAGCAGATTGAGATATAGAGGGTCTAGAAATTTAAGATAGTTATTCAGGGAAAAACTGAAGACTTCAATTCCATATAGTCCACGCTCAGCTAAGCTATATAAACCAGCGATTCCAAAGGGCAGGAAGAAGAAGATGGTCAGCCAAGTTAACGCTGGGAGTAGGATCAAAAAACCTCAAGCCTTTTAATTACTCCTTTAATATGCAGCAACTCTCAGCACTCCATCCAACCTTTACTCTATCTCCTGTTCTATATCCAGAGAAATTTATTTACATTTTGCATTTCCACTATCAAAGGAATTTTATTCTCCACTAGAACTTCATATTTTGTTATAGATCCCTTGTAAACCTCGTTCTTCACGATAGCGCTGAAAATATTATCCAAGCCCTTGAGGTCTTGTCCGACTTGGATTTTCTCAGGTCTAATAGATGTCCACAAGGATTCTCCTTTTCTGTATGATTCCTCGGCTAAAATTTTAAAAATCAAGCCATTGCTTTGAATCGTTGCCTTTGTGCCATCGATGGATAAAACCTCGCCTTGAAGTAGATTTGTCTCGCCAATGAAATCAGCAACAAACCTAGTTCTTGGCTTTTCATAGATATCATCGGCATTGCCAACTTGCTCAATTTTGCCTTTATTCATGACCGCGATTCTATCCGACATTGTAAGTGCCTCTTCTTGATCGTGGGTGACGTAAATAAAGGTTATTCCTAGCTTGGTCTGCAGATTTTTGAGCTCAATTTGCATTTGCTTTCGAAGCTTTTGATCCAGCGAGCCAAGTGGTTCGTCTAGCAATAAGACTTCTGGGTTATTGATCAATGCCCTTGCAAGCGCCACTCTTTGCTGCTCCCCGCCTGAGAGCTGCTTGGGATAGCGCTTTTCAAAGCCGCTGAGCTTCACCAGCTCCAGCGCAGCTTTAACTCTCTCCTTGATCTCGCTCTCTCTAACTTTTTTCATCCTTAATCCAAAAGCGATGTTATCATAAACGCACATATGTGGAAATAGAGCGTAGTTTTGAAAAACTGTATTCACATTCCTCTCATAAGGGGGGATGTCTTTCATCGATCTACCACATATGTAAATCTCCCCACTGTCAGGGTTTTCAAATCCCCCTATTAAGCGAAGAGTTGTAGTCTTGCCACATCCACTAGGTCCTAATATGGATAGAAATTCGCCTTTTTTCACGGCAAGTGAAATATTGTCAACTGCCACTACTTCGCCAAATCTTTTGGTAACGCTTTTCAACTCAACATCATATTCAACCAAATCTCATCTTAACCTCTCATGCAACTTTTATCTCAGTCCAAATGCGATCGTATTTCTCAGTTGCAGCGCCAACGTCCTCGATGAACTCCAATTTTTGAAGCACCTCATCAGGTGGATATACACTTTTATCATTCAATAGCTCTGGGTTTATGTATGGCTTAGCAGCTTCATTTGGACAGGCTTGATATACAGTATTCGCGATTTCAGCTATAACAGTTGGGCGAAGCAAGTAGTTTATGAATACTTCAGCGGTATATTTATGCGGCGCATTCTTTGGAATGCACATATTATCCGCCCAAACTGTGCCCCCTTCTGCTGGTATAACATAAAGTAAATTTGGATTATCCTGCTGAGCTATTTTTAAATCTCCGCTGTAAATATGGGCAATCCATATCTCGCCCGTTGCAAGATATCTCTTATGCTCGGTTGAAGTATAAGTTTTAAGCAGAGGTTTTTGCTCAAGCAATTTTTGCTTTGCCTGCGCTAGCTCAGCGTCATTAGTTGTATTCACACTATATCCAAGGAGCTTTAAAGCTGCACCTATGGTTTCTCTCATATCATCGAGCATGGTCATCAATCCTTTATACTTCGGATTCCAAAGTGAATCCTGCCAGCCTGTTATTTCCTCTGCTACCTTCGCTGAATTATATCCAATGCCAGTTGTGCCCCAGAGATAGGGAATAGCATATCTTTTAGCTGGCAGTCCAATATCGTAAGGCGGATTTTTGAACTTCTCAGCGATATTTTCAAAATTTGGAATATTCTTCATATTCAATGGCGCTAGGAGATCTAAATTAAATTGATCATCGTTTTCACCATGTAATCCGAGGGGAAGATCACGTCGTATCCAACAGCGCCTGCTTTTATTTTAGCAAGCAATTCTTCATTGCTTGCATATGTATCGTAGATCACTTTAACTCCGAATTCTTTCTCAAAGTTTGAAATGGTATCTTCAGCGATGTAATCCGACCAATTGTAAACATTTAAAGTATCAGATAGCTTCTCAGGCGTGGGTGTAGGCGTGGGCGCAGGCGCAGGTCCCAAACAGCCTGCTAACGCAAGACTCGCACTCGCAGCTAACTTTAAAAACTCCCTTCTAGTTAGAGTTTTCTCCTCCAAAATCATCAAATTACCCCATATTTTAGATTATTCCCCCTTCTTAAATTTTTCCCAACCGCAAATTTTATCTTTTAATACCTTGCACTTTTTCCATGTGCAGTTATTGCACAGGGGTGATCCTCATGGCTAAGAAAAAGAAGGAGAAGGAGAAAGAAAAGAAGCCTGAGGAAAAGAAGTCTGAGGAAAAGAAGTAATCGAACTCAACTGCTGTAATCCCATTTTATTTTTCCCTTATTTCAAACCAGTCTTTTATGGTTACCTGTCTTTCCTGAGCTATTTGCTCAATTTTGCTTTTAATACTTGCTATATCGTTTTGTTTTAAACCAAAGTATTCAGCAAATCCTTGGGTGGTTTTCAAAAGCTTGGTTCTGCCATATTTCTCGCTTGCTATAAGTCCTCTCTCCGCTAGTTCTTTGATGTGCTCATAAGCTTTGTTTCCTCTTATTTGCACCACTTTTGACTGCGTAATAGGTTGACGGTAAGCTATAACTGATAAAGTGCGAAGCACGGGGGTGGAGATTTCCTTTGGCGCTAGCTGGCTCACTAATTCAGAGTACTCTGCTTTAAGCTGTAAAACATATTTCCCCTCTAATTCTAAGATCTCGAGCGCTGAGTTTCTCTGAGCGTATTCCTCTTTAAGCTGAACTATAACTTCCCTTGCGCGCTCCTGCGATGTGTTTAAAATACGTGCTACTTCCAAGATGCTTAGAGGCACTCCACTTGCAAACAATGCTGCTTCAGCAATGCTTTTTTCACTAAGCATGCTCTCTCCTCCTTATATAGAGCTCGCGATAAAGCACTGCTTGCTCAAGCCAAATTTGCTTCCGCGCAGCCATGAATAATAAGGGTATGAATGTATTTACAATGCCGCGTGGGCTTCTATCCTCAAGCAGCTGGGAGAACTCCACTTGAGTTTGATTTTTGAATTTTCCATCCAGCAGCTGGCTTAGATATGAAATTCTCTGCTCTAGGTCTTCATCGTGTGCAATTGCAAGCACTTCTTCTAGTATTTTTTCTGCCTCACGCTTGCGCTGTCTGCGCAGCTCGCTTTTATCCCTTCTCTCTATCGCTTGCTTCAATTCCTCGATTAACTCCACAAGGGTAACCGGTCGCTTAGTCCTTCGCCTGATCGCAGGCTTCAGCAGAATTTGCTGCTCGCAGTAATCGCGGCGCTCAACTGGCTCTTCACTTTCCATTTCAGGTTCATTTCTCTCAAAGAGTGCTTCTGCTTTCATTCTAAGTAAAATTGCTGCGTAGAGCAAAGTTCTCGCGCTAATGCGAAGGTCTAGTTTTTTCATCTCCTCCAGTTTTTTCAAGAATTTATCGGTGACTTCAATGATATCTATATTCCAAGGATCTATCTCCCCTTGCTTTGCTAGATTTACTAAGATCTCAATTGGCTCCTCAATTATAATTTGATCCTCAAAAAGATTCTGCACTTTGATTCAACCTCACACCGGTAATGGTTGAGATATTATTTTGCTGCATTGTAACGCCTATGGTTCGATCAGCACTCTCTATCATTGGCTTTCTCAAGGTTACCACTATGAACTGTGCTTTTTCCGAAGCTTTTTTAATCATCTTGGCAACTCTCTCAGCATTCACGCCATCCAAAAACATATCTATTTCATCAAATATATAGAAAGGCGCAGGTTTATAGCGCTGAATTGCGAAGATGAATGCCAATGCGGTTATGCTTTTCTCCCCGCCAGATAATGCCTCAAGCCTTTGAGCAGGTCTATCTTGAGGATGAGCTATGATCAAAAGACCCCCTTCGAATGGACTTTCTGGGTTTTCAAGCAATAGCTCTCCTCTCCCATCGCATAGTTCTTTGAAGATATTTTGGAAGTTGAGATTGATCCCTTCAAAAGTAACCATGAATGTCTGCTTCTTCAGCAAGCGATATTGCTCAATTCTATCAATGATCGCCGCTCGCTCTTGAGATAGTGTGTTCCTTTTACTTGTGAGTTCACGCTGCCTTGCGAGGACTTCTTCATATTCAGCTATGGCTCGCATATTAACAGGTTCCAGCGCAAGCATCTCTCTTTCAAGCATTGCAATTTTAGCATTTATTTCTTCAACATTTGGTACTGCTTCATCGCTTTTCACACCGCTTTGCTCAATTTCTATTTTAAGCTGCTCAACTTTTTTGAATAGCTCTGATTTTGCAACTTCAAGTGTTTTTATCCAGCTTTCAATTCTCTCGAGCTCGCGCTGCACTGAATCCAAATCGCTGCGCTTAGAAACTATTTCTTTATATAGCATCTCTCTATCATTCTTTAACCCAACTAATTCGCATTCCAATTCTTGCTCTCTTTTTCGTCTCCTCTCGAGTTTTTCCTCCAGTTCTTTAATCATTTTTTCATTGGCAGCTATTTTTTCCTCGAGCTTTTTTCTTTTTGCTTCGATCTCCCTCGCTCTCTCTCTAAATTCCTCTATTCTAGATTGAATGAATTTTTTTTCTAAGTTAAGCGAGCCAATGCTGGATTGAATTTCATTAACCCTTGCTTCAAACCTCTTGATCTCATTTTCAAGGCGATCTGCTTCTTTTGCAAGCGCAGGTATTTCACTGGCTTGAAGCATTTTTTCAAGCTTCTCTATCTCCTTGGAAATATTGCTTGCCTCTCTTTCAATGATTTGAATTTTCTTATCAACCTCTGCAATTTCACTTCCAAGGTTCCTTTTCTCTCTCTCGAGGTTGAATATCTCAGCTGTTTGAATTTGCACGGTTGCAGCAAGCTTTTGCTTTCTCTCGCCAAGTTCAAATTGCTTTAGCCTAAATCTTTCTATTTCCATCAAAATTGCTTGTTTTTCCTTCAGCAATGCAGCTTTCGAAGCTTGCACTGATTCAAATTTTCTCGCGACGGCAATGCGATTTGTTTCTTGAACTGCAATCTCCTCTGCAAGTAGTTTGAGTTTCTCCTCCTCGCAAATTGCAAATTTGAATCTTGACTTTGCTGAGCCACCTGTAATTGCACCTGCTCGCTCTATCAACTCTCCCTCTAATGTAGCCATTCTATATTTGCCAATTAACTTTCTTGCAATGTCAAGATTTGCAACTACGATTGTATCGCCAAATACATACCAAAATGCAGAATCAAATTTAGGATCGTAGGAAATTAAATTGATTGCATAATCAATTATGCCCTCCATAACTGGGAGTTCCTTAAGAGGCGGTTTAAGCTGCATTTTATTTAAGGGTAAAAAGGTAACTCTACCTTGATCTCGCTTCTTTAAATATTCAATTGCCCTAGCTGCATCTTCATCGGTATCGGTAACTATGCATTGCATTCTAACCCCAGCGGCGAATTCAAGGGCAATGGCATATTTGCTATCTACTTTTCCAAGTTCTGCAATAGTGCCATAGATTCCTGGGAGCTCTTTCTGTCGCTTGGCTTGAAGAATCAATTCAACTGCTGGAGAATATTTGCTCATTTCCTCCGCTACTTTCACCATTGCCTCAGCCTTTGCATACTCCTGCTGCAGTCCTCGAAGTTTTTGATCGATTTCATTTAACTCTCGTTTGGCTTTCTCAGCTATGGCTTCTAGATCGCGCTCTTCAAGTTCAATCTCTTCCTTTTGCTGCTTGAATTTCTTCAACTCATTTTCTAGATTTTCAAGCTCTATTTCAACTCCTTCAAGCTGTTTTTTTGCTTCAATTAATGTTTGCTCGCTGGTGCTTATTTCTGAGTTTTTCCTCCGCAGTGAGTCCAGCAATCGATCCTTCAATCTTAAAAACTCATTCTTCTCAGCTTTAACACCCTCAAATTTGGCTCTCAACTCAAGGAGTGAATTCCTTATGCCAGCGAATTCTTCATCAGCTTGAGCTATTTTTTGATTTATCTGCTCAAGCTCTCTGCGCTTATCCTCGAGCTCTATGAAAACGCTTGTTTTTCGAATCTCCTCCTCAGCTATTTTACTCTCTATTTCTTTAATTCTACTTTGAGCTTTATCTATTTCAAAAAAAATTCTCTTCCTCTCGCCATCGAGCTCGATAATTTCATTTTGCGAATATTCAATTGCATTTTTGCATCTCACTTGCTCCCCAAGCACTGCTTCTATTTCTCTTTTGATTTGAATTTGCTCTCCCTCTCCCTTTGCAGCGATCTCAGCATTCAACGCATTTAATCTTGATTCAAGCTCTGCTAAGTTCAATCGCTTCTTTTCGAACTCGGCTTTCAAGGCATCTGCGCGTGTTTGTTTTCTATTTATCTCTGCAATTGTAGATTCAAGATCTTGCTCGATACTTTTTAATTTTGAAATTAAAATCATGCCTTCATAGCGCCTTTTTTCATCGCGCAGCGATTGATATTTCAAAGCATGAGCTCTTTCTTCTTCGAGCTGCTTCAGCCTTGCCTCAACTTCCGAGAGTATAATATCAACGCGCTCTATTCTTTCTCTCACTATATTCAATTCATCATAAGCTTGATCGGTTTTCTCGTCAAACTCCGCTACACCTGCGATTTCATCTATTATTCTGCGTCTTTCAATCGGTGTCATTTCAATTATTCGCGTTACATCCCCTTGGAGAATCACATTGAAGCAATCTGGTGTTATCCTTGCCTTTGCAAGTTGATTTTGTATTTCACTGAGACTGCAAGCGCGGTCATTGAGGTAGAAGTAGCTGTAATAGCCGCTCTCAGTTTGCTTGACTCTCCTTGTAATTACGACCTCATCCGAATTAATTGGCAATTCTCTATCGCGATTATCAAACTTTACTGTGACCTCCGCAAAGTCAGGGGATTTCCCATTGCCATCTTTATATATCAAGTCGGTGAGCTTTTCAGCCCTCATTGTCTTAGAAGTGCTCAAGCCAAGGGCAAATAAAATGCTATCTATAATATTTGATTTTCCACTGCCATTTGGTCCTGAAACAGCCGTGAAGTCATCGAAAAAGGGTATTCTCACTTTTTTGCCGAATGATTTAAAGTTCTGCAGCACTATTTCCTTAATATACACGGCCCATCCCCATACCTCTATAATAATATAGATTTATTTATTTAAAAAAGTTTCGTTTATTCTAGCCCTAGAAGATCTTTTAAAATAGGCTATTTTTATTATTATAAGAAAAAGAAAAGGCTTTACTTGCTCTCCTTCAGGCGCTTAAATAAATTGCCCTTTGCATCTAGAGGGGTGCTATCTTCAGCTTCAATGATGTCATTTTTGCTTTTGGTTCTCTCTTTCTTGATAGCAGCTGGCTTGGCCTCTATATAATCCGCTCTCTTTGCCTTTACCTTTTCTATCACGCCTGTTTTTGGAGAAATCACATAGCGCTCTTCAAGCATCTCCTTTTCAGGAGCTGGTTTCAACTCTGGCTGCTTTAAACTTTCACCTTTCAATAGCTCCTCAATTTTTTTATCAATTGCAAGCAAATCAGCTTTTAGCTCCATTTGCATTTTAGCAATCTGCGCTTTAATTTCTTCAAGCGCGGTTTGCATTTGCTTAAATTGATTCTGCTCCTCTCCCCCAGCGCTCTCAAACTTCTTATGCAGTCTGGCTAAAAGTGTTTCATTTACTCCATTCATTTATCACACCGCTTGCTAATAAGAAGAGTAAAGATAAAAATCTTTGCTAGGTCAGCTTAATGGTCTTCCCAGGCACTGGTTCATAGATATCGCCAAGCTGCTTTAGCTTTGCTATGAGTTCTTCTACCTTCTCACGTTCAATACCCTCCTTCACGGCTCTGCCGATCACTTCCTCCCTGGGAGCTGCGCCTGAGAATTCTCTTTCCAGTGTTCGAATTATATCCTTCAATATCTTTATTTTATCTCTCTGACTCTTAGAGGTGCCTACAGCTATTATATCAACATCAAATTTACCAGTTTCGGGATCGCGAGCTACTTTGCTGAGGCAATTCTCAACGATTCTAATCACTCGTTTTGCATCTTCAATGGTAATTTTATCACTCATCCGCAGTCTAGCGCTTGCCTCTGCAAGTCTAACCAGAGCCTCCAGCTGTCGGGCAGTGATGGGTACCGGTGAGTCTAAGTCCTCCCCCTGTCTCCTTAAATTGAGATAGAAGTTAATCATACTTTCTCTAGCTTCATCCGTTAGAATCGGTATAATTCGCCTCGCAATAGCTATATATTTGCGCAGCAGCTCAGGCTCTATCTCTGGCTTTATTGGCTGCATAGCGCGTTCGATGTCTCCTTTAGTTATATTACTGCTAGGATTGCGCTTGGCATGGGCAGCTAATTCTCCAGCGTAATGTGCTCTTAAAATATGCTCTGCCATCTTAGAATCCATATCGACATTGGGTTTATCTGAGATTGGAAAAATCAAATCAAAGCGTGATAGCAGCGCAGGCGGAAGGTTAATTTGACTCGCAACCGGCTCAAAAGGGTCAAAGCGCCCTCCTTTTGGATTTGCAGCTGCAAGTAAAGCACAGCGCGATTTTAAGCTTGCCATTATTCCTGCTTTCGCAACGCTTATGGTTTGCTGCTCCATGGCTTCGTGCAGGGCACTTCTATCCTCAGGACTCATTTTATCGATTTCATCAACTGCAGCTATACCTCTATCCGCTAGCACAAGTGCGCCTGCTTCAAGCGTCCATCTACCATCTCCAAATTCGTCTCTAACAGCAGTAGCAGTCAGTCCAGCTGAAGTAGTGCTCTTACCACTGGTGTATATCCCTCTGGGAGCGAGGTTTATCACATAGCGAAGAAGCTGGGACTTAGCCACGCCTGGGTCGCCTATCAGGATTATATGTATATCTCCTCTAATTCGAGAGGAATCAGGCAGAAACTTTTCTACGCCTGAAACAAGCTGCAGCGCAATTGCTTCCTTGATCTCTTCATATCCATAAATCGATGGAGCGATTGACTTAATTATCTTCTCATATATATCTGGCTGCTGAGAAAGCTTGAAGATTTCCTCCTCCTCCTCCTTAGAAATTTCCAGTTCCTCGAATTCTTGCTCTATTAATTCTATGGAATTACACTCTAAGTAAACATCGTAAAAAGTTGTTTTACCAACACTCGTGGTGCGTTGATATTGACGTAAAATGCCAACCACTATTAAGCGATTGCCAGGCGTTACTCTACCAGCGAGGTCATCTTCAACGTCTACCACTAATGTTTGAGGCTGCTCACCGCCTTTTAAATCCTCTGGTGATTCCTGAATGGTTAGCTTTTGAGCATCAATAAACTTTGACTCATTTTGCAATAGCCCGAAAGGACCCTTGCGGTCGCAATTTTCATCTTCACATCTCAATGGTTCCATGAACTTTGTACTTGGCTGAAGCACTCGAGTTACGTGGCCGCAGCGCATGCATTTGAATGCAGCTTCAACGATTCTGGGCCTAACTTCAGTTGCATTGCGAACTATACCTTCTATCGCTACTAACTTAGAAATATGTATGCTTCGTAAATGTCGAATTTGAGTCTTCTTCTCCAGTTTTATAACTCTAACGTGGGCTTGTTCTAGCTTTTTATAATCAGGTATGTCGATTGAACGCAGAGCTTCTTCAGCATTTCTCAGCACTTCACTTGGTCTTTCAATCAATTCATCTGCTAGATCCGCGCTATAGCGCACGATATCAGGGTACTCCACAATGAGGGATTTTTCCTCAGGATAGGCGTAAGCTAGATTCAGGATTTTATCCCAGTAATAGCGCTTGAAGAACTCCATCCAAATTGCTACACTTGAGCTTTCCAATTGTTTTAATTCCATCATTTTTGGAATAGTAACTTTCTAAGATATAATTTAGATTTTGGTTAACATATTATCATTTAAAATTATTATTTAAAATCAATATTTAAAATCAAACCACTAGGGCTGAAATGAGCTATTGCGTTGGAATTGATTTTTTTGCAGTGCTAAATGGGGCTGCTGAGATTTGAACTCAGGTCTCCAGCATGCTGGCTTTAACAGTCCCCAAGCTGGAAGGATAGACCAAGCTACCCTACAGCCCCTTTAGTAGATGCAATTATAAAGATAAATTCTTTTGCATCATCTCGTTGGTCAACGAATTGTTATTCGTTAATTATAAATTCTAATACATTAGAAAATAAGGTAATGATGCAAGATGAGCGAGAAGATGTAAGAAAAAGACTTGCTGAAAAAATGGCTGGGGAAATCACACTATCACCAAACCCTGGTGCAACTTTGCGGAAGTGGAGGAAGAACTTCGAGGTTACTCAAAACGATTTAGCTCATTTCCTTGGCATCTCGCCCTCAGTTATAAGTGACTATGAAAGCGGTCGTAGGAGATCTCCTGGCACATTGATCATCAGCAAAATCGTGGATGCTC
>JBBIOZ010000026.1:0-18264 GCA_037443105.1 Methanocellales archaeon
CTCTATGCGGTTGAAACCATAGGCTCTGCCAACGTCATCTGCTATATCGATTTTATGCAGAATATCTGTTCTATATGGAGGTACCCTGACCTTTAGCTTTCCACCGCGCAGTTCTGCTCCAAAGCCCATTCTCTCCAGAAGATTTTTTACCTCCGAAGGATTTAAATTCAAGCCAAGAACCTTATTTATATAATCCACTTCAACCTGCATTTGCTTTACCGCTAGCTCTGGGCGTATTATTTCGCGGTCGTGATATTTTACCTTCACGGAATAGATTTTTCCGCCGCGGAATTCAAGCATGTATAGCAGGATGTTGAGCATTAGATCTATTGTTCTTTGATCTTCTCCAGTCATCTCGATGAACACTGCATTCGTTTGCTCAGTTACCTCAGTTTTCCTAGCATTTATTATCGGAGGGAAGGAGAATAGCTCTTTTTCATCATAAATCACAGGTACCTTTGGCTTGGCAGCGAGGATATGTCCATATTCTCTACCTTTTTCGTGCTTTTCCAACACTTCTCTAGGAGTCATTGGCTCATTTTTTTGAAGCGGGATGAAGCGCTCGCTCTCAGAGTCTATGGCTCGATAGTATATATTTCCCCCAGCTATTTTATCTAAATCATGAACCCCTATTGCACCTTTCTTGCGCCTTCTGCCTAGCGTGGCATGCAGCTTTTCCTGCACTTGCATGAGCGACCTAATGGCTTTGTCATCGAGCACGAGGTTTTTTACAATTGCGCCCGTGATATATGGCCTTATATTCTGCAGTTCTTTTTCCACATGCAAAACATATTTGGATTTCCTCACTTTAGGTACAACCAAACCTGGCTGGATTTCATAGTATGCGCGAAGCAGCCTAGCAATTCCCTCTATGCAGAGCAAATCAGCGCGGTCTGGAGTTATTTCAAAGGTAACATTATCGGCGTGAGTTGCTTCAACCTCCATTCCCAGCTCAAATAGATCGCTTATTATTTTTTCTCTCCCCACAGGCACTCCTATTAACTCGCGGAGTTCAGCTATGCTTACTGTTACTGACGCCATAGAATTGGCACGCTCCTTAGGAATTCAAGGTCGCATAGTGGTCCATGGAGATTTCGAATATCATTAAAGCCATAGAGCAGCATTAGAATTCTCTCAAGTGCCAATCCCCACGCTATTACATCTGCATCTATGCCATACGGCCAGAGCATCTCCTCTCGAAATAGCCCTGAGTTGCCGATTTCCATCCATTTGCCTGAGAGAGGATGCTTGCCATAGATCTCAAAGCTGGGCTCGGTGTAGGGGTTATAAGTTGGCTTGAATTTTAACTCATAGATACCCAGTTTGCGATAGAATTCTTTGAAGGTGCCCATTAAATCTCTTATGCTTAAGTTATAGTCGATCACCCAGCCTTCGATTTGATAGAACTCAAGCAAATGGGTTTGATCTATGCTGTCATTACGAAAAACTTTATCCACTGCAAAGAACTTATTGGGTGGTTTGCTGTATTCTTTTAAATATCGCGCTGTCAGCGAGGTTGTATGACCTCGAAGCACAAGCCTCCTTGCCACCTCCTCCCTCCAGCTATATCCCCAGCCTTCGCTGCTTGTTCCCCCGCCATTTTCATGCACAGCTTTAACCCTCTCCACAAGTTGAGGTGGCAAATGCTTGATATACTTAGGCTCTTTCAAGTTGAATTGATCCCACTGAGTTCGCGCAGGGTGGTCTTGAGGCATGAATAAGCAGTCATTCACATAGAACTCTGCTTCTACAATTGGACCTTGCATTTCCTTGAAGCCCATTTCAACTAAAATTCGCTTAACTTTATCAATTGCCATGCGCAGCACGTGCTTTTTGCCAGCATACTCCATGGCTACGGGGGCACTTACATTATAACGCTGGAAGCTCTTGCCGCGCCATTTATCAGTTGAAATCAACTCAGGGGTAAGCTGCTTGATTTCTTCTTCAATTGCAATTCCCTGTTGAATGACAAGCAAGCCTTGCTCGGTTGCTCTAGCGGAGATTTGTTTTTCTCCTCTAACGTGAATCAATCCGCGTTTGAATAACACATCTAGGTAATCTTTTTGAATTTGAGTTAGTTCTACCTCTCGAAGTCTTCCTTTGATGTGGAGTAATTCGAGTATTTCTTCATCACCGCCTTTCTCAGCTGGAAGAGGCTGAATAGCTATATCTCCATTTTTCCTCTCAAATCTCGCCCAGTTTTTCTTTTTCAGCCAGCCAATCGCAAGGCTTGCTTTTTCAGCTCCCCATTTATCCACAAGGGTTTTAACATTGCTCCTGCCATGGTTAATTAAAAATTCGTGCATCTGCCTTTCAGGTAAACCAACCAGTGCATATTGCTTGCCCTCCTGCGAGAGGGAGTATATGCGTTCTTTTTCTTCTTTGATTTCCACAAGTCCTTTTTCTTTAAGCGTTAGCAATGCGAGCATCGCTGCCTCTGGTTTTAGCTCGCAGTTTCTCGCTATCTCATCGAGGCTGAGGTATTCGCTTCTCAAGCTTGATAATACTTTTTTATCCAGCGCGCTTAATTCAATATTTAAGGCCATATTCCCTCAATCTCTCCCTAGCTCTCTCCCTCGCTGCTTGATGTTCCCTGAGGAACTTAGCTAGGAGCTCAGAAGCATATTGCTTGCAGGGGCCGCACATTCGCTTTCCGTTTTTGCAGCTTTCATATATCTCCATCATCTCTCTATCACTTTCAACTAAGTGGAATAGCATTAACTCGTATACAGTGCACTTCTCAGGCTCCCCCCCAAGTTTCTCTTGCTCCGCAATGCTTACCCTCCCACCGGTTTTTGCTTTTTTAACTTTATCCGCAGCCTCAGCTGGGTCATCGCTAAGCGCAATTACACTCTCAGGTATGGAGCTTGACATTTTCCCGCCTGTTAAACCTGTCATAAATTTATGATAAATCGAAGCAGGTGGATAAAACCCATAGCCTCCTTGAGAGATTTCAACCTCTCGTATTAAAGCATCAAGTTTTCCTCCTACTTTTAATCCAGCTTCTCCTCCACTCTCCTTTTTGCATTTAAGGCTTATATGACCGCGATAAAGCAGCATCTCTTCAAATTGACCCAGCTCTTTAATGCGCTCCGCAAGCAATTCAAGTCCTTCACCGCCTGGGGATTTTGAATATATCCTTATTTCTTGATTTTTAATGGTTATGCTGAATCTTCTCATTCTATTAGCTAGGTCTCTGGTGATTCGAATATGAGGATCTTGATCTGTGCCAACTGGTATAACAACTGGTTTAGGGCCTTTAAATTCTTTCAGCTGAGGTTCAAGTATATCTGCTGCTTGAACTAAAACGCTTTGAATGTGAGATATATGAGTTTCACCTGTGAATCCATAGATCGCTTGCATTTCTGAGTAGTTTGCCTCTATGCCAAGTTCAAAGGCAAGGTTTTTCACCAGTTCATTTTCACTTTGAAAATAGATATAGCCATTCTCCGGCTCAAAGCCAAGTGCTATCAAGCTTAAAATATAATCATTGATGCCTATTTCGCGGCACTGCTTCCAAGATATTCCTCGAACCGCGTGCGCCTCCATGTCTGCCACGGCATAAAATGCCTGCGCTCCTTTTTTTTGATGCCAGATTATTTCATCCATGACCATCTTATGACCTAAATGTGCTTTTCCACTGGGCATGAACCCGCTCATAACAGCGAATCTTTCCCCTCTTAGCATGGCATTGAGCACCAGTTCATAGTCCCTATGCCCAAAGATTATTTTCCTCCGCATATATGGATGGGGGTCTGGAATTCTAGGGAGCAGTTCCTCGAATGAGGAGATCCCGAACTCCTCAAAGAGCTTAGAATAATCCTCTATACCTATAAATCCCCACGGATCCAGCTTAGCAGCCATCTATTTTAATTCTCCATGGATTTTTAGTTCTATCGCTCAGGATATACATAAACATTGCACATTGCGCTTGATTTCCATTTGGATTTAAATTTAATTTAATCCTTAACTGCCATTTCCACAGCTTTTATGTAATTGAAGATCAATTTCTCCCAAGAAAATTCCATCGCAAGCTCATATGCTCGCTTAATTCGCTTGAGGCGTTCCTCTGGACTTGCGGAGATTACTCGCAGTATATAATCCTTGAGGAGTTCTATGCTTTCCTCATCTGTTTTTCCCATCCTCTTAAGCACATATATTCCATTTTCCTCGCTTGCCTTACCCATATGGCTGAGTTCTATTCCAAATCCAGCTAAATCGGTAGTGACTGCGAGGCAGCCATTTGCGGCAGCTTCCACAGGAGTTAGGCCAAAGGGCTCATATTTACTTGGAAATATGCCTATATCGCAGCCGTTGAGGAAGTCAAAGTAATCTAGGAACAGCGGTGGCTTGTTTTTGCTTAAATAGGAGGGTATAACAATTACTTTAACAGCATCATTCTTTTCATTACGCAATCCAAGGCTCCAGCAGAGGTCTATTATTGGATCAGGGGAATAGAGATAGTCGTGGGTTGAGAGTGGCGCTTGGCCTTTTTCAATGTTTATTGGAATGGCAGCCGCTATCCTCTCAAGGTCTTGCAGTGCGATTCTTTCTTCTATTAATTCATTTAAAGTTTTATTTAGTAAGGTATACTTTTTCTGCACAATTGCATTTGCAAGTCTTTTCTGGAAGTACTCAGCTATTGGCTCAAGCATTGCTTTTATGTCGTGGTAGTACATAATTGCATCAAGTACTTCGCTATTGATGCCTTTCACATTTGAGGGAACGAGGAAGAAAGCGTAGATTGAATTTGCATTTTTGCTTTCCTTTAACTCTAGATTTAGCTTTGCAAGGGTTTTAATCAAAAGATCAAAACCTTTATTTCTAAATTCATATCTCCCCGAGGTCATTAAAATTGTGCAGTTGGCTGTTTCCACTTCATAGTAGGGCGAGAAAAATGCTTCGATGAATCCTAAAATTTTTTCTCTGTTCACGAAGTGAGTGCGCCTGACCTCGCTGAAACTCTTATATTTGGTTACATCAAAACCATTGGTTAAAATTATATCAGGCGCCCTGCCAAGGTAGTACTCTGCCTCTTTTGCAACGAGCTTGGAAACCGTGGCGAAGAGATCAGCATTGCTGGCTGCAGCAGCCTCGGTTAAATGCAGTGCTGCTATTCCACGTTCATAGGCACTCTGAGCTACAAATCGCTCTCCCTTTGCAAGTCCATTTGATATCTTTGTTACAATATCTATTCCTATACTACTTTCAACGCGTCCACTTGCAGTGGCGTGGGTAACAAAGATGGTGCGATAACTTAAGTTCTTTGCTTTCTTTCTAAATATAATCCCGGCGCTTAGCCATTCGTGTACAAAAACCACCATCTTTTTATCTTTAAATGGTGCTGATTTTGAAAGCAATTCAAGCAAATGCCCAGCTGCCTCTGACCAGCTGATTGGCTCATCGTAGCTGAAAGGAGTATTATAGCTATCGATTTTGAACAGTTCCCAGTTCCTCCGCTTTATAACGTGCGAGGCCATTCTAATTACACTTGGCTCATTAAGCGTGCTATCAGTGATTCTTCTATAGAAGTCATTTTGATCGACATTGGCATTCATATATCTATGAGTTTCAAGTAAAATACAGGGAGCATTGCTGCCTCCAGTCCATATTCCATAGTGAGCAATTATTCCTTCATTGCTTAGCTCGCGAAACACATTTTCCATTTCTATAGAGGGCGTTTTAGGTATGAAATCTTGAGGGGAGGTTGAGGGATTGTAGAAGCCTATCGCTAGATAGTTTGGAAAGTGCTTCATCATTTGATTCGCCTTGGAAGCAAGCACGGTATAGATTCCACCCACTTTGTTTGCTACTTCGAAGGATACTTCTACTATAAATATACCGTTTTTCATTCAGGTATCGTGAATTTTATTTCACGCTTAAATAACTTGCGCCAAAGAACTGCCTCATCTCCTTCGCAACTGCTTCCGGGCTTGACTCTACCACGACTTCGCTGTGCAATCTCTCCATGAAGCCTGCGTCGTTGGTGTAATAGTAATTCAACCTAGGTCTTGAAATTAGCTTTGCATTCAAGCAGTAGCCTTCGCTGCCATTTATAGGCGCAGAGTAAAAGCATAAGTTGAAGCTCTCCACACCGAAATACTGGGAGTATGCATAGAGCACTTTTCTCAATCCAGAGGCAAAATCTTGGATCAACTCGGGGGTTAGCTCAACGATGGAAGCTATATCTTTAAAAATTATGCTTACTTCATTGTTGCCCAGTGGCGCAAAGCTTGCAAGCCAAGCTATTCCTCCAATGCTCGCGATGAATCGCTCGCCGATTCCCAGTTCCATGGCTAATAAGCGGTGCCAGAAGTTCTCTTTATGCTTGCGATAATAGCGTTTGCTGGCCTTAAGCATGAAATCTACCAGATAGGTTGGCTGTGCATCCACTGTGATTTGAACGTGCGGATGAACTATGCTCGCTCCTGATGGCGGTAGATAGTTCCAGTTTAATGTGGGAAATTTTGCCTTTCCATCGTGTTTATTCACCCGCTTTATATATTCCAAGCTCGCTGATATTGCATCTTGGATCTGTTTTTCTGTGAATTCCCCCAGCCTCAAATAATGCTTTTCAGTAATGGTAGCAACTGCGTGATACTGCGCAAAAGGATTGAGGTTTGGAAAGACAGCACTCTCTCCAACCTTGATTCTACCTTCAAGTGCGATTTCCTCAGCAAACATAGGTGTTTGAGTTTGAATTCTTTCAGGACAGAAGTAGCATTTCTTCGCGGAGCTTTCAATTAACTCTGAGATATCTGGGCAAGCTATAGATTCCTTTCTCCTCTGAGCTCGAAAGACATTTATTCGGCACCATCTATTCAGCAAAGGGTCCTTTCTATATTCGATCTGCTGAACATCAAGTTGAAAGCCTTTTAAATGGTTTTTGAACTTCGCTTCTCTCACCACTTTCTTAAACATCTTAATTATTCTAATGGAGGCAGCCTGCAGATAAATGTTTGTAATAGTAATGTTTATGCTGCATGCAATTGTATTGCATGAAATCTCGATGGAGAAAATGCTATGCTGAAATTGGTTGTTAAATACTGCATTTCCTGTGGCGTCAGGCTCTTTGGCAAGGGATTCACACGCTTCCCCTGTCCAAACTGCGGCGAGCCAATAGGTAGGTGTGCAAAGTGCAGGCAGCAGAGTAATCAATATATTTGCAAGAAATGCGGTTTCACTGGACCCTGAGGTGGATTTATGGCTGAGGTCTTGGCACAGATTAAGATAATGCCTGAAGGGGTTGAAACAGATTTGGCTGAACTGAAAAATGAAGTGATAAAAAACTGCCCGCCTGGGGTTAAAATAGGAGCGGTGAGGGTCAAGCCAATTGCATTTGGATTGAATGCATTGCTGGTTAATGTTATTCTAAAGGATGCAGAAGGCGGCACTGAGAGCGTGGAGCGGGCATTTGCAAAGATAAAGGGCGTGGAAAGCGTTGAAGTGGTGGGAGTCACAAGGCTTTGAGCCTTCAGGCCTTTTTATCTCTCGAACATTAAATTCATAAGCTGGTGGCCTTTGATATAGCCATATCCCCCTTGTTTTGCGGCAACTTCATTGAATGCTTCAACATCATCTTTTTCATTTTTCGAGGACATTATTGCAAAGGGCACAGGCTCGTTTGAATGCGTTCTAAGGGAAAGAGGTGTTGGGTGATCCGGGCATATCAATATTTTATAGGAGGAAAATTTTTTTATGCCACTTAAAATTCCCCCAACCACATATCTATCGAAGTCCTCTATTGCCTTTATCTTAAGCTCAATGCTGCCTTGATGAGATGCCTCATCCGGTGCTTCCACGTGCACGCAAATGAAGTCCATCTTTTTAAGGGCTTTGAGCGCATGCTCAGCTTTTCCTATGTAATTAGTGTCAAAGTAGCCAGTTATTCCAGGCACATTTATGATCTTAAGACCCGCGTAAATGGCAATTCCTCTCAAAAGATCGACTGCGCTTATCATCCCGCCTTCCACTCCAAATTTTTCCTTGAACGAGGGAAGCTCGGGTCTCCTGCCCTGTCCCCACATCCAGATCATATTTGCTTGATTTTTCCCAAGCTCTCTGCGCTTCATATTTATCTCGTGAGATTCTAAAAATAATTTGGATTTTAATATCAAGTTAGTTAAAAACTTTGCCTGCCGAGTTTTTCCCCTAGGGAGATATTTCTCAATTTCCAATCCAATTATATCGTGAGGTGGAGTGCACTGTACTTTTTCATATCCAAGGTCTCTTATAACTAGAAGATTGCGATAGCTCACGCCTGGGTAGAATCTCACTTTTTCTGTGCCAAGCGCTCTATCGATGAATGGCATGAGTTCTCTCGATTCCTCTGTGGTAATATGTCCAGCGCTATAATCAACCAAGGTACCATCGTTCTCAGTAATTAAATTGCATCTGAAGGCAACATCCCTTTTGCCAAGTTTTATTCCAGCGCTCGCTGCCTCAAGCGGGCCTCTACCAGTATAATATTTTCTAGGATCGAATCCAAGGATGGAGAGATTTGCTACATCGCTCCCTGGCTCCATGCCATCTGGGACATTTCTTGCCATTCCACATTTACCGTGCCTAGCGATGTAGTCCATATTCGGCGTTCTAGCTACTTCTAAAGGTGTTTTTCCATTTAATTCCTTAATGGGATAGTCCGCCATTCCATCGCCAATTATAACCACGTATTTCATGCTGCGATTAAAAATACACGTTGTGATATATAATATGCTCGATAAGCGATGAATGGACGTTGAAGCATTCTTGGTTTTTGCTTGCGATTAATATATATTTTTATTTATCAGCCCGGTATGATTCCCTCACCGGTGAATATCTTCCTAGCTTCCTCAAGAGTTAAGTCCTCAGGGGGAATTATAAGCTGTGATTCAACGATTACCTTTGGATCGAGAGGCTTGCCCTTTTTTCTCACCAGATTGATCATCCTAGAGAGTTCTCTTCTGAAGTTCTTTTCATCGCCCTTCGCGACCAACTCAACGATTTTGTTATCGATTTTGTTAAGGCGATCTACAATGCTGCTTTTAACTTCGTACTGCTGATCCCCCATTATGCGAATGATCATTTTCTCACCTCTTGCTTGAGAATAGCAAGTTCTTTTTCAACATCGCTGGCGATTCGCAGTTCTCTGAGCTGTCGCTCAACTTCATCCCTGCTGCTTGTTAAGTCAACTAGGGTTCCCTTTGCAACGAGCTCTTCAAGGGCAGCTGCTCTGGCTTTCATTTTCTCGGTTTTATCCTCTGCACGCTGAATGGTTATGCCGATATCCTCCATTTCCTCTGATATACCAGTAACTGCTTCAGTAATTTTAACCTGGGCTTCTGCAGCTGTATAAGTTGCTTTAATTGTTTCCTTTCTGGTTCTAAATTCCTCGACCTTTGCACTCAATCTCCTTTCACTTGCAACTAGCTTTTGCTCCTCGAGGTCGAGCTGTGCAATTTGGGCTGAAATAGCATCGATTTGCTCCATGGTTTGACGCTTGCGCTCAAGTGCGAGCTTCGCTAGATCGTCTCTTCCAAGTGCAACTGCTTCTCTTGCTTGAGCATTGAGTTTATTCACACTTTCCTCGAGCTTTGCTTTTTGCAGTTCCAAGCGCTTCTTGGAGGTTACTACGTCTGCTATGCCTCGCTTGACCTTTTGCAGGAGCTCAAGCTGCTTTTCATATGAATAGTCCAGAGTCTCCCTAGGGTCTTCAAATGTCTCTAGAATCTTATGAACCTTTGCCTTAATTGCAGTGCTCATTCGATTAATAAGACTCATGGCAATCACTCATAAGAGGTGTGATTTCTCATAGTTATAATTATTGGCTGTTTGAATCATTGGCAAGCTGCTAAAGCGAAAGCATTAAATTTTAAGCATCGAAAAATAAATAAATAAGCGCCGATGGTCTAGCGGTTATGACTGAGGCCTTCCAGCGATCTTTTGTGCGGGAGACAGCCTCTAACCCGGGTTCGAATCCCGGTCGGCGCATATTTTTGTTTGCAATGCATCGAAAGTGATTTATACCCAGATGTAAATAATAATGGCTTCAGCTTTTTGAGGAAGAAGATGAAGCGAATGAGAAAAACTAATTTAAGGATCATTAAACTCATAAGCGATTTGAAAGCTAAATCTAGGGAGCAAAATGTTAAGATCTGGAGGGACATTGCGGAGAGGCTTGAGAGGCCTAGGAGATGCTACGCTGAGGTTAATCTCAGTAGAATCAATCGCTATACTAAAGAGAATGACGTTTTAGTTGTACCTGGGAAGGTGCTTGGAAGTGGAAGTTTAAACCACGCGGTTACTGTGGCTGCTCTTAGTTTCAGTAGTTCTGCGGCTAAGCAAATTTTGAGTTTAAATGGCAAGTGCTTGACGATTGAGCAGCTCATGGATTTAAATCCAATGGGCAAGGGGGTTAAGATCTTTCAATAGGTGGTTGCATGGCGATTATCAATGCAGATGGCCTCATCCTTGGTAGATTAGCTAGCATCGTTGCAAAGCGACTTTTACTTGGAGAGGAGATCGCGATTGTGAACGTTGAAAAAGCTATTATTTCAGGCAGCGAGGAAAATACATTTAGAGAGTACAAAGCTATGCGGGATAAAGGAAGCAGGGAGAAGGGGCCTTATTTCCCTAGAATGCCTGATCAAATTATGAAGAGAACCATAAGAGGAATGCTGCCCTACAGGAAGAAGAAAGGCAGGGAAGCACTGGCAAGGTTAAGAATATATATAGGCATACCAGATGAGCTAAGGGGAAGAGAAAAAGAATTTGAGAGTGTTGAGTCAGCTTCAATGTCTCGCTTGACCAAGTTTATAACACTGGGTGACCTCAGCAAAATGCTGGGTGCGAATTACTGAGGTGAATTAATGGTTAAAGTGGTATGTGCGAGTGGGAAGCGGAAGACTGCGATTGCAAGAGCAATTTTAAGGAAGGGGAAAGGTAGAGTTAGATTCAATAAAATTCCAGTTGAAATAGTGCAGCCTGAACTCATTCGCTTCAAACTCCTTGAGCCATTGCTGCTGGCAGGCTCTGTTGTGAATGAAATAGATATAGATGTAGAAGCTAGAGGCGGGGGATTCGCAGGTCAGGCTGATGCTGCTAGGACTGCAATTGCCCGCGGGTTAGTTGAATGGACAAATGATCCCACGCTTAGAGATACCTTCCTCGCGCACGATAGAACTCTGCTAGTAAACGATGTCCGGCTTAAAGAGCCCAAGAAAATGGGGGGTAGAGGGGCGAGGAAGCGAAGGCAGAAGTCTTACAGGTAAGTGGAAAAAATATGATACCGGTGCGATGCTTCACATGCGGCAAGGTAATTTCAAACGTATGGGATGAATATAAGCGTAGAACAAAGGAAGGGAAGGAGCCTCCGGCTAAAGTGCTTGATGAACTTGGTATTAAAAGGTATTGCTGCCGGCGTATGCTGCTTTCCCACGTTGAATTCATAGATACCCTTTCACCTTATCAATAGGGGTTGTGGGGTAGCCTGGTTTATCCTACGGCGTTCGGGACGCCGTGACCTGAGTTCAAATCTCAGCAACCCCACTACTAGTTCTGCATCACTTCTTATCCATCTAATTCCACTATCTCCGCTTTATTTTTCTTCACGTCGTATACTGCAATGGTTTTCTTCCCTGTGAGCATGCCGCTTGCTTCCCCGGGGTTTATCATCAGGGTTTCACCTTCGATTATGCCTGCTTGGTGTGAATGTGCCCTTATAACTGCTTTGAATATATTGCTCTTGAGAAGAGCGCTTACAATGGCTTCCACTGTGCCATGGAGGAAGCAAATTCGCTCTCCATCTATTACCAGCTCTCCAAACTCTTCGTAGACCTCTGCTCCAAGAGCTTCTAATCGCCTTCGGAGAGTGAAGCGGTCGCCATCGTTATTGCCGAATACAACTTTCAGCTTCGGCTGAAGTGCTTTGAAGAGCGGCGCTACACTTGGTGCAATTATATCTCCGCAGTGGATCGCTAGGTCAACTTTTTGCTCATTGAAAAATGCTATCGCTTTATTTATCCCCTCTATATTATCGTGGCTATCTGCCATTATTCCGATTTTCATAGATATATCTATTCTAAATTATCCATAAAAAGAGCACGATTTCAAATGCTATTAGCAGGACGATTAATATTTCAAGTATCATTGCAATTTTGCTATAGGATATCTCTTGGCTGGTGTTATAGAGTTCTTGAAGGGTGTGGATCTTCTGCTCAACTATTTTTTCAAATTCATTGACTTTTAAAATCTTCAGAATTCGCTCATAGGCTGATTGATAGTACCAGTCTGGGGTTATCTTCACCGGGTTCATTAGATCCTCTATGTTATCTAGGATATCCAAATGCATCTCGCTCACTTTTAACAAAGCTTTTTCCAGCTTGCGGGGTGCTTGGCTAAAGATAAGCGGCCTTTGAGCTAGTTTTATTGCATTATATCCTTCTTCGATTTCGTGGTCGATGCGCCAGTCGTAGGCGTGAAAAGTCAGCGATAGCGAGAGAGCGAGCTCGATGTAGCGCAGCAGTTCATTGAAATAGTCATCGCATTTCCAGACGAAGGCATATTCATAGGCAGCTAGGAATAACTCATCATCGTAATAAGAAATATCGTGGCTCAGTTTTTCCGCGATTTCTTTTCCATGCAGAATTCTGTTGCTTGCCTCGCCTGATAGGAATAATGTGAGTTCTGATCCATAGATCCTTTTAAGTTCATTTTGATTCACCCTTGGCGAGAATTCGCTGACTTTTAAAATGGTGTAATCGGTTATCCAAGGGTAGTATCCTTTATTTAAGTAGTTGCTTTCCACATTTGGCTTTAGCTTCTCTCTCATTTCTTCCACGCGCTTATTCACATAGCTATACAGCTCTTCGCCATCGATATAAATCGATGGAGTGCGAACTGCCTTAGTTAAGTCCACGAGTGCGAAATTTGCATCACTGAACTCTATTTCTACTCTTATAATTGAAGAGCCGACTGGGAATAAATCTGAATATACCCTTATCCTGCAGGGTTTCTCCCCGCCTTTAGAAGCAATTATACCCTCGCTCTCGCTTAGTTTTATTTCCACTGGCATATCCCAGTCCAAGTTGACTGGGCAACCTAGTGCTCTGCAGAGCCTACCCTTCTCAATCTCCCCCCCCGTGGTCGAAGACGCTGAGTATGATGAGTTTTCCACTGTGAATTTTCAGTTCCTCTTTGTTCATATAAATATAATTGCAATGAAGTATTATATATCATTTTATTTCATTTTATTGTAAATATATAAAATAAAAAATGATTATAAAAATGAACAAAATTATGATTTCGGCGATAAACGAAAAAATTTAAATATTATCCTGCAATAAATGAAATGATAATCGTCAATGAACGAAATTAGCTCCTGAAATTGCTCCCGAAATTCAAGCAGTATGAATCGCAAAGTTTAAGTAGAATATAGTTTATGATTATCAATCGTTAAAGTCCATTCCGTCACTGAGTTAACCCAGATAACATCTATAAAAAGCAGAGAATCGAAAATCAGCAAAATAATAAAAAATGGGTACGTGGTAAAAAAAACTAAAAAGCGGACGGAAAATTGGACTTATCAAATCCGGGAGTCAAGATGGGGTATGGAGGTGAAAAAGGAGAAAATCTGAGTAGATTTTAGACTCTCGGAGGTATAGGGGTTGAAAAAATATTAAAAATACAAAGAGGTGGAAAAAGTGGCAGAACAATATCTGGATGAAAGAGCCGCTGGTGGAGGGGGTCGCTGGAAGTTTGTAATTGCAGGTTTCTTGATCAATTTAATGCTAGGTGTTATCTACGCTTGGTCGATCTTCGTGGCACCTCTAGAGAAGGAATATGGCTGGACCAGAGCACAAACATCACTCACATTTACACTTGTAGTGGTATTCTTCGCAGTTGGCATGATTCCATCTGGCCGATGGGTCGACAGAAAGGGTCCAAGGCTAATTGCAACAGTAGGCGGTGCTATCTTGGGAATATCGTGGATCCTCGCTTATTTTACCACATCGCTGGAGTGGCTCTATCTGAGCTATGGCGTCATTGGCGGCGTAGGCATTGGACTAGCATATAACTGTCCAATTCCTACTGGTGTTAGATGGTTCCCTGATAGGCGAGGCTTGGTCACAGGTTTAATAGTCATGGGATTCGGCATGGGAGCGCTGTTCCTAGCGCCATTGGCTAACTCATTAATCATATCAGTTGGCTGGAGAGCCACCTTCCTGTACATGGGCATACTATTCTTAATAGTCGTTTGCGCCTGTGCACAGATATTGAAGTTCCCGCCCGCAGGCTACAAACCGAGCGGCTGGACACCTCCACCGCCAACAGCAAAGATAACAACTACTGCTCACAAAGAATATGTGTGGCGTGAGATGATCAAGACACCGCAGTTCGTTTTAATCTGGCTATGGTACTGGTTCACAGCAGCTTCAGGCTTATTGATGATAGGCCAGCTAGCACCATTTGCACAGGAAGCAGGAATTTCTAGAGAAACAGCTGTCTTCGCAGTTGGTTTCCTGTCATTCTTCAACGGCTTGGGAAGACCAGGCTTCGGCGCGCTATCAGACAAGATTGGCAGAAGAAATGCAATGGTCATAGACGCTCTAGTAATGGGCTTATTCATGGCTGGAGCGCAGGGCTTGGTTTTAGCTGCAAAAGAAGTAGGGCTGTTCCTAACTTGCTTATTCATAGGCTTATGCTACGGCGGCGTGCTCGCTTTAATGCCATCAATTACCGCCGACTTCTTCGGTACCAAGAACCTAGGATTGAACTACGGCGCAGTGTTCACAGCATGGGGCGCAGCGGGCGTGCTAGGACCATATATGGCTGGCTACATTAGAACAGTCACAGGAACCTATATTACAGCTTTCTATGTTGCAGCTGTATTGAACTTCATCGCAGCTGGGCTATCGTTTATTATGAAGAGGCCAGCGCCACCGGTAGAGGTACCAGCAGCAGCACCAGCGAAGTAGAAAAGTGGTCTCAAAAAAAGAGACACCAAATTTTTTTATATTTTTTAATTTAATTTTAATTCGAAGAAATAACAGCTGAACTCCGCCTCTTCCATCATCTCTTCGTTCTTGCGCTTCATATATTCTCAACAATATCGTTAGACTTAGTTCCAGAATTTTTTCCCCGAGAGGCTTAAAATGATCAAAGGAAGAAGTATTATCCTGATTTTTAGAATTTGGAATCAACAGTAGTATAATTTTTTCCTTCACTCGAATGAAGTTTTTAAGAGTAACACCGAGTTTGACAATTCAGCTTCTCTAATTCAAGGAAAAAAACTCATAAACTTTGTTTGTAGCAAATGGTTCTTATAGGAGCATCCTTATAGAAGCATAATAGAGTGCAAAAATGATACCTGAAGAATGGTGCTATGGATGCAAGCACTGTGAAACAGATTTCAATGAAATTGTGAAGCAGGAGAAGTCAAACGCGATCTTTGCATTTGTGCATTTCAAGCACGTGATTTATTGCAAGAAATATAAAAGATTGCAAGTAGCAGGGGAGTTTGACTGGACAATTATGAGTGCTCTCTGCGAAGGCTTTAGATGGAGAGATGAAAAGTGAAAATCTCCTGCCACTACTGCAAATTTGAATTTGACTTCGAACCACAGGAGGAAAGCTCAATTTTTAGAGATATGATACTCTGCGACTCAGTTACTGCAAGAAAAATCAAAAGATATTTAATTACTTGTTCAAATTGCAAAAGAAATTTTACACTTATAGTTCAAAGGGCATAAAAAGGCATAAATAAAGTAAGTAAGAAATTTATTTGCATCTTGCGATATAAGAGAGATATGAAAAGAAAAATATCCATACCACCAGTGATATTGAGCTTTTTATTAATCATAGCGGTAATTATACTCATATTTGGCCCGCTTGAAATAGAGCTACCGCAATTCAGCTCTCGAGACCCATTAATTCTATTCGCATTAATGTTCATATTATTCGTACTCGGGGGAGCGCTATTTGATCGAGTTCGGAGGGGATAATTAAGCTGAGGCTGCAATTGATGAAAACGCGCTATGCACCTATTATGGAAATAGTTGAATTTCGCTACCTGCGAAAATGGGTTCCAATAAGCATAGCAATTGGAATAGCCGCGGGATTTGGAGCTATCATCTTCTATGATGCAATAGGCTGGGTCACTTATTTCTTCCTAGGTAAAGGCGCAGGTTATATACCCCCTCCTCCGGCGGGGGAGGGAGGAACTGTTGTTTCCTATCCTGCCAATCCATATTTTCTCCCGATAATCACTGCCCTTGGAGGGCTTCTCAGCGGACTCATAGTTTATACGCTAGCTCCAGAAGCTGAGGGCGCTGGAAGAGATGCTGCTATTTATGCATTTCACCATAAGAGGGGCGAGATAGACTCAAGGGTTCCACTGGTTAAATTGATAGCATCGGCTTTGACCATAGGCTCGGGAGGTAGCGCTGGGAGAGAAGGTCCCATGGCACAGATAGGAGCTGGTTTTGGCTCGCTATTGGCAAGGATGCTGAATTTAAGTGCGCGAGACAGAAGAATAGCTCTCGCATGTGGGATGGGGGGTGGCGTGGGCGCTATATTCAAAGCCCCGATGGGAGGGGCGCTGCTAAGTGCTGAAACTTTATATCGTGAGGACTTCGAGGTTGAAGCTTTGGTGCCGGGGTTTATAGCCTCAAGCGTGGCTTATAGTTTATTCGCCTCAATAAAAGGCTGGGATCCGATTTTTGGGCGTGCCATTGGGTTTTCCTTCACCAGTCCTGAAATTCTTCCAGCTTATGCATTGCTAGGCTTGGTATGCGGATTAATTGGAATTGTTTATATAAAGGCCTTCTACGGATTCAGAAGTCTCTTCCACAGACTCAGGATTCCCAATTATATTAAGCCAGCTATCGGCGGGTTTGGAGTTGGGGTTATCGGAATCTTTCTGCCTCAAGTACTAGGCATGGGCTACGGCTGGCTGCAGCTGGTTATGCAGGGCAATTTCACAATTTTGCCTTTGCAAATAATCTTTATTCTCATATTCGCCAAGATTCTTGCAACCTCGCTATCCATAGGCTCTGGAGGTAGTGGAGGAGTATTTGCACCTGCGCTTTTCATCGGGGGGATGACAGGTGGGGTAGTGTGGTATGCCTGCACTTTAATTAAACCTCACCCAGATCCTGTGCCTGCTGCATTTGTAATTGTGGGAATGATGGCATTTTTCGGGGGCGTTGGCAAAGCACCCATAGCTGTAATTCTTATGGTGAGCGAGATGACCTGGAGCTATGCATTATTCTTACCATCTATGGTGGCGGTTGTTATTGCCTATGTGTTAACAGGCAAGAATACGATCTATCAAAGCCAAGTTATATCGAGATCTGAGTCGCCTGCGCATCGAGCTGAGCTTTCAACACCCCTTTTGCAGCGACTTAAAGTTAAGGATGCCATGACTAAAAATGTCATCACCATTTCTCCAAAAACCACGCTTGAAGAAGTCGTGGAGGTTTTGAAACAGCATAAAATCAAAGGCTTGCCTGTCGTTGAGGAGGGCAAGCTTAAAGGTGTGATCACATTAACAGATATTCTGCGTGTACCACGAGAACTCTGGAGGAAAACATTTGTGGAATCCAAGATGAGTAAGAATGTGATCGTGGCTAAGCCGGAAGAATCACTTTATGATGCTTTCATGAAAATGGTTAACAATGAAATAGGCAGATTGCCAGTGGTAGAAATATCCAATCCTGAGAAGCTTGTTGGAATTATCACAAGAGTGGACATTGGACATCATTATGATAGCGAGCTTAAAGCTAGTTTGGAGCGGGAGAGGGAGATTGAGAAGCTATAATGTTGAGGGAAGCATTTCTTTATGAGAAATTAGATGATAATAAAGTGAGATGCAGCACTTGCTATAGAAGATGTCTCATTCCTGAGGATAAAAGGGGCTACTGCAATACAAGAGCAAATCTCAATGGCAAACTCTACAGCAAGATCTATGGCTTGGTTGTAGAGGAAGCCATCGATCCTATTGAGAAAAAACCACTTTATCATTTCTATCCCGGAAGCAATGTTTACTCCCTTGGCACACTTGGCTGTAATTTTCAATGCAAATACTGCCAGAATTGGTCGATATCGCAAGCTAAAATTAGTGAAAGAGCTGCAAGGTATATTTCTCCAGAGCTTGCAGTTGAGATAGCTTATTCTTGTGCGCAGGGGATTGCTTGGACTTACAATGAGCCAGCGATCTGGCTTGAATATATCTACGACTGTGCAAAGCTAGCGAAAAGTAAAGGCCTTTATACAATACTAGTTACA
>JBBIOZ010000027.1:0-13722 GCA_037443105.1 Methanocellales archaeon
ATATCTTTATGTTCAGGTCATCGGAACTCATTTCTTCCCTCCACAACTTCTTAATTATACTTGCAATGTTTATTCTTTGATTCAATGCTGCATTTAAATCACTCTTCAAATAAGCAACTTCTGTATTAAGCTTGCTTAAATTACTCTGAAGTTCTTCAATGCGATCTAAAAGTGAAAGAGTTTGCTTTAGTACTGGGTCTATGCAAGCTATTTTGTTTTCCAGCTCATATTGATGTTTCTTTTGATCCAGAATTTCGCTTCTCAATTCAATTATTCCTTGCTCAAGTTTTGCAAGGCGCTGCGTGAATGCATCCAAATCATGCTTGGCACTCTTGGAGGATTTTTCCAAAACCTGCATCCAAACCATCCCTAATTATATATTCAAGTATTAGTATAAATAACTTTTTTATGATGATTTTTTAAATAGAAAATGGTTTTTAAATAGAAAAACAGCTACTGCTATCACTGTGATAAATGCAGCGATAATTGCATAGCTTTCCTCGCTCAAGATTATTGAGAACTTTTCCTGGCTAAATGGATAGAAAAGCATGATTCCATCAGCAGAAGTAAGCTGCATTATACTATCCTCAATATTTCTAGCCAAGCTTTCATTTGCCACAATTTGATTCGCTAGATCTTTAATCGTATGCCTTGAATTGTCAAAAAGAAAAACATCCAGCAGTGAATGCGACCAGAAGCCGATTAGAACTGGCTTGAAAAAAGCTGGATTTTGAATTGCAATTAAAAGTGCGAATGCAAGCAGAATAATGGGTGCGTGAAGCTCGCTTCGATGCTCCCAGAGCATATCGATATCAGGCAGCAGACTTGAAATCAATCCCAGCGCTAGGCTATTCCTACTCGCTCTTGGAATCAGAATAAAACTTAGAGTAATGGCAAATAGCAAATGGGAGATCCAGTCCATCAATATTATAATTATAAATCAAGCTATATAGTTTACCTTCGATTCCTTTGGAAGAGCATAGGAAAAGGCACATCTAAATCCCACATCTCTCATAGCAATATATGGGGGGTGATTCAATATAGATGCAGGTGGTATGCTCCTTAGGACGATTGAAGGACCCACCTCTATTGATCTTCTCGGTAAAAGGCGGAGTTGTATCATCATATCCTGATTCCAAGCTATTGCATTTATCTTTAGAAAACTCATTTCCCCAGGGATAAATTCTCCTATCAATGCCCCTTGCAGCTTTTTCCCACCCTCTGCTTGTAGGCAGTCTCTTCCCAGCCCAGGAGCAATACGCATTTGCCAAATACCAGTTCACATTTGTGACTGGATGATTCGGTTTTACATCAGCCATTGCTTTGAAGTAGCGATATAACAATGGAGAAAATTTAGTTTCCCACAAATAGCAGAAAATCTCTATTTGTCACAGGATATTTATCGAGAAGTTGTAATCAATCACCTCCTCACTCTTTTCAATGCCAAATAGAAATGGCCAGCTGGATCAGTACCATTACCCTACCCACTCTATCCACAATCTCCTTCTTCATTTTTGCCCAGCTTTGGATTTGAATTTACAGTATTCTCTCAATCTCACTTATAATCTGCGCTTGCTGGATTCATCTGCGAAGTAAATAGCCCCTGATTTATGGCTCCTTGAAACGATGTTCTTTACAGTTTAAGAGCCAACGCTTGGAGCTTGGAATTCTCAGCATAGATGTAACAGCGCTAACTTCGAAAACTTTTATTCTGCGCCTCTCAGCTTTGAAAGTGCTGCCTTTAAATATTCACTTGATTTATCCATCTGCTCAGCAGCTAGAGAGATATCTCTCGCTACCTCATTAAACTGCTCTGCTTTCTCAGCCCAGCTTCGAAAACTCTTGCTATGCTCAGCATTATGCTCCACCCAGTGCTCAAGCAAGACCTTGAGCTTTTCAATCTCAGCTTTCATTCATTCACCCTCAGGAACATAGATTATCTCTCCTGTTTCAAGTTTATAAGCAGTGCCAACTTTCTTCCCGGTGCCACTGGCAAGTTGCTCAGTTACATTCATCACTTTTATCTTCCTCCCCTCCTTCACTATCACCTGCATATTCTCCTTCCCAGGATTCTTAACAATGGTAACACTTTCCTCAGGATTCAAGAGCTCTGAAATGTTGAAGGAAATGAGAAGAGCAACGAGAAATGCCAGAGCAAATACAAGAGCTACATCGAAGAGATTTGCCAAGCCACTCATAGGCTCATCCTCGTCCTCAAGTATCTCCTTCAATAAAATTTTAGACCTCTGCATCTCAATCACCAAGGATTTTCAAAGCATACTCCATATCGCTCAAATCTTGAGCATACCACCTACGCTTAATGGTGAAGATAACAAATCCAATTCCACCGATCAAAAGACCTACCACTGTTGTGGTAAAAGCAATCACAAGGTTAGAAGCCAGCTGCTGTATATTGCCAGCGGATAAACCAATTAAAGCTGGGCCCATGGGTATCAAAGTACCCATTAAACCAAGCATTGGCCCAATTCTAATTAAAAGCTTAGGCTTCTCAAGAGCAATGGCTATTTTAATCTCATAATCTTGAAGCAACTTTTCACCCTCTAGCGAGAATTTACTATTGCTTAGCAAATTCGATAGCTCTTGCATGAATTCCTTAAGCAAATCGTTAGACCCGGAGTTCATAAGCACCTCAGCTGCTCTACTCCATTCCCCTTCATTCAAAAACCCCTTCGCTCTTTCGCATCCCTCTCTCAGCCTCTCCATATCTCTATTCCTAGAGGCATACTCTGAGAGAAATGCACCTAATAGTATGAAGGAATAAGCTGCTAGCACAAGGAGTGCAATAACAACTGGATAGAGTAGTGAGGTTGAAACCATATATAGTGCAGTGGTTATAGCAGAGGATAGATCCATTTCACTCGCCTCCAATGCAATATAAATCCAGTTGAAATGAGCAAGAGCATTGTAAAAATCGCGTACCACACCATATTCCATTCAATTTCAATCTCAGGTATAGCAACCTCTTTAGCCGCGAGATAAGCTGGAATTATTAAAATGGAGAGAATATAGAATAAGCCAGTGAATATCATTGCATTTCCCAATCGAGAGGGACTTCTTCCAAGCTTGCTTGCGAGAAGAGCTATTGAGGAAATAGTAATTATAAATATAAAGCCAGTGATAATCCCTATGAATAGCGTGCTAAAACTAGTTGTTCGAGAAAGCAGTAAACAAGCGAGGAAAATAGCAGCTAGGCAAGCTGGACAGGGAATCGCTAGCCAGATAAAAGTTTTCCTGGAGATATCACAGCCTTTAGCTATCCAATTTTTAACAGTATGCAAGCCCCCGTAGATCAAGCTAATTGCAATTACTAAGTGTAAAACAACGCCAAGTGCTAAAATTTGCTGCGTTAAATCAAGAGGAATAGCTGTTATAAAATAACTCATTAAAATAGAGATAAGGAGATATAAAAGAGCAATGAAGCCAATCTCCCTTTTCCTCAAACTTGCAAAGCCACAGCCAACTCCAGCTTTAGCTGCGAGAATTGCCACGCTTAAGAGCACACCTATTGATATTAAAATTCCAATTTCAGTCATGCATATTACGTCCCTTTAATCCAGTAGCCTATGCCAATAAGTATCAAGATTGCAATAACTGCTACGAGTCCTAGAAGTGGAGCTCCAGATATTGGAATTGCTGATTCAGGTTCTTTTTCCTCCATAATTCTGCCTGCAACTTCCTTTGCTGGACCAGTTTCCTCAACAGGCTTGGTTTCCTCAGGAGGCTTAATAGCTTCTTCACCTGCTTTTGGGATAGCAACTCCACTCTCTATAGCTGTTTCATTCGCCTTTACTGGAGTTTCTATGGCTCTGCGCCACCCTCCAGTTCTATACTGCACTGCCTGCTCAAATGGCTGCTCCAGCTGCTGTTCAAGTGGAACTGAGAGAATGCCTGAGATATAATCATCTAAGAATGGATTGGCACAGGTGTGGGCACAGCAGGTTACACCGTATTCTTGCATAGATTTTTGATAAGCTTCAGCGATTGCTTTTCTAACATCTTCACTTGGACTCCAGTAGCCCTTTCTAATTGCTTCAAGCATTCTTGCTGCGATAGACTGCAAGGCATAGGGATTGTGCTGATTAAACCACTCATTGAGACCTAAATTATATTTATCATTTACATAGATATCATACATCTCTTTCCATATGTAATCGCTCACAATATTTGGATCCATGACTTCCCATCCCCATAGATTTGCAAATCCATCTGCAATTTCCCTTGCACCTGCATATCCATGTTCCTGCATGCCCTTTATCCAATATGGATTGAAATATCTAGTGCGCAGTTCTCTGATAAGAAATTGACTCAATGTCTCTATTTTTGGATTCACTGGATTTCTGAGATTTGTTATATACATTTCAGGTGTTTCTCCCGAAATGGTTCTAACAGCAAGCCCAAGCCCGCCGAGAAACTCATAAGGGTGATCGGTATCCAGAATTCCATAGATATTCGAACTGCGACTGTATATTGCTACTTCTATTCCATCTAGATTTTGTTTGAAAACATCGCTATATTGCTCGCCCCAGATATTCACTCCATACACGTGACTCATCGTACCAATATAGAGATCTGCAAGTTTGCTTTCATTTTCCCAGGTATCGCTGCGATGAATAGCTGCTGGGAGACCAGTTCCCCATTTTCCATCAGGCGGTCCAAATATCCTAATCATTGAAAGATTACTCGCCAAGGATTCATTATAATCATTTTCAATTAACCAAGCATATATCGCTTCTGCATTCTCCCTAATATAATTAGGAGAGTCATTGGCCATTGCAGAGATGCATATTGACTCAGCTATTAATCTAACTTTATCAGGCCAATTATCTCGATATACCCCGGTGATAGTAACCACAACATCTATCCTTGGCCTCTTTAACTCACTCATTGGAATAAGTTCAACTCCAGTTACCCTTCCACTTCTATCCCACTTAGGCTTAACACCTAGTAGATAGAGTATTTGAGACTCCATTATACCTTGATGCTTCATTGTTTCTCCAGAGAAGAGCACAAAGCCTATTTTTCTTGGATAACTTCCAGTATAATTTAAATATTGAGATATTAATTGGTCTGCCAATTTCTTCCCCACATTCCACGCTGCCTGAGTTGGAACAATGGCTGGGTCGAAAGAGTAGAAGTTTCTCCCAGTTGGCAAGACATTTGGATCTCTTATAGGATCATTTCCTGGCCCTGGAGGTATATATTTTCCCTCAAGGGCTTGCAACGTTCTTGGGATTTCAATCACACAATTGATCAAATTTTCTGCATATTTTATGGAGAGATTTAAATAATTCGTCAATTTATCCGAGGCATTTCCAATGACCTTATTTTGTGCCTCTATTGGGTTTGTTTTATTGATTATTACCTCCCATAAAAGCATTTTAACATGCTCATCCGAGAGATTCATCTTCTTGACATCTTCCTTAAATTCATATCCAAGCATGGATTTTGTCATAACAATTAAGCTCTCATTAGAGAGAGGTCTTCCCATGATATGCAAACCATATGGCATATACTCGCTCTTTAAATCCAAGAGATAGTCATGCAATTCTCCCAGAAACTCCTCAAATGCAGTTTCATTGCTAAGAGTTGCATTCAAATCGATACCTAAATCTTGATCTATTTCTAATTTCTTAGATATCTCTATGATCTCTTTTTTATATTCGTTTTTCAATGTTCCATTTTCTGCTTGATCGTACAGCTTTATTAATTGCTCAAGATAGGATAGATTGCCATATAATCCAGATTCAGCTATTGGAGGTGTTAAATGGTCTATCATCACTGCATTGCCCCTTCTCTTTGCCATAATTCCCTCGCCTATTCCATCCACAATATATGGATATACAACTGGGATGTCTTGAATCAAGATAGCTGGCCAACAATCATCTCTAGATAATCCAACACCCTTACCAGGGAGCCACTCTTGAGTTCCATGCCTCCCCATTGAAATAATTGCATTCGCTTCAAATTCCTTTTTAAGCCAGAGGTAAAATGCTATATATTGATGGGTCGGCGGAATGGATTTATCGTGATATAAAGCTTTCATATTTTGCGCTGAAGCACGAGATGGCTGAGGCGCAATCAATACATTTCCCAAGGAGATTTTTGGAATTACAATATACTTCCCAGTTTCATTTCCATAAACCATTATATCTCCAGGTGGCTCTCCCCATTGATTCACTACCTCTCTTCTCTTGATCTCTGGAAGTTCATTGAACCATTTCAAATATTCATCTTCTGGTATTAATGCTACATCGTGGTTCTCAACCATTTTCTTCAATTCATCAGGCACCCATATACCGATATTCTTGCCTTGCTTTAGCACTAGATCTATCAATTCAGTGCTATTCGGCGTTTCCCCCATTGAGTATCCCTTTTCTTTCATAGCACTTAGCAAATTCACTATGCTAGGGGCGACATCAAGATAGCTTGCAATGAGAGCACTATCTTTTCCCTCGTGCGCGTAGTAAATAATTGCAATTTTTTTTCCGAGTTATTGAGATGGCGAAGTTTCGCCCAAGATAATGTTCGTTCAGCTATCCAGTTTACTTGACTTTCAATTGGCTTCATCAAGAATGAATCATAGGCTGGGTTATATTCTCTTCCACCCACCACAATAGACTCTATTTCGCCAGCGATCTCCATTATCATAATTTGATATGGGAAATAGTGCATTTCCATGCCCTGACTGCTATTCATCCACTCAGAAGGGGTCATTCTATAGAGTTCAATGCCATTGATCACTGGTACATTGAGAAATTCAATATATTTTGTTCTATATACCAAGCTGCTTATTCCAGCCACACCCATTCCAAGGTCAATAATTGCATCAATCTTGGGTTCGTTATCTTTTGAAAAAATTTTAAGCGCATCTTCTCCATACAGTATGCTTGGAGGGTATGCTGCAATTACATTTGCACCTCTTTCTTCAAGCGCTTTAATAACTGCATTCTCTATCTCAATTTCGATTGGATAGCGTCCGCTCCAGAATAGAATTCCGATGGTTATATTATTGGGATTATAGACGTGGTGTGTGCCATCATCACTTTCATACCACTCCAGATATTCGTCAAGTCTTTCGAAGATTCTATCTGCATTTGGATGATATATTCCTACTTTTGGAAGGGGTAATGGTTCTTCCACTTCGCCTTCTAATCCACAGAATTTAATGCCTAGATAATTAATTAGCCTCTTTATATTTTCCAGAGTTCTATTATCCCAGTATTGTTGAATATAGGGGTGCTCTGTTAGATTGACATTGCCTAACTCTGGATAAGTGCAATGTATTGCAATTATTGAAGCATTTTTGTTCTTTGCCTTTGTAATCTCTGGTTCAATTATTTCCTTAGTAGGTTCATAGATCACTCTTTCCAAGAATATTACATCATATTCGCTTAAATTTGGAACAGGGTAGTCATAGGGAGGCAGGAATTTATAGTGTAGAAAAACGCTTATATTTAAAATGCTACCATTAGAGGCTTTTTTGACAAAAGCTTCATCTGCCGGTGATAATAATAGAAATGCCACTTTGGGCTTCTCTCTTATCTCAATTCTAGGGGAATTAGCATTCAAGAGATGAGTAGAGCCATTCAATTCATAATTTAAAGTCGCGGAGTTATTCGAGATCTCGGTATCGCCATAGGTTTCATCAACAGATGCATTTAACGTAATTCTAATAATACTGGCATTAACACTGCTCCAATTCCAAGTGATATTTCTCCCCTCTAGTGTTCCATTTTGGGAATCCCCTTTATAGATCAAACCATTTGGAAGACTATCTACCATCGTTACATTGCTTGCATTTTCAGTGAAGTTCACTAAAATTGTGTAAGTGATATTTTCGCCGCGAGTTACATTGGTTTTATCCACGAATTTTTCCAGCGTAGTTCCAACAACTGGCATTGTAACCAAAATCAAGCTCAATATTGCTATCGATACAAGTTTTATGAGATTATTCCCCTGCATATATTTCATACATTATCTCATCCAGCAGCGGAGGAGGTGAGTGGGAAGGGGTAAGTTGTGGAGGAACTATGGCACCATTTCCCACTCATCCATTTGACATAGCCCCCATCCAGCACTTGGAGGAACTTTGTAACACCAATCAAATTTTTGGATTTGATAAGTGTTATTAATTTTAAACTTCATGCTATTAAAAGATAAATAATTTTCTAAATTAATCTATTAATAGCACGAAAAATTTATTATGTGTTATTTCAATTTATATTGAGAGTTTATGGAAAAGGTTGTTAGATTTGGGGTTTCTTTGAATAGCGAGTTGCTTAGAAAATTTGATGAGATAATTGAGGAAAAGAGCTATATGAATAGATCAGAGGCAATTAGAGATCTCATTAGAGATTTTTTAGTTAGCGAGGAGTGGGAGAAGGGGAAAGAGGTAGTGGGTTCTCTCACCCTTTTATATGACCACGAAGTGAGAGGTGTGGATGAAAGATTAATTGATATTCAGCACTCCAGTTACGGGCATATTATTTCAAGCATGCATGTACATTTAGATGAGCGAAACTGCATAGAAGTGCTAGTGATCAAAGGACTGGCTGAAGAGGTAAAGAAGATAGCTGATTCTTTGATTTCAGCTCGAGGAGTGAAGCATGGCAAATTGGTGATGACATCAACGGGTAGAGAGATAACATAGCCCTTTTTCATTTTTCTTTCTTTTCTTCCACCTTAATAGCACCAGTGGGGCATACCTCCACGCAGGATCCGCAGTCAACGCAAGTGCTCTCATCAACCACTGCTTTTTCATCCTTAATAGTTATTGCACCACTTGGGCATTCCTCAGCACAGGTACCGCATCCCACGCATAAGTCTTTATCCACTTTTGCTACTATAATCCTCACCTCCTTTTTCCACTTTAACCTTTTTTTATACCTCTTCTTACTTCATTTTCTGCTTCAAGCATTTTTGATTCAAAATTATTATAAACCGAAATAGTATTCATTCCCATGGCTGCGAATTTATTTGCAATCTCTTTAATTTCAAAGCTATCAAGCGGCTTAACCTTGCAGCGCCGGAGAGGAGTATTGATTTGCACTTCATCAGGCTCTATCTCTAGGGCAAGATTCGCTAGCTCCTCAGCATATTTCTTATTAGCCTCGATGAACATAATTTGAAGCGCAAGCTTGGCTCGAAATTTCTTTCTGAAATGCTTCAATGCCTCAATGATATCCTCAATTTCAATTCCCTCAACTGGCCTATTAATTCTGAGAAATAGCTCCTCATCTGGAGCATCAAGCTTTGCTACAACGATATCCATATTCATCAAAGCTTCTTGAACTCCTCTTTGAGACAGGAGGGAGGAATTTGTTAAAATAGCGATAGGCAGCTTAATGTTATTCCTCACCATCTTGACCGCTTCTCCCAGATTGCTCGCAAGCGTTGGCTCACCCATCCCAGAAAAAGTTATCACATCCGCGCTGCTCTTGCATTTTTTTAATTCATATTCCAATCTTTCAATTTCAACAAATTTGGCTCTCTCTGTGGTCTTAATACCTTGCTCTCCAAGTTGGCAGTATATGCAGTTAAAAGTGCATATCTTTTCTTCACTGCATAGTAAATCTATGCCAAGGGAGCTACCAAGGCGCCAAGAGTTTACTGGTCCATAAATTATTTTCACCTTATTTCCTCCAAGTCTATGCTCCAGCCAGCACCTGCATTTCTAAAGCTATCTGGAAATAAGCTAGCGATTTGCCTTTTAAAGTAAGTGCAGTGGCAGGGGGCGAGAAACTCGAGATTTTTGAGCAAGCTATATTCATTACTTTTATGCAGCCCGCCAATTATTCCTCCTATCTCCCCATATTTTGAGGCAATGCTAAAAATCCTAGCAAGCTTTGGATGAGCGCAGCCAGTGATAATAAATACCTTTCCACTTTTTACCATTATAGATTGCTCTTTAACTGCTTTTCCAAGTTCACCGGTAGTATAAATATTGCTTGAAATTTCTTGCCCCGCAGCTATCTCGACCAGCTTTGCACGCTTGGCTATTTCCCTCTTTAAATTTTTTGAAAAAGATTTAGGTACATAGACCTTGACATCTGGATTGATTGAGAGCAAAACAGGCAGCCCGCCTATGTGATCCCAGTGGACGTGAGATAAAACAACTTTATCAATTTTTTTTGGATCGATTTTCATTGCTTTCATATTATGCAGCAATACATTGCCATCCCAGCCGGTATCGAATAATAGCTTGTTTTCTCTGGTTTCAATATAGCATGAGAAACCCCAGCCAGCCGTCAAGTTATTGAGGTATAACTCGCTATCATAGAGTATTACGAGCTTAATCATAATCTAATCAATCTCCATCATCCTTTCAATTAAACTCCACATCTGCTTTATCTCCTTCGAAATTTTTCCATTCGAAAACTCAATAATTGTTTTTCCAGCGGTCATTGCCTCGGTAACTATATCGTCATAGGGTATCCTCGCAAGAACCTCTAGCTCTCTCTCATTGCAATAACTTGCGATATTGCTAGTGGCTTCTTCATTTATATCATACTTATTAATGCATACCGCTGCTCTTATTTTGAAGTGGTTTGCAACATCTAATATTCTCTCTAGATCGTGAATTCCAGAGAGAGTTGGCTCAGTCACAGCTACCACTAAATCGACTCCTGATATCGAGGCAATCACCGGGCAGCCTATACCAGGGGCCCCGTCGATTATTATTAACTCCCTCTTAAATTTCTCTGCAAGCAGCTTTGCATTTTGTCTGACCACAGTTACCAGTTTGCCACTCGCTTCCTCGGCTATGTCAAGCTTTGCATGCGCCATAGGACCAAATCTGGTTTGAGAGATATATGCCTCTCCAGATTTTCTCTCCACAAGCTTAATCGCCTTCTCAGGGCATATATAAGCGCAGACGCCACAGCCCTCGCAACTAAATCTTTCTATTTCCATTTCCATGTTTATTGCTTCGAATCTGCACATCTCTCTACATTTCCCACAGGAAGTGCACTTCGATTTATCTATCTGTGCAAGATGCATTCCAAGAAAATCTTGGGTTTCCATTATTCTGGGCTTCAATATCAAATGCAAATTAGGTGCATCTACATCGCAATCCGCTATAACAGCATTTTTCGCTAGAGAAGCTAAAGCAGCTGCAATCGTTGTCTTTCCAGTCCCGCCTTTTCCACTTATAATCGTCAGCTGCTTCATATCTTACGCCTCCTCCATCCGCTTTTCAAGCATTACTAGGGATAGGGAGAAGAAAATCAAGCTAAAAATGATTAAAAGCAAAATTGAGGCATTGAAATCGGCGATGTCAAAACTTTTGAAGATGCAATTGCGAAGAGCCTCAATAGAATATGTGAGGGGAAGGAAAAATGCTATTAATCGAAGGGATATTGGTAGCGAGGAAACTGGTATGAAAACTCCGCAGAGAAACACCATTGGAAATCTAAATAAATTCGCGAGAGTTTGAGCCTCGAAGACCTCTTTAACAGAGAGCGAGATAAATGCACCAAGCGCGGAGAAGGTAAAGGCACTTAGCAAAATTGCAATTATAAATAGCAGTAGATCGATGGATATCCCGAGGAAGATAAGCAAAGCAATAGTTAGGGTCGCTGTCACGATTAATCCAAATGCTGCGCCGCCTAAGACCTTCCCAAGCAAAATCGATTTCAAAGAAATGGGAGCGAGGAATAATCGCTCGAGCGCGCCAATTCTTTTTTCAAAGGTAATAACGATTGCCTCCATTGAAGTGGTGCTAAAGAGAATTGACATTGCAATCAAACCTGGAGCAATGCTATATAAATTACTTGGATTTTGAATGCCAAAAGCAAGCGCGATGACAACTGGAAATAAAATGCCCCAGCTAATATTAGGAGGCTTAAGGTAATAAGCAGTTAGATCTTTTAGCATAATATAATAAGCCCCCCTCAAGTCATCCGATAGCACTTCTCAGCCCTCCTTTGCCCTCTTTTTCCACGAGCATTATTTCTCTTTCAACTCCAGCGATTTTAACAAAACTATTTTCAAGGGATGGGTGAATCGTATTAAAAGAAAGAATTTTCAAGCCATAACTCTGGGCAAATTTCAAGAGAGAATGTATAGCGATCTCTAGATCACTAGCTAAAATTCTATATTTCGCCCCCTCCATAAATACAGCTTCGATTCCCTCAAGCTTCAATAGTTCTTTATATATAGCTCGATCGAAGCATAGCTCAATTACTTTTTTCTGCCCCACCTTGGATTTCAAATTGCTTGGTGTATCAATGGTTTTTATTTTACCTCTCACAATTATAGCAATGTTATCGCAAAGTAAATCAGCTTCTTCAATATAATGAGTGGTTAAAAAAATTGTAACTCCACTCTTCCTTAATTCTTTAATCAAGTTTCTCAGCAAACGCGCATTCATCACATCAAGCCCGCTCGTCGGCTCCTCGAGGAATAAAATATCTGGACTATGAACCAAAGCAGCAGCAATAGTTAATGCTCTTTTCATCCCCTTCGAAAAAGCGGCAAACTTCACATATCTTTTCTCCTCCAATCCAAACAGCTTAAGAAGCTCGCCAACCCTTTCCCTTCTCCTTTTAACACCATAAAGCTGCGCCATAAACAGCAAATTCTTCTCAGCAGTTAACTCATCATAGAGATTACTCGCCTCAGGCACCACACCAATGCTTCTCTTCACCTCTACCAAGTTATCCAGAATGCTATAGCCATTAACAATCGCATCCCCCTCTGAAGGTTTAGCTATACCAGTGAGCATTTTAATTGTTGTTGTCTTGCCAGCTCCATTTGGACCTAGAAAGCAAAGGGTTACGATTAACGCTGCATATTCAAAAGCCTCATCTTTGAAAGGCAGATATTCGCCTTTTGCGAGGCAAACTTCCACTCCTCTCAATTTCGCTAATCTCAGCATATTCCGCGAGGGATCGATACCTACTTTGATCTTCAAAGGCGCAGCAAACCTCCCACTTCCAACTCCTATCTCAAGACCTCGTTTCTTATCAGGCAGAACTTTTTTCAAAATATTTAGCTCAGAGAGATAAACCAGCTTATTTAACTCAAACCACTCATCATAATGACCAAAATATTTATCGAAAATATTTTTCTCCATCACTTCCCACCGCTTGCTCTATCTTTTCAAAAAGCTCAATCAATCTCTCGCGCCACTCAGGCATAGCGCGAGTAAAGGGTATGCCTCGCGAGTAAAGCTTTGCAATATTTATATCATTCGGTATTTTCATCAAAATTGGTATTCTATGTTTCCTGCAAAATCTATGTACAGCGCTATCCTCAAATCCAGCTTTATTGATTATCACCCCAGCGGGTATTTCAAGTGCTCTAGCGACCTCAACAGCGAGCTTTAAATCATGCAACCCAAAAGGAGTTGGCTCGGTAACAAGAATGCAGTAATCAGTGCCCTTTATCGCTTCAATAACTGGGCAAGCGGTTCCAGGTGAGGCATCGATTATCGCTATTTTACTTTCATCTATATACTTCTTCACTGCTCTCACCACTGGTGCTGCCATCGGCTCTGCAATATTTAAAACACCGCGATAAAACTCGATCTCATTTAAGCCTTTTTCAATAACTCCTATAACTCGCTCTCCCTCGCTAATTGCATTCTTAGGACACACCAAGCCGCATAAACCACAGCCGTGGCAAAGCGAGGGAAAAATAAGTACATCGCTGGGTAAAACCGCTAGGGCATTGAACTCGCAAGAGTTAGCGCATTTCCCG
>JBBIOZ010000027.1:13735-18225 GCA_037443105.1 Methanocellales archaeon
GAAATCGCATTTATGCTTGTCTATAACTGGAATAGGCAGGCAAACATCTTGCATTTTTTCAAGCATTAAGTCCAAAAATAGATGGCAATTGGGTTCTTCAACATCGCAGTCAAAAAGCTGCACATTCCTCAATGCTAAGGCTAAGTTGACAGCTATTGTTGTCTTCCCAGTGCCGCCTTTACCGCTTGCAATAGAGATCTTCATTTTAAATTTCACCTTTCAACTGGAGCGGCGATGATTTTTCAGCTCCTCAATTTTGCTCAAAACTGCCTCAACATCATCCGCATAATTGGGTATCTCAAGCACTCTTACATAACTATCTCGAAGAACATGAAACGGACCTGCGCCTATGCTCCTAACAATTAAAGCATCTATCTTCTCGTCTATCAATAATTCCACTGCCTTCATCCCCATTTTTTTCTCAAGCTTTGCAGCAGGATTTTCAATTTGCTTCCATTCCTTTATTTTGCCATTCTCAAGTTCGATGAAAACGAAATATGGTGCCTTGCCAAAGTGATCCGAGATCTTTGACTTCAAGCCCTCGATAGTATCAACTGGAATGGCAATTTTCTTTATGGCCTTAGTGCTGGGCTTGATGTGAATTGCAAGATGCTCTAAATTCTTAATCTCCCTTTTAACCATACTTTCTATCTCCCTCGAAAGAATTTCTGCTCTTCCAACATCCACCTCTCCCTCTACTTCAACGCTCATTTCCCCAAAGACCACTAATCCTGATTTTCTAAGCCTCAATTCATCAACGCCTTTGACCCCCTTTGTAGCCATCGTTAGCTCTCTTATTTTATCCGCGATTGCAGGATCCAGCCAAGCATCCATGAGTACTAGCGCAGAATCTCTAGCAGTAGAGAAACCAAGTTTAAATATGAAAATAGAAATTAACATCACCGCTATACCCTCTAGCCAAGATATACCAATCAAAGAGCCAATCAAAGCAATTACTACAATCAAAGACATGAGACATCGACATATGAATGCCTTGCATCAGCAATTAGAGCTTGAGAGCCAATCCTATTTCCAATCTTACCTTTATATCTAGATAGAGCAAATAGCACCACTGCTGAGAGCAATGCTGCAAGAAGAGCTGCATCATATAGCTTTATTGAGCGCGGGCTTAAAAGGCTGGAAATTGCCTCGCGAAGTAATTCTATGCCAGATATGAAGATGACAATAGATACTATGAAAGCCACTAAGTTCTCTGCTTTGAAGTAACCATAGGGAAATTTCTCTCTTGGTTCACGGATAGCGAGAGTGAGTCCAAGCCAAACTGCAATTGAAGTAAAGATATCCAGAGAGGTATGAATCGCATCAGCAATTAGGGCAATGCTCCCAGAGAGAAAACCTATTGAGGCCTTTAAAATTGCAAGCAGAGCCATGGTTATAGCCGAGTTCGCGGCATTCGCTCCCGAAAGCAACTCACCCTTTCTGGTCAAGGTATACCCTTTTTTTATTTCAATTAATGTCTGTGCTGCTTGCAAGCATTTTCATCGGTGGCTGGCTGAAGCATTCCATTTTGAAATGCGCGAATGCTTTCTCTCACGGTTCCAAAAGCACCTACATAGACCATTATCCCTTTCTGTTCAAACATTTGAATAGCCCTTGGTCCTAAACCAGAGCAAAGCACTGCATCTACCCCCTCCATTGCAATAATCTCGGGAGGTTTTCCCATGCCCCCGAAGTGCTCGCTTCTATTTTCAACTACTTTTACCAATCCTGTTTCTAAATCCACAATTGTAAATGTAGGAGCTCTGCCGAAGTGCTCGCTTACCTCTTCATTTAATCCTCTTTTTCCAAGAGTGGGAATGCATATCTTCATAATATTTTCACCCGCATTGCTTCTCAGGCTCACGTGCTTGAAGCAATATCTCACCGCATTCAGGGCAGGCCAAATGAATTTTCCTTTTCATCGGCTACCTCCATTAAATGCAGTGCTCCCCGCGCATCATGGTTCCGCATTTAGGACAAGGAATAGTATTACAGGGCTTGCCGCGCTCGTGGTCAATTTTAATGCCACAGCTTGGGCAGATACAATATCTCGAGCCATAGCTTAATCTGGGAATCCAGGGGATTTTTTGATCTTTTTGCTCGATCTTCTTCGCCCACGCCACTTATTTCCCCTCTTCCAGTGCTTTCAATCTCCGCTTTATTCGCCCAAGCTCCTCCTTCAGCATTTGCACTTGATTTCTCAGCATGGATATGTCCTCAACCTCGGTAGGCTGTGCTGCAGTTTGAGGAATTCCAAGCCCCCATCCACAGCCACGCCCAAAGCCACGCCCCATTCCTCTTCCAAAGGCCGCTGAAGGTTGACTCATGGCTTTTATCTCGCCTCTCAAGTACTTCATTATCACATCTCTAACAATGCCCTGGGCTTGCACAATTTCAACTCCAGCTTGAGCTAAAACGCTGTAGGCATTGGGGCCAAAGCTGCCTGCGATTACTGCATTTGCCCCTTCATTAATTACAAGCTGAGCAGCCTGTATCCCAGCTCCACCCATCGAAGCAGTGTAGGGATTTGATATAATGGAAGTGCTTTTGATTTCCCCGCCTTTTACTTCCACAACTGAGAAAGTCTGAGATCTGCCAAATACTGGCGATATTGCATCGTCAAGTCCACCTTTGGTTGTAGCCGCGATGATTTTTATTCCAGTGATGACTTTCACTTCTCTTCCTCCTAGTCGTGTTCCTTGAACATTTTATTTTGAATTGGATTATTCTTCTTATCCATTCCACTAGCATTGCCACATGCTCCTTTTCTTCATCTCCATTATGCTCCAGTATTTTCTTGAGTTCTTGATTCCTCTCTTGATACCAGTCTTCAAGTTCCTCAATCAAAGACTGCCTTGCCCTCTCCAGATCCTTTGTTTCCTCAGTCAAGTTCTCTCTTCCTTCGTGCTCCCCAGTCATCTTTATTTCTCCAGTTCTTGCAGCCGTTTTCTAATTTCCTTCAATTCTTCCTCCAAGGCAGCTGCCTCCTCCTTAAGCATTTTCACTTCATCTTCCTTAGATAGGGCTTGAAATTCAGGATATATTCCAGCCCACCACCATCTCGGGAGCCATGGAAACCAGAAGCATCTGCCTAGCCATGGCATTGCATAAGGATAGCCGCCTCTCACCCATCTTGGCAAACCTGTGAGGTAATACATCCATCTATACTCTCTACCGCCCCACATTTCTATTTCACCTCCTCCTCAAGTGTTTCAAGTTTTAATCAGCGTTAGTTCTTCTTCCAGCTTCATTCACAAGCAACTCACGTTCCCCTGGCTCACGAAGGGCTGCTGGAAAGAAAATTTGTGCCGCGTGCATAATAGTGCCATCTCGCGCGATATAGAAAGCATTCGAGCCAAAGCCGCAGCCACAGGGGCCCAGATATGTATAGTCAAATGGCGCTTGATTTTTTCTCATGGTTCACACACCTCTATTCAAGATTTCCTCAATTTTTACAACAATTTCTTCAAATGCTTTTGCAGATTGAGAGTTGCGATATTCCAAGATGAATGGCCTGCCGTTGTCTCCGCTTTCAACAATTGCTATATCGAAGGGGATTTTACCCAAAAAAGGTATATTGAAATCTAGAGCTGCTTTTGCACCCCCTCCAGATTTAAAAATATTTATCTCCTTGCCACAATGTGGACATTTAAAGCCACTCATATTCTCGATGATGCCAATAACTGGCAGATTAACTGCTTTTGCAAAATTTATGGACTTCCTTACGCTAAGCAAAGCAACATCCTGCGGAGTAGTAACTATTAAAGCTCCATCGCAATTCGGAATAAGCTGAGCAATACTTAATGGCTCATCGCCAGTTCCTGGGGGTAAATCTATTATTAAATAATCCAATTTCCCCCAGTGAATTTCTTCCAGAAATTGCCTTATCGCTCCCATTTTAATTGGGCCGCGCCAGATGACCGGTGAATCTTGATTTGAGAGCAGAAAACCCATTGAAACAACCCTTAAATTTGGATTTGCAAAAACTGCTGCAATTCCTGATTCAGTTGGAAATAGCTGCTGGTCTTCGACTCCCAGCAGCTTTGGAATAGTTGGACCGTGTATGTCGCAGTCGAGCAAGCCAACTTCATGACCTCTCAATGATAGTGCAAGAGCGAGATTTGCAGCAACTGTGCTCTTGCCAACTCCACCTTTTCCACTCATCACCACAAGTTTATGCTCAACATTTTTCAATTTCCGCTAGTTTTGCCTCCATTGTCTGCTTAATAGCATTGCTTATAGTGCAACTTTCATTTGCCAATTCTCAGCCTCCAATCTTTACTCAATCCACATATGAGTAGTTATAAATAATTATCGTATAAATATAAATAATATTACGTCAATGAGTGATTAGGGGGAAATTAGGAGGTGAAAAAAAGTGAAGCACTATCAATATAAAAAGGAGGTAACTCTTAAGGATGGCATAAAGGTGACTTTGCGAGAGCTAACTAAGGAAGATGAAGAAGGATTTCTTTCATTCTTCGATTTTG
>JBBIOZ010000028.1:0-18131 GCA_037443105.1 Methanocellales archaeon
CTGATGAAGCAAGGGAGATTGAGAAGGCAAATGACTCAGTATTCCGAGAACCTCACGATAAGGAAGGAAAGCTGCTGAAGAAAGTTGCACTGCTGGAGAAACCAGCCTAATTTTTTTTATTTTTTATGAAGCGAAATGTGGAATCGAAGGTGAAGAAAGAAGTTATTCAACCTGAAAAAATCGAACTGCTTATTCCAGGGGCTGAATTCGAGAGAACTTGTACCGAGGATTTAATTCTAGCCTTTAAAGATATTCCCCAGGAATTAAAGCCTAAGAAAGCTGAAAAGCGGAAATAGTTATCTCGTGACCTCGAGCTTGCTAACAAACTCGTAGAGTTCTCGAGCTTTTTTATTCTTTTCAAAATGCTCCCTGATGGGTGCTATCAGCTTATCAAGATAATTTGCAACTGCAAGCTTTAAATCAAGTGGATGAAGTTCGCCGCTGCGATATCTCTCCTCGAGCTCGCTATAGCTGTATAGTTCTAAATTACCCCCATACTTTGTGGGACGCTCTATAAGCATGGATTTAAAAGCGCGAAAGATTATATGTTTTGAGTAATCCAAGATTGGATTGTCCTCAACCACTTTCTCAGGGCAGTAAGCAGCGTGTATTTTTTGAAATATCTGCTCTTTTGAATCATGCACAAATATGGAGGTTTCTGGCTTGCTCTTGCTCATTTTAGAGCTTATGGCTCTATCATAAACTACGAGTTCATCAAAGCCCTCTGCCTCCCTTGGTCCCTGTAAACCTAGAAGCATGTGGTGGCTTATAACAACTGGCTTCCAGAAGCCAATTTTAGGCCCTATTTCTCGCGCTAGCATGTTTACCTTGCGCTGGTCTAGGCCTAGCTGGCAAATGTCACATTGAAGCTGAAAGATATCTGCGCACTGCATCGAGGGATAGAAGGTAAAAGCAGCTGGATTGCCTTCGCTGCCTATTCTACCTGCAATTGTGAGAGCGCGCAAGGTGCGGGTAAGAGTATGTTCTTTTGCTATGAGTATCACTTTTTTCCAGTATTCCGGGTTATCGAAGTGCTCCTTGTGCCAGACTATCTCCACTTTGTCCATATCCACGCCTGCTGCCTTCCAGACTTCGATGAAGTAGCGCCCGCAGTCACGAATTTTCTCTAGATCGCCTCCAAGTTTATTGTTGATCCAAGCGAATGAATCTGCTATTAGCAGCTTGAAGTGTACCTTTGCCTTCATTAGATCCTTTATCAAAAGCGGTCGGAAGACTCCAATTGGTAAGTGTGCAATTCCACTCGGCTCAAAGCCATCGTAGGCGACTGGTCTTTCTTTGGTTTCAAGCAAAGTTCTCAATTCTTCCTCGGTAACGATTTCCTCTCCAACTCCCTTGATCAATGCAAGCCGTGTTTCAACATCCATGTTATTATGCTGGTTAAGGTCTAGTTATATAAGAGTTTTTAGTTATAGCACGCGGATCAGCAGAATTTAAATAGCTTGCGTGCTTAATTTTAGGAAAAAATGGCGAGACGAACGAGACAGAGGCAGGAAGAGAAGCCTGACGTGGCTATAGTAATAGGATCGGATTCGGATATGCACGTTGCTGAGAAGGCAGCGAGGATCTTGAGCGAAGCTAAGGTAAAATATGATATGCAAGTTATCTCAGCACATCGCGAACCGGAGAAGCTTGATGAATATGTGCGCAGCTGTGAAGCCAAGATCTTCATTGCAATAGCAGGTTTATCAGCCGCACTCCCTGGAGTTATAGCTGCGAAGACCAATAAGCCTGTTATTGGCGTGCCTGTGAGCGGCAAGCTCATGGGTTTGGATGCTTTGCTCTCCATTGCTCAAATGCCAAGAGGTGTACCGGTGGCCTGCGTTGGCATAGATAGCGCTGAAAATGCTGCCTATCTTGCATTGAGAATTTTAAAACTTAGAAATAAAAATAAATAAAAAAATATTTACTTCACTGGTATGGTGCGCGCCTTGCCTGCTTTGACCTTTGGCAGTCTAATCTCTAGCACGCCATTATTCAGCGATGCTTCAGCTTTGGTTTCATCCACCTCAGCCGGTAGCCTCATTGATTTATAGAATCTGTTATATGCACGCTCTCTCCTGATATACCCTCTCCGCTCCTCCACCTCCTCGAGTTTCTTCTCAGCGCTGATCTCCAGAATGTCTCCTCGGACTTCGATGTTGATATCTTTTTTGTCGACTCCTGGCACATCAACAGTCACGATGACCTCTTTTTCGGTTTCCCGCACATCTGCAAATGGCTCTAGGGTGTATGGTTCTTCGTATGGCATTATCCAGCCCCTCTCTGCTGGCAGAGCTCGTCGCTCGCCGAACAGTGGCTCAAGCTCGTTGAAGATCCTCGACATTCTTTCCTGCATCCTTCTTAATTCCTCAAATGGATCCCACCACCATCTTCTGAACATCGGCCATCACCTCCTTAACTTTTAGTTAGTAACTAAATGTTAGTAAACAGGTTATATATAAAGCTTTCTGAAAAAATTTTTATATAACCAATATTAACCTTAAGTTATCGGTGATGGTGTTGCTCAGTAAATTCGCTAGCTTAGCTAAATATATCTTGAACCTCCTATTCATAATACCGGCAGCTATCCTTAGCTTTGAACTAGCTAAAATTTTACTGGTAAATACCAATGAAAAGGCTATTCCTATCGCCCTAATACCGGCAGCTATGCTGATCTTCAGCTTAATATTTCTCTTCGCTCATAAATCCAAGACCAGAAACACCGTCGATAGCGCGATTAAGGCAGTTGTGAGTGAAATCTCGGAAATAAAAGGCAAAAATGGCCTCACATATTTCAAATTAAAAATAAACAATCAAATTTATGAGGTACCACTCCTCCCGGAGACCTATTTTCTAGTCAACATACATAAGGGGGAGAGGGTTTCAATACCACTTACCCAAGACTTGCGCAGATACCTCAAGATAATTAACTTGTGAAATTAAATCATCATCACCTTTGCTTCTTTCGCCTTAATTCGATCCTCATATCCCTTTTCAAAGACCTCCACGTTTAACTCAGGCAGCTTGCCCTTCTGAGGCGCACCTTCATAGACTACTGCTTTCGCGACTTGTTTAGGAATTCTTAAAATATCGTCACGCTTTTCCAAATCGGCGATGATTATGCCAAAGGAATAAGGTCCCTTTAAAACTGAAGCATATTGCTTGTACTTGGAGAAGTCGTATAGAATTATTCTCGGTGTATTTCCAGCGATCTTATAGTTTTTAATTAGCTCCAGCAATTCCTCCCTAGAGTAATATCTAGGTCCCTTTATGCTTGTCATCACCACAATTGGCTCGATAACTCTATAATCGCTCACAATTGTGAGGTCTTTTGAGTATACCTCCTCAACCTGCCTGCCTGCCTCAGTGAACATTCGCCAGACCTCAGTCAACTCATAAGCATTCATATAGTTGACCTCTTGTGCAACCGCGCCATGGATCTCTCTCTCACTAACCCAAGTATCTAGGCACATGGGTCCCTCTGCTTGAGCCAAGCCTCTGCATTGATATACCACTGCATAATAGCCTGCTTTGATCGCTGCATCTGCAATTGTTTCAGCTAGAGTTAAATATCCAGACCCTCCAATTGAGGGAAAGGTAATCACTAGATCTCGCTTCATTACAATCACTTCCTAGCATATCTTTCGAAAAACTCGCTATATTTCTTAGGATGCTCAGTTACCATCGCAAGATTTGGCTCAGCACAGGTTAAAAACTCACATTCATAATGCGCGCAAGCGCCGCAGTTGAAGCAGCGCGTTGGATCGTTTTCAAGCAGAGCTTGACAACGCAGGTGCATTCCGCAGAGCCTGCATTTAAATGGAGGCATTTCCTTGAGCTTCTCAGGATTTTCCCTCGCTATTTTTTCTCTCTCCTTTTGATAAACTAGGTCCTTGCAGCCCTCCTTTCTCACAAACGTACCCAGCTTAATCCCCATTCCAGAGACCATTCCTCTTAAATCTCGAGAGCAAGTGCCATCTGCCACTACCATTATTGCCTTTTTATTCAAATATTCCCCTATTAGCTTCTTGAAGATCTCAGCGTTCTCTGTATATCTATAGGGATTGATGAAGTAAACATCGAAGCCTATGGCTCTGCCCTCAACTTCATAATCATTCCTTAGGCCAAGCTGCCCGCCAGTCATCCGTATGGAATAGTTATCGTAGATTATATACATACTTGGGGGATCTTGAGCTGCAATCTTCATTCCATTTATATTGAAATTATATGCACCATCGCCGCTGGCGCAAACCACTATGTAGCCATTTTCAGGACCACCGGATGAATATCTGGCACCCAGAGCCACCATTGGAGCCATGCCCATATTGTAAATTGCATCAACTATGCCATATTCATGCCAGCCTTGAAGATTGCCGCAGCCTCTGTCTGCTACATAAATCAATTTATAACTGGTTTTATTTTCCTTATTATACCTCCTGAGTCCCTCCTTCAAAGCCATTGAAACCTTTGTGGCACCGCATCCGGGGCAGTTTGCAACGGGCCTTTTAATCGTCCTCTCCTCTGGTTTGGGTATCGCGATAGCTTGCATATCCTTCACCTCTTAGCTTGCGCTTGCCATTATATGGCTAGCGTATGAGAATCTTTCATACATTCTAGGCTCATATGGAATGCCTTTATTTCTAACTCTCGCGCTGAATCCATAGGTATTTATGAAATCTAGAGTTTCAAAGTACATCACTCTGCCATAGCCTTCTTCGAAGACATAGACTTCATCGATAGAGCTCTCCTCGAAAATCTTCTTATACAGCTCGCTGGGAAGTGGCCATACCAGATCGCTGGAGATTACCACTGGATTCTTATAGTTCCGCTTGAATTCTCTTTCCCTCGCTTCATTGCTTCTAATATAGTTGAAGTCCTCTCTGAAGGGACCATTGACTATAACTAGTTTAGTTGGATTCTCAGAGTAGCGAATAACTTCGTTATTTAAAAACTCGAAGTAATCTGAGAATTTCTTTTTCATAAGCGGGATTATCTTCTCCCAGTGTCTCTTTTCCTTCGGTCTAATTTGCGGGCCTATAGTAACAAGGTTATACGGATCTGGAGTGAATCCCTTCTTTCTCTTATTCGCCTGCAGATCTATCTCAAGCGTTACATCAGCAGCAACCTCTCGATAGGATTGATTGTAGTTCTCAACAATCGCGAAGGGCACGCCAAGTTCCTCACAGAGCTTGTAGGCGTTTCTCACGGTTATATGCGCATTTGCAGGATTGTGAACTTCAAAGGTTGGCATTCTAAAATGCCACGCAAACAGTACTTTGTTATCCTGCATCGTTTGAGAAGCAGTTCCCTGCCGGTCATCTCCACTTGCTATGGCAAGACCGCCTGGATAAGGAATTATATTCATAAGAGTTCTAGCCACATCTGCAGCAGTATTTCCGCCGAGATGCTTAACCGAGCACATAACTCTGGAGCCAGCTGGAATTTCATCTCTAGTTAAAATTTTTTGCTTCGCAAAAATTGTTTCTCCATAAATAACATCATATTCCTCAGGAGTTATATATTCCCGCGGTTTCTTATCTCCCTTGCAAATTACATTTCCAAGTGCAAAGGAAAGCGCGTTGGGCTCATTCGTCATCTCGCCCCATTTGGCAACCAGCTCATAGCCAGCTTTATCTAGAGCTTCACCTAGTTTAATTGTGAAAGGATTATTCCTAGGATAGCCAGGTTTCTTAGCTAGAGACTCAAAAGTATTCTGCAGATCTGAAATTGGCGCACCTGGATATGCACATGTAACTCGAACCCCTGCTTCGATAGCTCCTCTTGCAATTGCTTGATTGCCTGAGATTCTCATTCTCCCTAGTTCGAGCCTTAAAGTTTCAGCCATTGAACCACCAATTATTTAATTTCATTCTGTCTCTTTATCAATTTGCCGCTTTTAGTTAGCATTTTTCGCTCTTGAAATAGTAAATTGTAATTGCATTGCAATCTTAAGCAATTTAAATGAAGATTTTTGAACAGAAGCATTTATTAATAATTTAAAAAAGAAATTAAGGAAGATGAAAGATAATTGCTTGGAAGCAGTGATGTTCGACTGGGATGGAACCCTCTATGACTCTTTAATGCTGAATTATAACTGCTATTTAAAGGTATTCAGCTGCTTTGGAATGAAGGCAATCTCAATCGAAGAGTACCGCTCCCACGCAACGCCAAACTGGTATGAATTCTATCGCTACTTGCAAATACCTGAGGATAAATGGCTTCAGGCTGATGAAATCTGGCTGGCTCAATATGAAGAAGAGAGAGATAAGGGCAGGCTATTCCCAGATTGCATTTCCACGCTGGAATACCTCAAGGCAAATGGTTTGAAAATAGGTCTGGTCTCAGCTGGTAATAAATCTAGAGTGCTCCGCGATATAGAGGCGCAGGGTGTGATCAAATTTTTCGATACAATGATCTTTGGAGATGAAGTGGATTTTGAAAGACGCAAACCAGACCCCTATCAACTTGAAATCGCTCTTGAAAACTTAGGTGTAAGCGCAAGCAAGAGTTTATACGTTGGCGATATGATTGAGGATGTATTGATGGGTAGAAATGCAGGTACCAAAACAGCAGCGGTGCTCACTGGATTTGCAACCCGTGAAAAACTTCGATCTATACCCCCAGATTATATGCTTGAGAATTTAAGTCGCATAAGGGATATAGTGTAGATACCGAGTTTTAGTTTAATTTTTATAGAAGATCGACTTATTTTAGACATATTATGGCCTACGAAGAACTTGAGTTCATAAACGCGATGCTCACCAAATTTAGAAGGAAGATAATGATGATAGTGGGACTGGTGATAGCTGGCTCAATTGTTTCATTTCCCTTCACAGATCTGCTGATAAATAAAATAAAACTTGATCTCCTTCCCGAGGGAACCAAGGTTATTTATCTCACTCCTCTGGAAGTATTGATTTTAAAGTTGAAGATCTCCATAGCAATAGGTGCTTTAATTGCACTGCCATTGATCGTATTTGAGGGCTACAGAATATTGAGAGAAAGATTCCCTCACCTGAAAAATCTGGGGAAGTCTTCCATAGTGCTGGGGGCGATCTTGGCAATCTTCCTTTTTATATTAGGCGTAATCTACACCTATTTTTTAATGCTACCGATTTTCTTCAAATATCTCTATGAAGACGCCGCTTCAATTGGAGTTGAAGCTACATTTTCAATTCTGGAATTTGTGAATTTCGTATTGATATGCTGCATTCTCTTCGGCTTGGTATTTGAAATGCCAATACTCATCTCCATGCTGGTGAGGCTTGGAGTTGTGGATCGATCCACGCTAAAATACTATCGAAGACACGCTTATTTATTGATAGTAATAGCTGCAACTTGGGTAACCCCTGGAGTGGATATCATCAGTCCAATTTTACTCACTTTTCCAATGATTTTTTTCTATGAGCTTAGCATATTGATAACAAAATTCAGCTAAAAATTAATATTGCGATAGATTTATATCCAATAATCAAGAAGTCTTTGAAAGGAGGCATAGAACAAAATGGCTATTGGTACTACAGAGATACTTTTGATATTGGGCGTGGCTGTACTGCTCTTCGGTGCAACCAAGCTGCCAGAGCTTGCGAGAGCTATGGGCAAGTCAATGGGTGAATTCAAAAAAGCTCAGAGAGAAGCTGAACTAGAGTTGAAATCGCTTGAGAAGCCAGTTGCAGCGCCAGCTCAAGAGAGCGAAATCAGAAAGCTTGCTAGAGAAATGGGTATAAGCACTGAAGGTAAAACTGACGAGCAGTTGAGGGAAGAAATAAAAGCACTCAAAGCAGGCAAATAATTTTTTGCTGGTGAAAAAAGCTTTTCACATTTACATCTCAGCGCAAAATATATATGCTTGATTCTATATTAATTAATTGGTCAATATAAAAATTGGCAGGGGATGTGTGATGGATGCGATTGTGCAGGAAGCTATTGTTCATTCTGAAAAAGAGCAAATAAATAAACCTCTTTCTGAATCAGATTTTGAAGATTTAAGCCAGCCAAAAATTGTAGTTGTAGGAGTGGGTGGTGCAGGTAATAATTCGATTAATCGCTTGCATAGCCTTGGCATAGCAGGTGCTGAAACGGTTGCGATAAACACTGATGCAAATCACTTGAAAATCGTGCAGGCGGATAAAAAAGTATTGATCGGTGCATTAACTAAAGGACTGGGAGCAGGAGGCAATCCTGAAATAGCTGAGAAAAGTGCTGAGCTGGGTAAAGAGGCAATCGCTAAGGCAATAGGGAAAGCGGATCTTTTGTTCATAACAGCTGGCATGGGTGGAGGCACTGGCACAGGGGCTTCTCCTGTGGTGGCGCAGATCGCTAGGGAAATTGGCGCTATTGTAATTGCCATGGTATCAATGCCCTTCGCAGTTGAGCGCGGGAGAATTAAAGTAGCTGAAATGGGCTTGAAGAAATTGAGAGAGCATGCGAATACCGTAATTGTGCTAAGCAACGATGGCCTTGTAAAACTTGTGCCAAATCAGCCAGTTGAAAAAGCTTTAAGTGTGATGGATCATTTAATCGCAGATACAATAAAAGGCATATCAGAGAGCATAACACAGCCATCGCTGATAAACATCGATTACGCTGATGTTAAGGCAATCGCAGAACTCGGTGGAGTAGGCACGCTCTTGGTCGGAGAGGCAAAAGGTAGAGATAAAGCGCAGAAAGTGGTAAAAAGCTTGCTTTCGAATCCTCTCATGAACATAGATATCAAAGGTGGGAAAGGCTGCTTGCTCCATATAATCGGAGGCCCGGATCTAACGCTTGAAGAAGCGAATGATATTGCAGAGGAATTTACGAAAGAGCTGGATCCAAATGCAAATGTAATCTGGGGCGCTAGAATACGCAAAGGCTTCGATGATAGAGTTCGAGTTATGGCAATTGTCAATGGAATAGCGGAGGAAGCATCTCAGCTTTTAGTCACAGCGCAGGGCTCAGCTGCAGCAGAGCCCCCACCTCCTCTTGCGAATCTTGCATTTTCAGAGCCACGCCAGAAAACGCTTTTCAATCCTGAGCCGGTTACAATTGCAGTTAATCACTTCGTTGATAAATACAGCAGAATACTCTGGATCATCGGGCTTTTCTTCCTTGGAATAATAGCACTAGCTGGCTTATTCTATATAAGTCAATGGTTCAGATAGTACTGTATAAATTCAAATAACAGCTTTTTTTCTGTAAATACGTCGTTGAGTTAAACAGAAAATAATTAATAGCAAATCCAAATTATAGCAAATGGATGCCTGCAATTGAAAAGATTTTAATGGCCACAGATGGGTCGAGAAATGTGGAAAAAGCTGTTGACTATGCAATTACGATAGCCAATATTTCAGGAGCGAAGCTCGTTGCATTATATGTGGTGAATCCTGATGAATATGAGCCTGCGATAAAATACACAGGTAAAGATGTCGTGGATTTACTTTATAAACGGGGAGAGGAAGCGATACAGAAAGTAAAGCTGGAAGCTGAGCTCAAGAAAATCCCCTGCGAGGGAGTGGTGCTTGAGGGGAATCCTGCTAAGAAAATCGTTGAATACGCTAAGGAGAAGAACTTTGACCTTATCGTTATGGGTACCATGGGCAGAAGCGGGATAAGCAAGTTCATGATAGGCAGCGTCGCAGAGAAAGTAGTGAGAACCTCTCCAGTTCCAGTTTTAACCGTCAGAAGCAGATAGTTAATATTCAACTTCCACTCCCGAAATATTTATTAGCATCTTGCATTAATAGTAATGGAACTTAGAGGTGAAATAGTGGGCAAGACTGGAAGTGTTGAATGGGTTCAAATCAAGGGCAGAAAGGGTCAAACCAGACTTGTGCCAAAAAAAGACATGGTATACAAGCGCCCAGGACCAGCGCAGCGCTATGATTCAAAGGGAAAAATCAGAAATAGAATAAAGCGCTCGTCAAAAAATATAATCGGCTTCAAGGGCAGGGCTAAAAAATAATTTTTTATGATCGATATTTCAGCTCTTGCCACTCTTGGGATTTTAGTTACACTGGCTGCACTGATTGTATATCTCATTCTAGCTGCTTTTCGAAGCGTTGGATTTACATTCGCTGAGACTACGCTCATTCTCTTTGCCTCCATTTTGCTATACATTTACATTCCAGATATACCTTTATTTAAAAGTGGAAATGTTATCATCGGCATAAATGTTGCTGGAGCGCTAATTCCCATCTTTCTATGCCTTAGAATGCTCGAACAAGGCCGAGCCCCAGCGATGGAGAGCTTGCTTGGCATAGTGATAGTTACATATCTCGCATACAGTTTATCTGAAGTGGTCCCCGAGAAAGGAATATTGCTCTATAGTTACCACATCCCGGCTATAACTGCAAGCTTAACAGGCGTTTTAGCTGCTAGGAAAAAGTGGACCCGAGCCGGACCAGCTGCCTATGTTTCAGGTTCAATTGGAATATTGATGGGAGCTGATATTCTACACATCCAGGAGGTGCTCAACTTTCAGAATGAACACACTGTCTTCGCAGTAATCGGTGGTGCAGGTATATTCGATGCCATTTTTATAGTAGGCATACTGGCAGTGGTGATTGACATTTTTCTGAAGATAATCTTCCGAGATTAACAAAAAGAGATCGAGCAAAGCCGGTTCTGTTAACTTTGCATCGCCTCTTAGTATGCATAGAGTTTTTCTCCTTCTAGGCTATATGGCTTCGAATGTTTTGTAAAAACTAAGTTAACACCATCGATTATTTTCGAAACCTTATTAACCCTCGTAGCTCATTTCTGATTGGGATTCGTATGCTATCTATGTTGTTAGAGGGGAATAAGAAGTTCGTTGAAGAGGTATTTGAGAAGGATAAATCCTATTTCGAGGCTCTCGCTAAAGCGCAGAAGCCATTAGCTCTCTGGATTGGCTGCTCAGATTCACGTGTGCCTGAGAGTATTATTACACAGTGCAAACCTGGCGAGTTATTTGTGCATCGCAATATCGGCAACATCGTAGCGTTGAATGACTGGAACTTGAGTGCTGTTTTGGAATATGCAGTTAAGCATCTGAAGATCTCTGATATCATTATATGCGGGCACTATGGCTGCGGTGCAATGCAAGCGCTGGATAGCGAGCTCGTGGAGAGCTATATATCAAGCTGGCTGCTTAATGCAATGACTGCGAAGAGAAGGGTGGATGAAAAACTGAAAAAACTGAAAGTTGAAAAAGAGGAGAGGGAGAAATTAATTGTTGAGGAAAATGTGCGGCTTCAGCTGGAGCATTTAAGGGAGCATCCTGTGGTCAAACTTGCTTTGAAGCAGCAAAAATTGCGATTGCACGGCTGGGTCTATGACATTCATTCGGGGAGGATAAAGGTCATTGTTGATTGAGCGATTGAAAAGAGTCCAAATAATATTAAAAAGACTCCGCAGGCTGTTAATATTGCTCGATAGGTTTTTTGATCCATCAATTTTTTGCCTTTGCTGAACGAAGTTGAAACAAGCGTATACCAGCTTAAATCTGAGAACCAGTGGCCTAATACAAATGCACCTGCTCCAGCTAGGCCTATCTGCAGGCCTTGAAGCACAAAGTTATTGCCAATTGTAAGCCACCAGATCCAGAAAAATGGATTTGAAATAGAAGTCAGCAGACCAGCAAAAACTGGGTTGGAGGTATTGTTATTTATGCCCTCAAGCTTGGCGTTTTTACTCCCTCTTAAGGTCAAAAAACCAAATAAGCTTAGTGTTGCACCGCCTGCAAGGTATATGTAGAATATAATTGAACTTGTGATGAAGCCAGCGAGGCCGAATATAATTACACCTGCAACTAGAATTTCGATCAGCATATGGCCAAGCACCACCAGAGGTCCAGCGATCCAACCTTTCTTGAGAGAGGCATCTACCGTTGCAAAAAGTACAGGTCCTGGAGATAAAGCGCCTGAGTAGCCTAAGATGATGCCTGTGATCAATGAATATAGAATTTCAACTAACATTTTTTAACTCCTTGCTAACCCTTCGCTGAGCGTAAGTATAAAGAATTAGCGAGCACGCTGCTAATGCAAACTCAAAGCCTGGCGCTTGCTTTTCAACTATAACGAGAACTCTAGCTGAGATATAGTCCTCCTTTTTTGCTTCAATGCTCACTTTGCCAGTTGTATTAAATCTATGAAGTACAATTCCATTTTTATCGGTGAGATGGATTGAATCCTCGATTATAACAGTTGCACCTTCCACTGGCTTGCCATCTGCTTTTACAGTAATTTTATATTCCTTACCCTGCGGTATGACAACAGGGCCATCGATATTTAACTGCAGAATTTTACTGATATTTGAGCTGTAGACCTCGCCCTCGAATCTTATTTCCCCGGTTACTCTTACTCTATCACCTACCGAGAAGTTACCTGCGGTTGATGTAATTTTAGCTCTAAATGCACCATCACTTATAACTATCTTGTAAAACTCATTTGCTCGGGTGATTTGCTCAACTGTTCCTCTCACAATAACAGGCAAGCCTTGAAATTCAGGTAAGATGATTTGATAAAGCGCTAGCTGCAGAGGTGACTGAGGCATGGGTGGACCAACCAATATCTCTATTTTGCAGGTTTCATTTTTCAATGTTAAATTGGCATCAAAATAGCTAACTTTTATGAAAATGGTTTTTAAAACTCCTGCATCGCCATCAGTCACATTCAGATTCAGCAACCAGTTTGTTGAACTAATTCGAGTGGGCTTTGAATCGAATTGCAGAGAACTATTTTCGAAGGAAACATTTTCAATTCTAGCACTACTCGAGGTTAAAATCACCACCAGCGTGTAGTTCTCACCTCTGTGAACAGATCTCACCTCCTCAGCCAGTGAGATGCCTCCAAATTTGAAGTCGTGTATCAAAAAACTGTGAGCCACTTGGGCACCTGCAATGCTGAAGCTAGATAACAATGAAGCTAAAATTAATGAAGCGATTAAAATCCATTTTCTCAGCATTTTTCTCACAACTCACATTATCAGCGGTTAAATAAAAAATTATCTAATCTCCTCTTCCAATTTCAAGCATTCTATCAAGCGCTTGCTTCGCTTTCCTTCTAATATCCTCCGGTACTTTCACTTCGAATTCCATTTTTTCAAGACAGCGCAGTACTTTTTCTAGAGTATTTCGCTTCATATTTGGACATATTGCTTGCCTTGAAATAGGATAAAATTTCTTCTCAGGATTCTCCCTCTTCAGTCTATCTATCAATCCTACTTCTGTTCCAATTAAAAATTCCCTTGCATTCGAAGTTCTTACATGCTTTACCATGCCACCGGTACTATATACAAAATCTGCATTTGCAATTACCTCAGGCTTGCACTCTGGATGCACTAGTATTTCTGCATCTGGATGCTCTTCTCTTGCCCAGAGCAAGTCTGCCAGCGTAATTTGCTCGTGGGTTGGACAGTAGCCCTCCCAAGCTATTATTTGCTTGCCTTTGGTTTTTGAGGCGACATAAGCTGCGAGGTATTTATCTGGTATGAAAATGATTTTTTGATTTGGAAGCGAATTGACCACTTTTATTGCATTTGCAGAGGTGCAGCATATATCGCTTTCAGCTTTAACTGCAGCGCTTGTATTCACATAGCAAACCACAGCTGCATCGCTATGCTTTGCTTTCTCTATTTTAAGTTGAGGAGGCGTTATCATAGCAGCCATTGGACATCGCGCCTTTGGATCTGGAACTAGAACTTTTTTATCAGGGCATAAAATTGCTGCGCTTTCAGCCATGAAATCAACGCCGCAAAAAACTATTACCTCCGCCTCGTGCACTGCCGCCCTCTGGCTTAGTCCGAGGGAGTCGTCAACGTAATCTGCAATTTGCTGTATCTCAGGCAGTTGATAATTATGCGCGAGTATAATGAGCTTTCAGCTCAATAATTCTTCGCTGAATTTCAGAGATCTTATCAAGCCCCCTACGTTCCAATTTGAATCGGCTCAGATATTTTTTTCAAAGTCGCGATTGCTGAGAGGATCGCGAGATAGCTTGTCCTTGGATTGCAGGGTGAGGGTAAGTTTTTGATAAAAATCTCCGCTTCCCCAAATTTCCCTCTGATCTCTATCCTGTGTACATTTCTATCAATCGAGGGATCCGCTATTACCTTAACCTTAATTTGCTTAGAGGCAGTTAAGTTTAGCGTTGCAGCGACGTTTACATTTGCAGGGAAAAATCTCACGGCCTCATCAGCGGAGCCCTCGAATAGCACTGCGGCTTGCTTGATTTGGCTTAGGTCTATATTTTTTTCTCTGACAAAGGGCGCATCTCTGAAAGCAACTGGGGGTTTTATTACTGTTAAAGTTACACTATCCACCTCCGCCAAGCCTGCACCCTTAAGGCCATCTATACCAAAAATTGCTCCAGATGGGATATAGACTCTGCAGTTATTTTGCATTGCAAGTTTTTTCATCTCCAGAAAAAGTTTTTCATCTAAAAGTGCCCCCACGCTCATGATCATAACACTTCTGCCCTTTTTAAGAGCGGGTATTGCAATATCGCGCACGGCTGCTTGAGAGGCTGCTTCAACGATGAGATCCACGCTTTCAAGCATTTCCTCCAACTTTAAAACTCTAGGTTTGCATTTTAATTCGGAGGCAAATTCCATTGCCATTCCAACATCTCTATCATATACAGCGACTAGTTCAGCGTTTACAGCTCCTAAATCTATGGCTAAGCAGAGTTCTTTGCCAATTGCTCCTATTCCAACTATGCCGACTTTCATCCTTTCAACTCGATTTAGAAAAATATTATAACTTGCATGAAGCATAAAAAGCTATCTAATGCTAACAAATAGCGAAATTGAGCGCTTCTTTGAAGAGGATATGCAGTATGGAGATATCACCAGTGAATTCATTCCTGATAAAATGATTGAAGCTGAGATCATTGCTCGAGAAAGTGGTGTGCTAGCTGGACTTGAAGAAGCAATGAAGATTTTTCAATACTTTGGTCTGAAAACTGAGCCTAAAGCTAAGGACGGCAGTAGAGTGAGAAGAGGGGAAGTCGTGCTTAGAATACGCGGCAGCTCTCGCAGGATTTTGCAATGCGAGAGGCTTGCTTTGAATTTTATAAGTAAAATGAGCGGCATAGCAACGCTTGCAAGTAAATACGCCGCTAGAGCGAAGGGCGTGCGCATCGCTGGCACTAGAAAGACTACCCCTGGATTTAGAAAGTTTGAGAAAAAAGCCTTAATGCTGGCAGGCTGCGATCCCCATCGCTTTTGCTTGAGTGATGCAGTGCTTATAAAAAATAATCATATTGCAGTTGCTGGGCTTGAAAATGCAATTAAAAATGCTAGACAGAAAGCAAGTTTTACAAAGAAGATCGAGGTTGAGGTGGAAAGCGTGGAGGACGCAATTAAGGCAGCTAAGCTTGGTGTTGATATAATAATGTTTGACAACATGACCACGGGGGAAATTAAGAGAGCAGTAGCTGAGATTAAGAAATTAGGACTAAGGGAGCGCTTGATCCTTGAGGCCTCAGGTGGAATTACTCTTGATAATATAGCGAGCTATGCAAAAACAGGAGTGGATGTACTCTCAATTGGCGCATTGATTCACTCCTCCCCATGGTTAAACTTCTGCCTGCGACTTCGGTAATTTTAAATATCATAAACCAAATTATAATCCCGACTATGCGGCCATCAAAGATAGATTATTATTTGAATATCGCTCGAGAAGTAGCTCACCGTGCAACCTGTCTGCGAAGGAGATTTGGCGCTGTCATCGTGAGGGAAGATCAAATCATAAGCACTGGATACGTTGGTTCGCCGAGAGGCACAAAAAACTGCATAGATCTAGGTGAGTGCCCTAGGGAAAGGGCAAATATCCCGGCTGGTGAGCGCTATGAACTCTGCCGCGCTGTGCATGCGGAGCAAAATGCAATTATAAATGCAGCTAGAGCAGGGGTAAGCGTGCTCAATGGCACTCTCTATCTCTATGGTGAAAATGTGAAGGATAAAAGTATCGTGGGCGAGCAGCCCTGCAAGCTATGTAGAAGAGCGATAATAAATGCAGGGATAAAAAATGTAATTGTTAAAGAGAAAGATGGCTATAAAATTTATGATGTGGAAAAATGGATCAGCGAGGATCTCTTTGACTATACCAAGCAGGACTTTTTTGGCTATTGAATAAATGCAAAAAGATTAAGTACAAGAGACATATGCTCATTTTTTAATGAGAATTGAGGCTTTTACCATTGATGGCATTCCTTTGATCAAAAAAGGGGATGACCTAGCTGAGATCATTTCATCTTGCGCTGAATTGATGAATGGAGATATAATATTGATCTGCTCCACCATTGTAAGCAAGGCTGAGGGTAGAGTTCTCTATCTTGATAAGCTAAAGCCTAGTAAAAGAGCTATTGAAATTGCGAAGCGCAATGATGACGATCCCAGGTTCATTCAAGCGGTTTTAAATGAAAGCAGGGAAGTGCTTATAGAGCATCCTTTCTTGCTCTGCCAAACCAAATATGGCCACGTTTGCGTGAATGCTGGTGTGGATCGCTCTAATGTGGAGGAAGGCTATGTGGTTTTACTCCCTGAGAATCCTGATTTAAGTGCAAGGAGGATAAAGCAAGCGATCTATATGAAAACCGGTAAAAAAGTGGGAGTTATAATCACCGATACCAACGGCCGTGCTTTTAAGGAAGGACAGACCGGGGTGGCCATTGGAATAGCTGGAATAGCTCCATTTATGGACTGGAGGGGGAAGCGCGATCTATTCGGGAGGGAGTTAAAGGTAAAGAATGAAGCTATCGTTGATGAACTCGCTGCACTTGGCAATTTACTCACAGGTGAAGCAGATGGAGGCACACCAGTGGCAGTGGTGAGGGGATATAAATATAAAGCCAGAAGAGCGAGTATAAGAGAGATCTACAGGAAGGAGAAATTTGATATAATCAAAAAAGCTCTGCGAAAGTTGCGGGATGCCGAAAAAGGTATTATCTAACTATCTATGTTCTACGTGGCAAGAAAACTTGAGAAATGCAGGAACTGTAATTTTTGCAAAACCTCAATCGCTTGTGCAAAGCAATGCACAGGCTGCGGTGCTTGCGTAGCTGCCTGTCCCTATTCAGCTAGAGTGCTTGAGGAGAGTTTTGAAAAGAGAGCTGCTGTGAAGATAAAGGTGGACGGGGAGAGCTTTGAGCTGCCTGAGCGCATAACCATTTTAAAGGCACTTGAAATGCTTGGATTTGAAATCAGCAGTTTTCCATCTGAAGCTGGAATATCGGCTCCTTGTAAAACAGGCGGATGCTGGAGCTGTGCAGTGCTTGTGAATGGCGCGTTAAAGCCAAGCTGCATAACAGCTATAGAAGAGGGAATGGAGATAATAACAGATAGAAATCAGATTAGCAAACAAGCGCCCCTTAGACTTGTAAGTGGCTTCCAAGGTCACGCGGTTGGAGGAGTTGGCACTCCATACTACTTGAAGAGTAAAATTGGCTTGGCTATAGAAGTTGCTTGCTTTGCACATGGCTGCATACTGCGCTGCCCAACTTGCCAAAACTGGGAAGTAACCTATTCCTCGAAGTATGATCCTCTGACCCCATTGCAAGCAGCTAGAGTCATGACGCAGTCACGCTTAGACTACCTAGTGGATAGAATGGCAATTTCAGGTGGGGAGTGCACTTTAAACCGCCGCTGGCTTGTGGAATATATTAAAAAGCTGAAGCAGCTTAATTCAGATGCTAGAGCAAGAATACACGTTGATACAAATGCTGTTGTCTTAACCTCTGACTATTTAGATGAACTTGTGGGAGCAGGAATTACAGATATAGGGATAGATATCAAAGGGCTGGAGCTGGAAACCTTTATCAGCATCACCGGTATAAGAAATACTTCACTTGCTAGGAAAATGCTTCAAACAGAGTGGCAGGCGCTGAAATATATGCTGGATAACTACAGAGAGAGGGTGTTCATTGGAGTGGGAATTCCATATAATCCCGCGTTCATATCTCTAGATGAGGTATTCAACATTGGAGTTAAGATTGCGAGTTTGGATCCAAATGTGCAGGTGGTGGCGCTGGACTATCGCCCTGAATTCAGAAGAATGGATATTAAAAAGCCAAATTATCTTGAGATGAAAAAGGTTAAGAAAACTTTAGAGAGCGCGGGATTAAGGTGCGTAATCTGCCAGACGGAATATGGCCACATAGGGCCGTGAAAAC
>JBBIOZ010000029.1:0-17992 GCA_037443105.1 Methanocellales archaeon
TGAGGAAAATAAAAAACAAGGTGATTTTGATATCAAGGCAATTCTGGTAAAACGCATAGATGATGATAGAGATGGCGAATTGATAAATGAATCGATAAAAGAACTTGAAGCACTTGCAAGATCAGCGAATTATGAAGTTGTAGACATAGTGGTGCAGCGAACAAAGCCAAATCCAGCATATCAAATTGGAAAAGGAAAGATTTTGGAAATAGCAAAGCTCGTGAAGCAGAAAAAATGCGATAGATTGATCTTCGATGATATGCTCACCCCCACGCAGAGCTACAATCTCTCCAAAGTTTGCGGAGTGGAAGCGATCGATCGCTTGAATTTAATTCTCGAAATCTTCGCTCTTCGAGCAGGCACGAGAGAAGCCAAGCTTCAGGTCGAACTCGCCAAGCTGAGCTATGAACTTCCAAAGGCAAAGATGAAGGTTAAACTTGCAAAGAGAGGAGAGCAGCCTGGATTTCGAGGCCTCGGAACTTATGAAGCAGAGGTGTATGAGCTTGAAATCAAAAAGAAGATCCACAAGCTCAAGGAGCAGCTTGCAACTGTTGCAAAGGAAAGAGATTCTCTGAGAATGAAGCGTAGGGAAATGGGATTTGACTTGGTAACGCTCGCAGGCTATACCAATGCAGGCAAAACCACGCTGCTCAATGCACTTACAAATGAAAATGCAGTAGTGAGCGATGAACTTTTCACCACCTTAGCGCCAAAAACGCGGAGGCTGTCGCTGGATCACAGAAATGTACTGCTCACGGATACCGTTGGCTTCATAAGAGACCTCCCCCCGTGGCTCATCGAAGCCTTTTACTCCACTCTGACCGAGATTTACCTAGCTGATGTAATTTTGCTGGTCGTGGATATAAGCGATGAGTTAACCGTACTTGAAAGAAAGCTTGAAACAAGCTTACGTAACTTGCGCGGAGAAGTAAAAGCCACGCCTATAATCACAGTTTTAAATAAATGCGACTTGGTGGATAAAGAGCAAATCGACCACAAGCTTGATAAAATCAGCCATCTGATTTCCAATCCAGTGCTGGTTTCTTCGAAGCAAAAAACCGGTCTCGAGCAATTGAAGCAGAAGATTTTAGAAACACTACCTCCCTGGCGTAAAGCAAAGGCAGTTCTTTTTCAAACAGATGAACAACTTGCATTGCTATCTTGGCTTTTCAATAACGCTTGGATTACTTCTATTAATTTTGATGAAAAAATCGAGGTTGAATTTCAAGCAAGAGATGATGCACTAGCGAAGATGAGTAAAATTCTAGGCGAGTGCTTGCACTTAGATTAGTAATTCAAAAAGGAATCAATTGGACGAGCGCCTTCAATTTCTTTCTTAGTTATTGCTACTTTATCAATTACATCTTCCTCGATAAAAATTGGAGCACTCGCTCTGATAGCTAGAGCTATGCAATCACTAGGTCTAGCATCGATATTGGTTTCCTCATCCCCATTACTTACATAGAGCCTTGCATAGTAAATTTGCTCGTCAAGGTCGTCAATTACGATTTTTATAATTCTTGCCCCAAGGGTATTAAGAATTGACATTATCAAGTCGTGTGTCATTGGCCTTGGAGAAACCTCATTTTTAAGCGCTGCATTGATGGAGATCGCCTCGGGAAAGCCAATATAGATGGGTACAATACGCTCTTTATCATCAGCTAGCAGTACAACTGGCGTGGGGCCTGAAATCGTACTAAGGATGTATACTCCTTTTACATTTACTGAAATTGAGTTTGCCATTAAAAAGAAAATAGCACCCCTAATATATGAAGATATTGATCCGGATAAATTTTATTATGGCAAGCTTTAATAATGGGTGGTGGTAAGCTTGAGGGAGGAAGCGATAACAATAATCCCCCCGGATGCAAGGGAGAAATTGAGAGAAGAATTTGAAATATTAAAGCGTAAAATAGCACTCTATGTCTTCACCAAGGAAGGAGAGAATGAGAAGTTCAATCTTTTCTCCATAAAACTAGTGCAAGAGCTATTGCAATTAAGCGATAAAATAGAGGCAAAGTTTTATAAAATCAGCGAGGCTGAGTCAAAGAAATATAATGTCACGCGTTCGCCATCAATTCTAATCGACCCAGAGAATTATAACATAAGGTATATAGGTGCCCCAGCTGGTGAAGAAGGCCGCTCCTTTATTGAATCGATTTTAATGGTCTCTCTCGGTTTCAGTGTGCTTACAAGGCAATCGAGAGAAAAACTTGCCAAGCTTGCGGAAAAACGCCATATAATGGTATTCGTCAGTCCAACTTGTCCCTACTGCCCGCAGCAAGTGATATATGCAGTAGCAGCAGCAATTGAGAGAAAAGACCTCATTTCAGTTGAAATTATAGAGATCTTTGAAAATGAAGATCTAGCGCGGGAGTATAACGTGCTTTCAGTGCCTCAAACAGCGATCAATGGCAAAATCACTTCAATTGGCTTAGAGTCAGAGGAAGCATTTATTGAAGAAGTGCTAACCATGACCCCTCAAAAAATTATCCAGCCAATAGCACAGGAAGAGGAAGTGGCTGAGGTGGATCTTATAATTGTGGGGGCTGGACCCGCTGGTTTGACGGCTGGAATATATGCTGAGAGAAGCGGGCTTAAAACGCTGGTGCTTGAAAAGGCAAATATCGGAGGACAGGCTGCAATCACGCCAATCATTGAAAACTACCCAGGGTTCACTAGGATACCTGGGAAAGTACTTATGGATATGATGGCACATCACGCAATGCACTACACCAGAATTCATCAGGGCGAAGAAGTACTGGAAATCAAGCCTAATAAGCGATTCGAGGTAATCACGAGCAAGAGGAAATATCTCGCTAGAGGAATAATCTTAGCAACTGGCGCGGTGCATAGAAAATTGAACGTACTAGGAGAGGACAGATTATATGGAAGGGGCGTTAGCTACTGCGCCACGTGCGACGGTTATCTCTATAGGGGTAAAAAAGTTCTGGTAATCGGAGGTGGAAATAGCGCGGTAACCGAGGCTCTTTACTTGGATAGTATAGGTGTAAATGTAACCCTAGTGCATCGAAGAGATAAGCTAAAAGCAGAAGCCAAACTCCAGCAGAGTCTCGCGGATCGAAAGATCCCAGTGCTCTGGAATTCTGAGGTTAGAGAGATACTTGGTAGAGAAGTTCTCACAAGTGTGAAAATTGAAAATATTGCAGATGGAAAAGTAATGGAATATCCTGTGGATGGAATTTTTATTTCGATCGGCTATGAACCGAATAATAAACTTGCGAAGCAGCTCAAACTTAAACTAGATGAAGAAGGATATATCCAAGTAGATAGACAGCAGCGCACAAGCATGCCCTTTGTATACGCCGCGGGCGACATTACAGGTGGAGTTAAGCAAATCGTAACCGCCGTTGGAGAAGGTGCAGTTGCAGCTTTAACAGCCTTTGAAGATCTCTCAAGTCCATACTGGAAGGAGAAAAAATAAGCGCAGAATTTTTTTGATAATTTAATATAGCCCATTGATATAGAAGATATGGGGATTTGCGTGATCGCTAAATATACCATTGGCAATAAAGAAAAACACGAACTTGAGATTGACTTCATAAGATGGATGAGGAAGCTGAGGGTAAAAATAGATGGAGCTGAAGCTGAAAAATGGGACTCTCTTTTAAATGGAGACTCGGTAAGTTTAGAGGTTGGCAGAGAAGAGAAGCACAGGATTGATATAAAGATAGGCGGTATATTCGTACCCACCCTAAGTATTTATGTAGATGGAATGCCATTAGCTCAAGAAGTATAAGCCATTGAATTATTCGCTCCATCTCAAAAGCTCTAGCGTATATTGCAAATGAATGCAAATCCATCCTTGAGGATTTGCTATTTATAGATATAAATAGAAAAAATAATCAAGTCCAAGGCTAACATTTTTCAGGTGGAATTATGACTGGCGATGTGATTCTTGAAAGGCTCATTGAAATAGTTGGCAGGGGTAGAGTAACAGCTGATCCCGCTGAGCTATACTGCTACTCCTATGACTCATCATATATCGCTGGAAGAGCTGACTACGCAGTTATACCGCTTTCTACCGAGGAAATTGTGAAAGTCGTTAAACTTGCGAATGAATATAAAATTCCAGTGGTGCCAAGAGGGGGTGGAAGTGGATTAACCGGAGGCGCTGTGCCAATAAAAGGAGGCATTGTGCTTGATATGCGTAAAATGAATAGAATTTTGGAAATAGACATCGAAAACCTTCAGGTGCTAGTTGAACCAGGGGTAATTTTAGATGATTTAAATGCAGCGCTGAAGAAATATAATTTCTTCTTCCCACCCGATCCAGCTAGTTCAGATACCTGTACAATTGGGGGGGTTATTGCCAACAATGCAAGTGGCATGCGCTCCATAAAATATGGAATATGCAGAGACTACGTCTTGGACCTAGAGGTGGTTATGCCAGATGGGGAAGTGATAAACACCGGATCAAAAGCACTTGTTTCTTCATCAGGCTATGACCTAACCCGTTTGTTTGTTGGCTCCGAGGGCACACTTGGAGTTATCACCAAGGCGAGGCTTAAAATACTGCCACTTCCTGAGGCTTCCACCAGAGTAGTTGCATATTTTGATGACATAGAGAAAGCAGGCAATGCTGTGGTTAAAACTCTTTCATCCGGCATCCTCCCGAGTGCAATTGAACTAATGGATAGAAGCGGCATAGCTGCGGTGAAAAAATGCCTCCCGGAGATAAAGCTCCCTGACGCAGATGCTATGCTTCTATTTGAGGTAGATGGTTTGAAGGAAGCGGTTGAGAGGCAGGCAAAGATGGTAGCAGATGCATGCTTAGCTGCTGGAGCAACTATGGTAGCGATTCCCAAGACCAAGCAGGAGGGGGATGAACTCTGGGCTGCTCGAAAAAACGTGGGCGTTGCTGTCACTAGACTGGTGCCTGAATATGTCAGAGTCTACGATGCTGAAGACGTTGGAGCTCCTATAAAGGCAATCCCTAAGGTGCTGAAGAGGATGGCGGAGATCTCAAAGAAATACGATTTGCCTCTGGTCAACTACGGGCACATGGGAGTAGGCATTATACATGCAGGCTTCTCCATTGATTTATTGAACAAAGAACACTGGAAAAAAGTCGAGATGGTTAGAGAAGCCATATATGAAGCCATTCTCGAAGTTCAGGGCACCTTAACAGGAGAACACGGCACAGGCTTGACTAGAGCTCAATATATGCAGCGCGCTCACGGCAAGAGCTTTGAAATAATGAAGAAGATAAAGCGCACGCTTGACCCAAATAATATAATGAACCCTGGTAAAATGGGGATGTGAGTGCTATGCTCGAGGCACAAATCCGCGAAGTATTAAAATGCACTCGCTGCGGCAAATGCGTTGCAACCTGCCCGGTTTTCGAAGAACTTGGCTGGGAGTCCACTAGTGCTAGGGGAAGAATGCTTCTATCTAAAGCACTAGCTGAGAAAGCCCCTGTTACCTCGCGGCTATACGATGGTATATACACCTGCACCACCTGCGGATATTGCAGTGCAATATGCCCAAGCGGGGCCCAGCCTGAGCATGTGGTTGAAATTGCAAGAAGGGAAATCCTGCTTAAAGGGATAATTACAGATAGAATAAAAATTATGAATGACTCGGTGCAGAAGTATGGCAATCCTTTGAGGGAGGGCAAGCCAAGATATGAATGGATGCCAAGCGAGATAAAACTCAAGCCTGAAGCAGATCTGGTTTACTTCGCAGGCTGCTTGACCAGCTATCGATATCCAGATGTTGCTCAAGCTACGATTAAGATTTTAAATAGATTTGGTGCAACAATGCTGCCAAATGAGCAGTGCTGCGGCTCGCCCTTGATACGCTTGGGCGAAATCCCAGCTGCTACAATGGAGGCGAATGTGAAGCAAATTAAAGAAAGCAAAGCTAAAACAGTGGTAACAAGCTGCGCAGGTTGCTTCAAAACCCTGAGCAAAGATTACTCCTTAAATGGCGTTGAGATAAAGCATATATCACAGTTCCTCGCAGATCACTTAGGTGAATTAAACTTGAATCGTTTAAATCTAAGGGTAACCTATCACGACCCGTGCCATCTTGGTAGGCATAGCAAGATCTACGACCCTCCGCGAAGAGTGATAAAGCAAATTTGCGAGTTTACAGAGATGAGGAGAACGAAGGACAGAGCAAGATGCTGCGGAGGAGGGGGCGGGGTTCGCTCTGGCTATCCTGATCTCTCGCTGGCAATAGCAAAAAAGCGCATCTCTGATTTGCCGGACAATGTTGATTATGTAATCACAGCCTGTCCGATGTGCTACCGCAATTTAAGCGAAGCAGGCCTGAAGGTTTTAGATCTGGTTAAGCTCGTGGAAATGGCACTGGGAAAGATTGAAGTAGAACAAAGTCAAAATTAAAGCAGATTTAGTATGAGCAAAAAGATACTTATGGTCATTGCCCCTAAAAATTTCAGGGACGAAGAGCTTCAGGAGCCTAAGGATATCTTTATTAAAAATGGTTTCAGCGTGACAGTTGCAAGTGTTACCAGCGATTTTTGCACTGGAATGTTTGGGACAAGGGTGAAGCCGGATGCAACAGTTGACAAAGTTAATATTAAAGACTACGATGCTCTAGTTGTTGTTGGAGGAGCGGGTTCGCCAATGCTAAAGAATTATTCATCAGTAATCAAGCTCATTCAAGAAGCAGCTGAGCAGGAGAAATTACTTGCAAGCATATGCCTAGGTCCAACTGTGCTTGCGAAAGCCGGCGTGCTCAAGGGCAAAAAAGCAACTGTATTTCCTTCAGGCGGGAGTGAAATTAAACGCAGCGGAGCTACATATATAGCGCAGCCGTTGGTTATAGATGGAAAACTTATAACTGCAGATGGCCCTGAATCCGCGACCAAGTTTGGCGAAGCCATAGTCAAAGCATTGAAAGGGTAAAGAAAACCTTCGAGGAGAGGATTATTTCTTTGGAAATGTTGCACCTGTCAGGGTTTTGGTGGATCTCACACCTGGCACAGTTCTGATCTCATTGAATACGATATCACTCAGCTCATCGAAGTCCTTGGCCTCGATTTTCGCAATTAGATCATACTCCCCAAAGAGAAAGTAAATTTCCTTAAACTTCTTGTTCTTGATTAGCTTTTCATAAACTTCTCTATCCTTACCTATTTCAACATTTATTAACACAAATCCGATTGCCATACTTTGCTTTTTAGACGCAATGTTATTTAGCCTTTACCATTGCATTTAGTTTTTGCTATATCCCAAAGTGTTCCTTCAGTTTCTTCTCGTCCAACAGCATTCTTATTTTTGGTCTGCCGAATGGTGTTTCCACGCTTTGCTCGGTGATTATTCCCAAGCTCTTCAAGAAATCTTTTCTCCTCGAGAAAGTTGCCTTACTTGCAATTTTGTGATCTTCGCCCCATTTAGCCACATCGTAGAAGAGCTCTTTATTTTTGGCAGCCGCAAGCAATACAGCTGTTACTCTATCCACCGCCTTTCTGCGCATCACGCTATACCTAGAATCTTCAAAGGCTCTGCTAAGGAGCAAGAAATCGATGATGGTTTGCTCCGAAAGATAACCTGACATTGTTTTTACAAGCTCATTTAATTTCATTAAACAGAAATTATTCTTTTTGGCTCATAAATTTTTTTATCGTGCTTAAATAGTTTTTTTGAATATTATTGCAATTATTTGCAAAAAAATAGTTTTAAAAGCAAATCAAATAGCAAACTATATTTTTTATAATTAAACTAAAATTTATTTCTTAGCCTATTAAATTTATTCCTTCCTTCAAGAGCTCAGCAACTTCCTCGTCCTTTAAGTCGTACCATTCTTGGTAAGCATCAGCAACAGCGAATACAGCTCCACTTCTTATATTGAGGCATAAGATCTCATCAGCCTCAGGCGATAGGAGCTGAATCGCGTGTAAAGAACCTGTGGGGACTGCAATCACTATTTTCTCAGGATTTCTCTTCCTTACAGATCTCACTGCTGCTAGCATCGTGAAGCCAGAAGCAAGGCCATCGTCAACGAGTATAATCACTTTACCATTCAAGTTTGGAAAGACTTTGTCCCCCCTGAATTTTCTCAGTCTCCCTTGTATACTTTCAATGGTTTTCGCGATTGAGCTCTTGATCATTTCTTCAGTCAAATGCAAATACTTTATTAAGGATTCATTCAGAACCATCTCTCCATCCCAAGCTATTGCTCCAAATCCAGCTTCGGTGTTCCAAGGGACTTGAATTTTTCTAACTATGATCACTTCCATTGAAATGCGAAGCTCCTTTGCCACCTCGTAGCCAACAGGAACCCCTCCCGCTGGTATTGCTAAAACCAAGGCTCTATCTCGAGCAGCTATCCTAAGTTTTTCAGCTAGAAGTTTGCCAGCGTGCCACCTGTCGCGAAATATATGCACGCGCTCCCTGTAAGCAGGTTCTTCGATGATTCTGGCAGCCATGTTTGGGAGATTTATGCTCCGGTGGGGATTTGAACCCCAGTCGAGGGAGTGAGAGTCCCTCATGATTGGCCGGACTACACTACCGGAGCAGTAATTAAAACTAGTTTTGATACAATATATTTTTTGCTTTTGCTATTTATTTTGCTATGAAAGTGCCTTTGAAAGTATTTATCCTGCTATTATCCTGCTATGCATTTCAAATCAGGCGTCTCTAATGTGATTTTTTTATCGTCAGATAGCCGCTTGCAGAGATCCTCAAAGGAGTCTTCCCATTTCCGCAGACATAAATGACTGCAGAAACCAGCGCTTAATTCTTCAAATTCGTCGATATATTTATAACCACACCAAATGCATCTCATAATCCATCCCTCTACAACTGCTAATTTGGATATATTTATATTTAAATTTTGTGAAGCAATGATCGGTTCTGTTAAACTTTGCATCGCCTCTTTAGTATATGTAGGGTTTTTCTCCTTGTAGGCTATATGGCTTCGAATGCGATTATAGAGATAAGGCGTGGAGCAGTTTAATAGGTGAAGCTTTTTATAGTTATCAGTCTCTTAATCTATATTTTAAGGTTTCATACTATCTCTCGATTTGCGAATATCTCAGAAACCACTTGATATCGAATTCCTAATCTTTGGAGTGCAGCTGGATACCAATAACCATCTATAATACAACCTTTGAAGGCCTAGTATATCATTCTTTTGAAAAAGAGAGGCAAAATAATTCCTAATTCGGAAGTAAATGATTCTCTTGCTCTCGGGACAAATTGCGTAGAGATAGAACTGCACAACTTCAAAGCTGTTCTCTCACGCATAAAAAATCCTTATCATCAAACACTCACAATACTCCAAGAACTAAGGTGTCCAATTTCCATCCCCAAATGGAATTGTAACCTGAGGTTTTATAAAAAAGTTAACACACCAATAATAGCTTAGTTATATATAGGTCGAAAGATAAAATACTTCAAGATGTATTTAAAGATTCATAGAGCTCAAGGGCACGTGGTAGTGGCTGTGTGCGATAGGGAAATACTCGGGAAGAAAATTTGTGAGGGAGAGCTAGAGATCGAGATTTCAGAGCGATTCTATAAGGGCAAAATCGCGAGCGCTAGAGAAGTAATTGAGGCACTTAAAAGTGCGACGGTTGCAAATTTATTTGGAGAGAAGGCTGTAGCGTGTGCTCTTGAAAATGGTTTAATTGAGAAGCAAAATGTGCTGTGGATTAATGGTATTCCCCACGCGCAGATCTATCAATTATAAATAATTCTTCTAAATTAATTTCCTTCCATAAAGAATTTAGCTAAAGCTCAACCATAATATCTCGCAATGATTAGAACTAGATTTTGTCCAAAGTGTGGAAAACCATATGAAGGCCTAGGGGTATGTGCTGCTTGCTATCTTGCGCAAAGAAAGCTCTTTAAAGCGCCAAGTTTAATTGAAATAAAGCTTTGCCCTAGGTGCAATGCGGTTTATAGAATGGGTAAATGGAGACAGGCGAGTTTAAGCAAGGCTATTGAAGAAGCGGTTAAAGAGGAATTGAAGATAGATAGCGAGGCGAGGAACCCGGAAATTGAAATATATCCAGAGAGGATTGACAGCTATAATTGGAAAGCTGATGTGAGGGTTAGCGCTGATTTAAAGGCTGGAAAAGCAAGCGAGCAGATAAGTGTAAGTGTGCGCGTGAAGCGAGATGCCTGCGAGAGATGCAGCAAGATTGCCGCTGGATATTACAGTGCCATAATTCAAATTCGAGGAGACCGCAGAATACCAACGAAGGAGGAACTTGCTTTCGCTAGGAAAATTGCTTTCGACACCATTAAAAGGCTGCAGCAAAGCGGCGACGAATTGGCTTTTATCAGCGATGAAAAGGAAGTCGAGGAGGGTTTAGATCTATATACCGGCACTCTTCAGACCGGGAAGCAGATTTCGAAAGCGATTGCTGAGCAGATGGGTGGCAGACTGTCTCGATCTCCAAAACTGGTTGGAAGAAAAGATGGCAGGGAGATCTACAGAATTACATATTCCATTCGCCTTCCGGAATTTTTAAAAGGAGACATTGTAGCTATAGATGGAGATGTGATTGAAGTAAAAAAGCTAGATAAACAGCTCACTGGCATAGATCTTAGAACTGGAGCTAGATATTCTAGGCAGAGAGATGAACTTAAGAATATTGCAAAAATTGGTTCAATAGCTGACAAGAAAAAAGCCGTGCTCATCGTGGCAGGAGAAGCTGAGATTCAAATCCTCGATCCCGATACATTCTCGCCAGTTTACCTTCCACGCCCGAAATTTTTAAAAGCAAACAGCGGTAGCGAGATTTTCGTGGTTAAAACAGCAATGGGGATTTTTGTCCTCCCGGACTAGATTTCCTTCACCATCACAATTGCGTCCTCGGTGAGATAGTAGTTCCTTAAAAATTTTTCCTCTTTAAACCCAAGTTTTTTATAAAAAGTTCTTGCACCAATATTTGAAACTCTAACTTCTAGCCATATTTTTCTAACTCCTTTACTTTTGAACGCTGCACTCACGCGATTTACAAGTGCTCTACCTATTCCAAGGCGGCGATATTTAGGGTCTACAGCCAAATTGAGAATATGGCCTCTATCCGGGAATGGAATTTCAGAGACGATGAAACCTGCGATGAAATTATCAATAACTGCAACGAAAAAACCCTCGCTAGCTGTAAGGTAATAGTAGGTGAAGTCTGCCTTGGTCCAGGGATATTTGAAGGAGGCGCGTTCTATCTCATATATTCTTTCAAGATCGGCTAATTCAAATTGCTTTATATTTATATTGAATTCTTTCATCAATGGCAAATGTTAAGTATTGTTAAGTATTAATCATTAATGTCGTTCTTTGCATAATTAGGAGAATGAAAGATGGTTGTAAGAAAAGATGTGGCTGATGTAATGACAACTGGAGTATTATCTTTCCCTCCAGATGCTTGGCTGGATGAAATTGCTAGGAAGATGTATTCAAGCAATATCTCGAGCGTATATATCTACGACCCTAGAACTGGAAAGCGAGGTGTGGTTACTGATACAGATATTCTAAAGGTAATTGGAAGGAAAAAACTTGAGAAGGTCAAAGCAAGAGAAGTGATGAGTAAAAAAATAATAGGCATAACCAAGGAAACCACATTGGAGGAAGCAGTGAAATTAATGCGCACTAAAAAAGTTAGAAGGCTCTTCATTTTCAACGATTTGAAAGACAAACTTCCAATTGGCGTGCTCTCTGTAACAGATATACTGGTCGAACTCGCTAGGGAGACTTCACTAGGAGGGAAAAGATGACTAAAAAGGCAAAAGATGTCATGTCTACAGGCGTTGTCTCAGTTTCACCTGATACCAAGCTGAGCGATATAGCTAAAATAATGGTTGAAGAAGGAATCCACGGAGTATATGTTTTCGACCCAACTAAGAAAATCGCAGGGGTAGTGGAAGATAGCGATATTATAAAAATCTTCGGCAAAAAACTTGTTGAGAAAACCACTGCGAAGGAAGTGATGAGCAAGGTGGATGTGAAGATAAGTCCAGAAACACCGATCGAAGAGGTAGTGAATATCATGCGGGAGAAGAAGAAGCGCAAGCTCTATGTTTTTTATCAAGAAAGCGACCTCTTTCCAGTGGGCGTGATCTCAATTAGAGATATAATTAGAGAAGTTGACAAGGAAAAGGCAGCAATTGAAATGAGTCGATTTCTAGCTCAATATCAAGAATTTCAAGACTGGCTTTCAAAACAAGAGTGGAAGAAATCTTAAAGGAGATAAAAAAATGCTTGAAATAAGACTGCACGGTAGAGGGGGACAGGGAGCAGTCACCGCGGCCGAGATCCTTGCCGAGGCAAATGTGGTGGAGGGAAGATACGGGCAATCATTTCCTCTATTTGGACCTGAGCGAAGGGGGGCGCCTGTTATGGCATTCGCCAGACTTGATGATAAACCAATTCCAATCAGAGGAATTATTAAAAATCCAGACATCGTTATGGTGCTGGATGAAAGCCTGCTGCATGTTGTGGATGTTACCAGTGGATTAAAGACAAATGGATTAGTAATAGTGGCAGGCAGAGATAGCAATAGAATTAGAGAAAAGTTAAATGTGAAAAAACTAGCTGTACTAGATGCACAGAAAATTGCATTAGAAATAGTTGGTGCTCCAATAACAAATACTGCCATAATAGGTGCTTTTGTAAAAGCCACGGGCGCGGTAAAGCTTGAAACAATTAAGAAACTTGTGCTAAAGAAATTCATTGGCAAGGTCGGAGAGAAAAATGTTGAGGTCGTTGAAAGAGCTTATAAGGAGACAGTGATTTTATGAGTTTGAAGGGATGGAGAGCACTCCCTATTGGTGCATATGTAGATAAACCAGGTACTGCGGTTACCAATAAAACAGGCGGCTGGAGGACCTATAGACCAGTTACAAATCCTGAGAAATGCAATAAATGCATGCTGTGCTGGATTTACTGTCCTGATAACTCAAGGGTAGAGCTTGCAACTCACTATGATGTTAACCTTGATTACTGCAAAGGCTGTGGAATTTGCGCGCATGAGTGCCCAAAGAAAGCAATTGAAATGAAACTGGAGGAATAAAAAAATGCCAAGTCAAGTTAAATTCATCTCTGGCAATATAGCAGTTGCAGAGGCGGTTAAGAGAATTGACATTGATGTGGTTTCAGCATATCCTATTACTCCTCAAACTCACGTTGTGGAGTACATTTCTCAATATATTGCAGATGGAGAGATGGATGCCAGTTTCATAAAAGTAGAATCTGAGCATTCTGCGTTGAGTGTTTGCGCAGGCGCAGCTGCCGCTGGGTCTAGGACATTTACCGCAACCTCCTCTCAAGGCCTAGCATTGATGCACGAAGTGCTCTTCGCAGTTTCAGGCAGTAGATTGCCAATCGTTATGAGTGTTTCCAATCGCGCTTTGAGCGCACCCCTAAACATCTGGTGCGACCACAGCGATTCCATGGCACAGCGTGACTCAGGCTGGATTCAGCTTTACTGCGAAAATGCACAGGAGGTCTTCGATACTGTGATTCAAGCCTTCAGAATAGCGGAGCATAAAAATGTTTACCTCCCAGTTATGGTAAACCTAGACGGATTCTTCTTGAGTCACACATATGAAAAAGTGCTGGTAGAGGATAAAGAAGCGGTTCAAGAGTTTGTGCCTGAATTTAAACCACAATTCAAACTAGACCCGGATTTCCCAAGTGCAATAGGTGCATATGCCTTTCCAGAGTACTACACTGAGTTCAAGCGCCAGCAGGTTGAAGGAATGCGCTGCGCTTTAAGAGTGATCCCGAAGGTTGGCGAGGAATTTGGCAGAAAATTTGGAAGAAGGTATGGTTTAATTGAAGAATACTTTACTGAAGACGCAGAGGTCGTGCTTATTACAATGGGCTCCATCGCTGGTGCAGCCAAGAGCGTTGTGGATAAACTGCGCAAGCAGGGCAAGAAAGTTGGACACTTAAAACTGCGAACCTTCAGACCTTTTCCAAAGCAAGCCCTTCAAGCAGCGCTGCGAAATGCAAGCATAGTTGCTGTACTTGACAGAAGTGTTTCTTTTGGCGCAGGGGGTCCTGTTGCAATTGAAGTTAGAGCAGCTCTTGATATCCCTGTACTTGGCTTCATCGCTGGACTGGGAGGGAGGGATATCTTGATTGAGGAGCTTGAGCAGATGTTTAAGCTATGCGAGGAGGCTTTGAAGAAAAAGAAATTTTTCGACTGCAAATTCATTGGGGTGAGAGAATGAATTTAACTGAGCTGACCAAGGAAGAATATTTCATTCACGGTCATAGAGCGTGTGCTGGATGCGCTGCACCCATAGCGCTGAGGCTAATACTCAAAGTACTTGGTCCAAGAACGATTGTTGTGAATGCTACCTCTTGCATCGAAATAGTTTCAACTCCGTATCCGGATAATGCTTGGATGGTACCATATATCCACAGTTTATTTGAAAATACAGCAGCAGTAGCAAGCGGGATAGAAGCTGCGCTTAAGGTGCAGATGAAGAAGGGCAGAAGAGCAAAGGAGAGAATAAATGTTGTTGTGATAGCCGGAGATGGAGGCACAGCAGATATAGGCCTGCAGGCTCTCTCAGGCGCGCTTGAAAGAGGCCATGATTTTCTATATATTTGCTACGACAACGAAGCCTACATGAATACAGGCATACAGCGTTCATCATCAACACCATATGGAGCGTGGACCACAACCTCGCCGCCCGGGAGAATAAGTATTGGACAGGATACTTGGAAGAAGGACGTCACTAAAATAGCTGCTGCCCACGATATTCCCTACGCTGCAACTGCATCGGTTGGTTATCCACAGGATTTAATCAATAAAATTGAGAAGGCCTCGAAAATAATAGGTCCTAAGTATATTCAGATCCACGCCCCATGCCCAACTGGCTGGCGGTACGATACCTCGCTGAGCATTGAAATTGCAAGGCTGGCAGTGCAAAGCGGGATGTGGATCCTGGCTGAGTATGAGAATGGTGAATTCAAGCCTAGGAAAATTGCCAAAAAAGTACCTGTGAAGGAATATCTAAAGCTCCAAGGAAGATTCGGACATTTGCCGGACGAGGAAATTGAGAAAATACAGAAGTATATAGATGAACGCCTCGCTAAACTCGGAATTTAAACACATCAAAAGAATAAACCATAGCCGTTTCAAAAGAAAAAAAATTTGAAGGTATACATGTCATGGTAGCATGTCGGGGGAATTAAATTGAAGTTAAATGGAGTTGAAATTGAAGACACCTTCGCAGAGGCATTTCCCATAAAAATTGCAAGAGTAATAATCACTGCAGCCACAAAGCGCTGGGCTCTAGCAGCAGCCACTGAAGCAACAGGCTTTGGCACCTCAATCATAGCTTGTCCCGCGGAGGCCGGGATAGAGAAAATACTTGCCAACACTGAAACGCCTGATGGAAGACCTGGAGTAAGCATATTCATATGTCACGGCAGCGCTAAGGAACTGGATACGCAATTGCTGAATAGAATAGGCCAGTGCGTTTTAACAGCACCCACATGCGCAGCATTCAATGGCTTGCCAAACGCCGAGAAGCAAATAAACACTGGATTCAAACTGAAGTTCTTTGCCGACGGCTATGAAACCACCGATACCATAGCAGGGAGGAAGGTTTATCGCATACCTATGATGCAGGGCGAGTTCATAGTTGAAGAAAACTTTGGCTGGCAGCAGGGCATAGCTGGAGGCAACTTCTTTATAATGGGCAAGAGTCAAATGGCTGCGCTTGCAGCGGCAGAAGCTGCGGTTGATGCAATCGCAAATGTGGACAATGTGATAACACCCTTTACAGGTGGCATAGTGGCAAGCGGCTCAAAGGTTGGCTCGAATAAATATAAATTCTTAAAGGCTTCCACAAATGAAAAATTCGCGCCTACATTGAGGACAAAGGTCGAAGGAAGCTTGGTACCCGCGGATGTTGAAGCGATATTTGAAATCGTTATTAATGGATTGGACCTTGAATCGATAAAGAAGGCAACGAAGGTTGGAATTGAAGCAGCAGTTAAAATACCTGGAGTTGTGAAGATAACTGCTGGCAACTTCGGAGGTAAACTGGGGCCTTATCAAATAAAGCTAGCGGAGCTATTTCAATAAAGCTCCTTTTTTATTTTCTCAACAGATGATTCTATATATGCTGAATATATATGCGAATATATATGCTGAACACTTTTACATAACTTAGCATCGCATGACATTTAAGTCCAAGCTCTTGAAAAAGCAGCGCGAATCCCTGCTATGCGTGGGTCTGGATACAGTGCTTGATAGAATTCCATATTTTCTTCGAAGCTCTGAAGATGCAATATTTAAATTCAACAGCCGCATCATTGCTGCCACCCGCGACTTAGTATGTGCATATAAGCTTAACTTGGGATTCTATCTTTCAGCAGGTGTGAAGGGAATGGAAGCTCTAGCCAAGACCATTGCGAATATACCCAAAGATATCCCGGTTATTTGTGATGCTAAGTTCTGCGATGTTAGTCACGCGTCAAAGGCATATGCGAAGGCTGTCTTCGAGACCTATGGCTTCGATGCAGTAACATTGAATCCATATCTAGGACGAGATGGAGTGCAGCCATTCCTAGAATATGAAGATAAGGGTATATTCATAGTTTGCAGAACGTCTAATAAAAGCGCTCAGGAACTGCAGCATTTGAAATGCAATGGCGCTGAGCTATTTGAAGTTGTTGCTAGAAAAGCAGTGGAATGGAATGAAAAAAACAATTTAGGCCTTGTAGTTGGAGCTCTATTCCCTGAAGCCTTAAAGAGAGCGCGGGAAATCGTTGGTGAAGAAATGCAAATCCTGATACCTGGCATAGGAGCTCAATGTGGGGATGTAGAATGCGCTATAAAATTTGGTACAAATTCAAGGGGGGATAAAGCGATCATCAATTCTGCTCGCGCGATCATCTACGCAAGCGAGGCGGAGGATTTTGATATTGCGGCTAGAAAAGCCGCATTGGCATTGAAAAGCGATATAGATCGATTGAGGAGGATGAAAAGGCAGTGCGTGCAGTAACCTTTGACCTCTGGCACACCTTGGTGAATGACTCAAAAGAGCTAAGCGAATTCTGGACCAGTGAGAGAATCGAAGGAATGCTTGAGATCCTCATCGCCGGTGGATATAAGGTTGAAAGAAGAGAAATACTGGAAGCATATGCAAGGTCTGGAGCGCTTTTTGAAGAGCTTAGAATGCGCAGCAGCAAAGAGATCGATGTTGCTGAGCAAATTGAAATACTGCTTTCACTCATGAAAATTGAACCGAACCAGCGATTGATTGCCAAGCTTGAAAAACCATATACTGAGGTCGTGCTTAAGAAACTGCCATTCGTTATTCCAGGAGCTGAGGAATGCTTGCAAACCTTGAAGGATAGGGGATATAAATTAGGGCTGATCTCCAATACAGGTAGAACTCCTGGTAAAGTGTTGAGAGAGATGCTCCGCAAAATTGGCTTGTCCCACTACTTCGAGCAGCTTACATTTTCAAATGAAATTGGACTGAGAAAACCTCATCCGGCGCCTTTTATTCACACCCTTAAAATACTCTCAGCCCGAGCCAGCGAGGCAGTGCACATAGGAGATCAACTTAGGTCAGATATATATGGCGCGAAAAATGCCGGAATGAAAGCGATATTATACAAACCGCTTTCAAAGCTTGAGGCAGTGAACGTCGAGCCAGACGAAGTGGTAGATAGTTTAACCAGCGTCGCTGAAATAATTGAAAAATTCAAATAAGGCATTCTAACCGCAGAAGGCTGCCTTTAATTCAGCGATCAACATCATAATAGCTGGAATTGGTTCTTATTTTGTGTTTTATGTTCAAAGTGATTTTTGAAAAAACCTTTCGAACTCAAGCTTAGAAATATTTATAGTTATTTAGTTTGGGTCGTGCACTTCTAGTGAACAAGATGTTTTAGATATTGACGACTTTGTTGAAAACTCCTTTCAGTACCCCTTTTCATCCCCACGGTCAAAGCAATATATTAGGAGTTGATGAAGATAGGCTTTCAGTACCCTTTTCATCGGGTCGTGCACTTCTAC
>JBBIOZ010000030.1:0-17815 GCA_037443105.1 Methanocellales archaeon
CCACGGTCTAAAAAAAGTCTCGTTAAAGCGGTTGCGTAGATCCCGCGGAGCTTGATTTTTGTCAAGCTTAGCACCTCTAGAGCTTTGCACTCTAAAACTTCTAAAAATATCTAATTTTGAAGTCCTTGTATTCCCCGGTATACTCCTCCCACTTTACCTCTATACCCGTAACCCTTGCCCCCCTTGGGCCTTTTCTGCAGAATTCTATAGCGCGATCAACCTTTTCCTTTTCCCCCTCGAAAACTGCCTCCACTCTGCCATCAGAGAGATTTCTCACCCAGCCTGTCAAGCCTAGTTCTTCAGCGACCTCTTGAGTGGTGGATCTGAAAAATACCCCCTGCACTCTGCCTGATATGAACACATGTGCTCTAACGCGCATATTTTCTCTTTATTCTTTATTCTTTATTCTTTTATTATTCTCTTCATTCTTTTATTTCTCTTTATTTTTTTATCAATCCCAGCATTTCTGCTGCGGTTGGCATCTCAGGGCGAAGCAGCTCTTTAACTGCTTTCCAGCTATCCCCATAGATGTGCATATTTGCACTGAGCAATGTGAAGCGCACTTTTTCAAAACCAGTATTCATAGCTGCAAATTCCGCTAAACGCGCAAAGCCATATTGATTCGCGTGCGTTGCGCCATATGCATCGTTGGAGCGCATAAAAAGCGATAAACCAAGGGTTTTTTCATCATATGCATAAAAGCAATAGCACCGCAGGCAAGCCGGATCTTTGAGAAATACATCCCAAGGTCTAGATATGACCACGAAAGCCTGTCTTGTATACCTGTTTTGCTTGAGATTCTTAATCGCGTGAAATAGCTGATCGATTGAGGGCCTTTTAAAATTGATCACATCATTGCGATCATATCTCGCTCTAGAGGCATAGGAATATACCTCTCCCTGCTCTAAGATGATGTCATTTTCAGCCGCGCTTCTATCCACATCAGGCACGCCTAGAATGTAGCGCATTGCATATTCCTCACCATATCTGGCTGTGAATGGCGCTTTATCATCAAGCATATTTTCCAGCGGATTTGAAATATCCACTAGAACTCGATGTCCAAATCTAGCACGAGCCTGCTTCTCAAAAACTTCTCCCCATTGAGTGTGATCTTCGAAGCCTTGATAGAAGACATATTCAAGAGTTTGCCTCCAGCCAAATGGTATATTCTCTGATTCGATCAAAAACCCATGTTTATTTGGTTTTGCTGGAGTTGCAGGCGGCAGCTGCTTAACTCTTGATTCATCTCGCTTGTAATAATGCGCATTCACTATAAATAATCCCAGAGTACCCTTTGCATAGCCAGTTTGATCGCAGATTAAATCCAGAATTTCAGTTAAGCCCAGCATGTTTAAGTCTAGGAAGTTATAGGTGTCAATGCTTCGAAATACCCCTGTTAAATGAACTTGATTGTGCGGACTGGAAGGAGTAACTTGTACATAGATTTCAAGCAGCGATGGAGGGGTTCTTGCAACTACATCCCACGGGCGAGCAACCGCGATTGAGAAGCGCCTTGAATAAGGCACTTGCTTAATTAACTCTATTCCTGCTTTTAATTGATCCACAGGCTTAGTGATTCTCTGATTATAGGTCTCAACGGTGCCATCTTCATTTTCAATCAGCCACTTCTCATTGGGTCTTTCCACGAGCAGGGGATTGGAATATTTCTCAGGAACCATAACCTCGGGTTTTTCCACGATCAGTAAAATATCTGGTAGAAAAATCACCGTTCCGCGAGCTGATGGTCTCTCCACCCCATTTTTTAATAACTCGTGATTTAGAAGTGAAACTCCATCTTCTATTGAATTAGCGAAGATCAGCCTCGCCATGTTATTCCCCTTTTAATTCTTCCTGAGCATATTTTGCTATTTGATTTGCCATTTCACTTAGCCTTGCATTTCCACCCAAATCATAAGTTACATATTTGCCCTCTGAAATCACGCGTTCAGCGGCCTTGAAGATTGCCATCGCCTTGGTCTTCTCACCCAAGTAATCGAGCATCCAAGCTCCAGCTAATATTGTTGCAGTTGGATTCACCTTGTCCAAGCCGCGATATTTAGGCGCAGAGCCATGCGCAGGTTCGAACATAGCGTAGGTATCGCCTATATTCGCGGAATATATCAAGCCTATGCTTCCCACGAGAGCTGAGCACTCCTCGCTGATTATATCCATGAAGAGGTTTGTTGAAAGCAGGATTTTCTGATTGAAGATCTGAGGGTTTTTAATTAACTGCTGAGCCATGTTATCTACGTGATATTCCCAGATCTCGATATCCTCATAGTCTTTTCCAACTTTGTGGACTGCTTCTAGGAAAACTCCGCAGGTTTGCTTCAATATATTGCTCTTGTGAATCGCTACAACTGCTTTCCAGTTCCTCCTTCTAGCTTCTTCAAATGCAAACCTAGCAATTTTTTCACTTGCTGTTCTGGAAATTTTGCGAATTGCAATGGAAACATCATCTGATAGTTTAAACTCAGCTCCAAGGTATAATCCCTCAGTGGCTTCTCGCACGCATACGAAGTCAACATCGCCCAGTGGTCGGGGAGCATTGGGAATTGTTTTAATCGGTCGAACGTTTGCATAGAGATTGAACCTCTGCCTTATGGAAACAGCAACGCTTTTAGGCGTACCAGGTCCGCCTGGTGTTGTGGTGGGGCCTTTAAAGCAAGCATCAGTTTGTTTTAATATCTCCCAAGTTTCTTCTGGTATCAGCGAATCTCCACCATGCTTTTCCCACCACTCCGCTCCAGCGCTGCAAGGTATGAATTCGACTTCTGGCTCGGTGACTTCAAGCACTTTGAGCATAGCGTCTACGAGCTCAGGTCCCACGCCATCGCCTTTTATTATGGCTGCTTTTTTCATTTAATTCCTCCTGTATTAGAATAAAGTAATACTTTTAACGGTTGAACAATGCGTTAATTCATCCATTACCTCTCCAGGCACTTTTTTATCTGTTATGATGGTTAACTTGGGGTCTTCGGTGAGATAGGGATCGTCGGTGACAACCTGTCTTATGCTTATTCCATTCTTCGCCAGCACCGCTGTTACCTCTGCAACTATTCCAGGTTTAGCTGCATTTCTAGGTGTAATTATTATAACCCCTAGATTAAGCCAAGGTGCTGCATCGCGGAGAAATGGCATTGATCTAAGATTTTGAAAGAGTTTTTTCAAATTTTCATCCTTTAAAATAGCTTCTACCGTTGCATCAACCACTCTTCTATCCACGCTGATCTCTCGAGCAATCTTGGTATGAGGAATCTCAATTCCACCTGAGACAACCCTGCCTTTCTCGCTTACTTGAAATCCTCTCTCGAGGAGGAGGCGCATAACCTTTGCCTGCGCAGGATAACCTTTAAATCTAGCTAGAATTTCTCTCCACATATTATCCACATATTATATACACTAACGCTTGATATAGTACATAGAGTTATTGCATGCGGCTGGATGAATTTCTAACTAGTGTTCTAGGAATCAAATCTCGCTCGCGAGCTAAAAGAGCGATAGAACTTGGCTTGGTTAAGGTCAATGATAAAGTGGTTAAGAAGCCGGCTTACGATGTTAAATATGGAGATAATGTTACGATTCAGCGTGAACTAGCGGAGAAAAGCGCTGGCTACTTCAAACTCAGGGATATTCAAGCTAAAACAGGTTTGATTAAAAAAAGCGATATCGTTTTAGACATAGGCTCAAGTGCGGGTGGATTTTTACTCTATGCCTCTGAACATGCCTTGAAGGTTTATGGAATTGAGTACAGCAAGGAATTTATAGAGGAATTGAAGGCAATTGAAAGAGAGAGGAAAAATGTACAGGTGATCTTTCAGGATATCTTCAAAGCGGATTTGAAGGCATTCATCCAAGAAGAATTGAGCTTGATATTGAACGATCTAGCGCTGGACTGGAGAAGTTCCTTGAAAGCACTCAGCTTAGCACTTCCATTGCTGGGGAAAAATGGACGTGTGCTGCAAGTGGTGAAATTTGAAAGAGATTTAAAGCCAGTTTTAAAAGAGCTGGAAAAAATGGGCTTGAAATACCTTCAAACTCTAGAGGGAAAACGGCGGGAGAAATTTTTGATAGCTGTAAAGCTATAGATTGCTATAGCTATGAAGCTATAGATTGCCGAAGATTATCCCCATGCCTGCTTCCGCGGACTCAGCCTCTTCTTTTATGGCTTTAATTATCTCCTCAGCCTCCCTCGGATCAGGCTTTTCAAGTTTAAGCTCTCCCAGCAGTTCTTCAGCTTTTTTTATATTCTCAGGGGTGGTGCTGAAATGCAGGAAGAAGCCTTGTCTCTTTGAGCCAAGCAGCTTTGCCTCTCTAATGGTATAGCCCACGCGCTTGAAAAAATCTTGCTCGAGAACTTTCTCAGCTTGCTTTTTGCCTTCATAGCTGTAAAAATACAGGGCATCCATTTTATTTTCACCTTCTCAGCAGTTGATTGCCATAGTATTTAAGAGATTTGAATGAAAAGCTTTATCAAGCTTTTCTTGAAATTTGCTCCGGTGCACCTGCAAGTTTAATTAAAGCCTCTGCTTCCATGAAATGGAGCTTAGCCGGTGCAACTAAAATGTGTAGAGGTGGACCAAAATCATATTCAAGCAAGCGCTCCAGATAATCTGCCTTAACTATGGGTTTCCTCGAACCTGCTCTTGCTATGCCAACCATGAGTGCATTCTGAAGTAACTTTTCGCCACGCCGGCTTTCAATCTGCATTAAAATTCTTAAAGCCTCTGCAATGGTCATGAATCTATCATCCTGTATATCCAGAAATAGCAAGGTATGCAGATTATTTCCAAGGTTCAATTTTATAGCATCATAGGGCGCTTCTGAGATTCTATCCTTAAATGGAAAAGCCACTGTTGCTGATTTTCCAAAGCGATAGTTCATCAAGCCGGTTAATCCGCAAACAGCGGTTTGAATAGAAGCATTGTGTATTATTTCAGTTTCAATCCCAAGGTCGTGGGCTCTCAAGCGTAGATCAATGTGTGTTGTAGCAATAAGTGCATCGCCTCCGCAAAGCAAGGCCACTTTATTGGTTTTTGCATTTTCTAGAATCCTCTCTGGATTTTGCTCTATATTCTCTCGCTTCAGTAGTGCTATTTTCTTGCCATATAATAATTCCATTTTTTCAAGGGTTGTGCCTAATAAGCGCGAAGTATAGAACTCTGCGTATACCATATCTGCATTTTTGATTGCTTCTAAGCCTTTTAGCGAGATATCGCTTTCATCATAAAGCCCAAGGCCAATGAAAGTAAGCATATTAGCTGAATTTACCTGGAGTATATTAATTATTATTATTATCATCCAAAATCCAAAGAAATTATCCAAAGAATTAATTTGGTAATTTATAACATATTTTATTCATTTATTAGTAAATTACGCAAATTTTATATACAATTATGTTTGATAATATTATGAGGCAAAATGTTAATTAGCAGTTTTGAAGTAAATGAAACAGCTCAAATGAGCCTTGACTTCCTTTCAGGCTTTGTTATTTTTTCTCTAGCATTGCTCTCAACCTTTGTAACAATTCCAGTTATATTCTCTGGATTGCAAGCCACTAGTATCGATCTCCATCCAGTTGCATATAGAACAAGTGTAATTCTCGCTGAAGACCCAGGGTATAGAGTTACTAGCGTTGGAAATGGCACAGACTGGGAGATATATGCAGATAGCTTGAATGCTAGCTATATAAAGCGCATAGGGCTAGCGATAAGCAAAGACCGGCCAAATGTGCTAGCGCTTCGCAAGATATATGCTCTTTCAAGCTTATATAGCTCGACCAATTCAAGTGCAATTAGAGACAAAATCGGATTAAAAACCTCTTTTAAAGACTACAACTACAATATTTCCCTTCAGCGATTTAAAAGTACAACGACCAAGCCATTATATGCCTCTGAGCTCAGCGGCAAGCAAATATTGTTAATTGGCAACTCGCTACCGGAAAATGAGGATGTTGAAAAATATGAGCGAATCATAGTTTACAGCAGCCTTTCGCTAAATGAATCCTATGATGCAAATGGAACCATGCGCTCAAATCTAGATACTCCTAGTACTGATATTAAGACTGCAAATGCAAGCCCGAAAGTAGGAGCATTTATAATTTTTATTGAAGGGAGAAATGAGAATCAAAGTGAATCAGATCCCTGGATGAAGATTTGGATTGATAGCGATAAAGTTTACGAGACCAATGCAAATACAACAATTGGAACCCATGATCTAACCAATACTTTGAATTCCTATCCAAGCGGTATACCGGTGAAAATTAAGTTCCAAATACATAACACAAAAGGCTATTATATCATAACCAATTTAGGAGATTACATAGGGGGGAGATTTGGTGCAAAGCTCGTTGTCTATGTTTGGTGATCACGAAAAAGCCCAAGTGCTAACCCTTGAAGGACTTTCTGCTGCGATGCTAATCTTTATAGCCATTCACTTTATACTGCAAGCGCCTTCAGTGGTTGTGCCATTAACTGGTCAACATTTAAATGTGCAGCTAGAGCAATATGGCAAGGACATTTTACTTGCAATGGATAATGCAGATAGCGAGAATCATTCCCTCAAGAGCTATATTAAGTCGATTAATAAAAGTGACTTGAAGATCTCGGAGCAAATGAAACGCGATTTAAGTCTTGCGCTCCCTAATAGTGTGATGTATAATGTTGTGCTGAGAAGCATTAATCTCTCAGATGGCAGTGTTTTTACTATAACCTTGAAATCAAATTCGAGTTTTATTACTGCAATACCTCCACCTAGAGATTCTGTAACTGCAAGCCATTTTTTATTCATTTATGATAATGAATTTGATTCAAATTCACCATTCAAAGCAAATACTGGTCTGGAGCAGCCTACTCAAAATATAGTGCACGTGATTGAGGTGAGACTTGAGCTATGGTATATTTGAAATTCATTAAAAGTGGCGAGGGACAAGTGCTAGTGCTCACTGGCTTCATAGTAGCTATTGGGCTGATTATTCTCACTGTATTTGTAAATAGCGCAATTCTCTCGAGTATACAGTCATCTCAAGGTGAGACCAACTTTCCAAAACATGAGATTAGAGATATAAAAATCAAGACATATGAGCAAGTGAGAATTGCCGCGGGCAAGGCAAGCGATAATACTACCTTTATCAAGCTAGTTGAAGATTATAGCGAGCAGTTGAGCAAATTGCTTGCTCAAAAGGGTATTTATGCTGATATCAAAGTGATTCCATATATTGTGGCTGGGGAGATCAGATCGATTGAGGTGAGAATTGTTTATAATGATATGAATAACGATTATGAAACCATCGAAACAATATTTATATATTAATATTAATTGGTGAATAATATGATTGATGATAATGAGGCAATAACTCCAACCTATGAATATCTAATATTAACAGGAGCATTTCTCGCATGGACAATAATATTCTTCGCAACCTATGCTTCAGAACTATCCTCCACACCTGCAAAGGTAGCCATGGAAGGGCAATTCCAAGATATAGGAAACGCAGTGAGCTCAAAAATTGTCGATATGTACATGGTAGTTCCCAAAACAAAAGGGCATATGAACTCCAAATTCTACATACCTGAAGATATAGGGGGATATGAATATAAAGTTACCTTCAAAGAATCAAGCCAAGACCAACAAGTCTATGTCTCAGCTTTAGAATTCGATAAAGCCATTCTAATAACCTTAAATGGCATAGGATCAAGCATAGCCCTCGAAGGCAGCACCTTAAGCGCAGCAATCGACCACAGCCTAAGCTATAATGTGCAGAAATATTTAATGCCAACAGCAATCCCAGTGGTACACCCAAGAATCGCTAAGGTAAATCGCAATATAACCTTCGATGCCTCTTATTCAAAGGGAGAGGGAACATTAAACTATAAATGGGAATTCGGCGATGGAGCGACCTCAAACTCCCCAGTTGTACAGCACAAATATACTGACACTGGCAGCTATAATGCAGTGCTCACAGTCACAGACTCCAATGGCAACTCCGACGTGAGCAATGCAACAATAACAGTTATAGCAAGCAATCCAGATCCATATTTAGAAGTTGATAAATTCGTATCACCAGAGGCATTCCCCCTCGACCAAGGCACAACTACGCATATAATTCTCTACGGCGGGGGAATAAGAGAAACCCCTAGATCAGTGGATGTCATGCTTACAACTGATATCTCAGGAAGCATGGACCCGGATTACTTCGGCTATGGGGATGATGCTTACACAGCATTCAGCAGTTCCACTGGCACGATACAGAGCTCGCAGTGGAATCAAAACATAGCAGTTGATGGCACTTTTAAAGAATTAATCGTGGAAGCAAGATCGATCAATGGAACCAGAGACATAAACCTCTGGCTCAAAGACCCAAATGGAAACATAGGTAGAGCACAATACTCAATAGCAAATGGGGAGAAATACTATGTAACCAATCCTATCTCAGGCAACTGGACAGTAATCGTCACCGGGAATTTCTCGCAGGGCGGTCAAGATATAAAGGTCAATGTGAATAAAACCACTCTCATATCTCAAATACCATTCAGCGGCACAGTTGAGAAAAATAAATGGTGGATAAATAACTCCTTCCCCGTAGCCAATGCCTCAAAACTGCGAGTAGAACTATCTTGGCCAGGCACACCATATAACCCAAATCTAGATTTGCATTTAACTAGTCCTACAGGGGAGAAGTATGGCAGAGGCGAAATAACCACTGGCTACTCAGGGGATAAAAATCCTGAGTACATTGAACTTAGCAATCCATCAAATGGAAACTGGACAGTGCGCATATACTGGCGATCAGGCAATGGAGCTGGTACATTCTCAGGGGTGTTTACACTGTATGGCTCCGTCAGCATAGCAGAATACTTTGGTAATATTGCGGGCAATGCATATTCACAGGCAGCAGTCATCGAGGATAAACTTGAGAATTTCAAGATAGAGCTTAAAAATTTGAATGGCACCAAGTCGCTGCAAATGTGGATAAGCAAAAATGGAGCACCACCGATACCAGCTATTAAAACCTCTACTGGAGCAAAATATGTTGAGACAAATGTAAATGCAGGCACAAATTATACAGCATATGTAACCGGCGATTTCACAGAAGGCGAGCAAGAATTTGCATTAAGTTTCTATATGGCTAAAATAGACGCAGCCAAAATATGCGGCAAATTATTCACCGAATATTTGAACAGCACGGATCAAGTTGGACTTGTGATTTTCAAAGGCGATGGCTACTATGGCACAATTCCCAATGTAACCTTAATTCAAGGCTTAACCTATGATAAAAATGCTGTGAAAAATAGCTTCGATGGACTCACTGCTTATGGAGGCACGCCAACTGGACAAGCGATAGCTGTAGCCACATATGAACTTACCAATAAATCTCCCTACTTCACCACCGGAGATAGCACTAGACTGCCAGCGATAATACTGCTATCAGACGGTCTCCCAACTCTCCCCCAGCCGGAAAGTAAAGCAAGAGCGCAAGCACTAGATCAAGCCAATCTAACAAAGGCAAAGGGAATCACGATCTATACCATAGGCTTTGGTGTCGACGCAGATAAAGAACTGCTACAGCAAATAGCTTCAACACCCGATAATTTCTATTATGCCGCAACCAAGGAAGACCTTGAAAATATTTATCGCACGATAGCAAAGAAATTAAAAGAAACCGCAGCCACTAATCTAACAGTTATAGATGTAATTCCAAGCGATATAATAGTGGATGAATCTAGTTTACCAGCCGACACTACTATTGTGCACAATGAAGATGGCACTACAACGCTTATCTGGCGGATCGAAAGGATAAAGATAGATGAAACCTGGACTCGAGAATTCGATATTAAAGCTAGAAATGAAAATGCAGAAGAGGCAAATATATTCAATCAATCAAGAGTCGAATTCACATCCATAGCTGGCACTCATGAGGTTCGAGTTTTCCCTCATACTTATATTAACATAACCACTCTCCGAGAGGAGAAAATCATACTGGAGTGATGAAAATGCAGCTAATACGCTCGGAGAATGCAGTTTCAGAAGTGGTTGGCTATGTTTTAATCTTGGGCATCGTAATAACCTCCATAGGATTAATGTACACATATGGTCTTCCGATGCTTGAGAGCTCACAAAGTAAAATCAGATATCAAAGCGTGGAGCAGGGATTCGCGGTGCTTCAATCAAACTTGGACAAAACTGCCTATGATCAAGCTCCGGTTAAAACCACGAGGATAAACGTTGGAGAAGGTACTTTAAGCACCTCCTCAGGGGATCATTTAAAGCTAGCTGTGAATGTTACAAATGTCACAAAATTCCAGATAGAATTAGATTTAGGCATGATAGAATATGAATATGAAGATGATTCAGTGGCCTATATGAATGGAGGGGTATTTGAAAAACAAACAGATTATGCCTTCATAAAATTCCCTCCAACGATATTTGTATATGAAGATTTGAGGAATAATGAAACAATCGCGATGATCTCTCTCATAAAAATGGAGAGCAATACATCCTCCGGGAGTGGTGTAGTTACGCTAATCTCCAAATACAACAGCTCAGATACATATGTATTCATCGAAAGCGGAGGCAGTGTGATATTGCAGATAAACAGCAGTAAATATGCTGATGCTTGGGAAGACTATTTCATAAAAATGAAAGGATCGCTTCAAAACACAGTTATCCAGCTGGAGCGAAATGGCGATGAACTAGCGATAACCATACCCTTCAATAAAGTGGTTATAACGGAGAATAGATTAAAACTTGAAATAACATAAATTTGAAATAAGGTAGTGGTAAATAAAAAATATCAATAAAATCAAATAAAAAATTCATCAAATGTCAAACTATATTAAATTCATCGCAGACCGGATGCTTGGGAGATTAACTGCCTGGCTTCGCCTCTTGGGCTATGATACTTTGAGTGCCAATGAGCTGCGAAAGGTGGAGGACGATCTTCTGCTTGCAATTGCGGAAAAAGAGGAAAGAGTGATCGTCTCTAGAGATAGAGAGCTGGTGAGGAAAGCGCAGAGAAAAGGAATATCAGCTATTTTGATCCATTCCGACGATGTGTTCAAGCAGCTTAAGGAGATGCACTCTCATATTAATTTGAATTTAGAAGCAAAAATGGATCGCTGCACAATGTGCAACCATCCAATTAGAATTGTGAGACCAGAAGAAATGGAAGTGGTGAGATCCAAGGAATATGTATTTCCAGACCTCTTCGAGCGAAATACTGAGTTCTGGATCTGTGATAATTGCAAGCGCGTTTACTGGGAAGGCAGTCACTGGAATAATATTCAAAAAAGAGTTGCAGAGTTGAAAAAGGAAGTGGGATATGAAGTGCAGCAGATGTGGAAGGGAATTTGAAGCTGAGGATAAAGCGTATCAGATAAACGAGGGATATATAAAGATAAATGGCGGTAGAGCAGAGTTTTCCAAAGAACTTGAATTTGCTGTACTATGCGAGAAATGCTGGAAGAATCTAGCAATTATGTTTCTCTAGCGGTGAACCAAGAAATGCAGGAGCAAGAAATCGCGAGCTGTTATAAATACTGTTCCACGTGCGCTATGATAACCGTTCACATTTATATTGGCTGGGGGGAGTGGAAATGCGCCGAGTGCGAGGTAAAACAGAAAACTAAGTCTGAAGTATAATATAATATCATTTTTTAATGTTAAATTCTCTGGCGGCTATTAAAATTATTCCTGCTGCAAATCCGGTGAGAATTAAAATATCGATGTAAAGTGGGAAGGAATTAGCATCGCCGAGAAGGATGATGCGCAATGCATCAACTCCGTAGGTGAGAGGATCGACATAGGTTAAAATTCTCAGCCACTCTGGAAGAGAATCTATTTTGAATAATGCACCGCTGAGGAAGAACATTGGCATTATCACAAAGCTCATTATCAGGTTGAAGCCCTCCAGGCTTTCGATACGCGCCGCAAGCGATAGTCCAATCGTTACCAGACCTAGTGCTATTAAAAACATTACAGGGAGGGATGCAAAAAGCGAGATGGGTGTGAGCTGGATTCCCAATGCGAATGAAAATGGCAGAAGTAGGAGGCTCTGAAGAAAAGCGCTTGTCGCTCCCCCAAGGGCTTTGCCCAGAACGATCGATGTTCTTGAAATTGGTGCCACCAGTATTTCCTTTAAAAATCCAAATTCGCGGTCCCAGATTACAGAGATACCTGACCAGATTGCTGTGAAGAGCAGCGTTTGACCAATTATGCCCGGAAATATAAAGGCTTGATAGCTATATCCTGAGACATTCCAAGCAATGCCCATTCTACCTATTCCAATGCCAAATATCACCAGCCATAAAAGCGGGGTGGTGAAGGAAGTAATTAAGCGAGAGCGCTCGCGTGTATATCGCTTTACCTCTCTCAACCAGATGGTGTATATAGCTAGGGCTTCGCTCATCTCATCCTCCTCATTCGAGCAGCTATCATTGGAGGGAGATATTGCTCAGCCTCGGCGGCTCTAATTTCTCTACCGGTGTAATGAAGGAAGACATCATTGAGCGTTGGCTTTTGAAGTGCTATGGATTCTATGCTCACTCCAGCTTCACTTGCTATTTCTACAATCTTTGGAATCAGCATCTCTCCATTTTTTACAGTTATATTCAGCAAGCCAGCTGATTCATTGCTTTTAAGGATCAGCCTCTTTTCAGAGAGTCTAGTTACTAAAAATCTAGGGTTGGGGGTTTTTATCGTGATGATGTCGCCCTCCAATGCATTCTTCAGATTTTCTGGGGTATCAAGTGCTTTTATAACTCCATAGTCTATTATTGCTACGCGATTGCAGAGCTTCTCAGCTTCTTCCATATAATGCGTGGTGAGCACAATTGTGATATTCTCGCGCTTCGCAAGTTCCTCGATGTATTTCCAGATGTGCTCTCTGGTTTGCGGATCCAGTCCTAGTGTGGGTTCATCTAGGAATAGCACTTTGGGATAGTGAAGCAATCCGCGAGCTATTTCCAGTCTGCGCCTCATTCCACCTGAGTAGGTGCGCATCTGCGAATCAGCTCTATCCTCGAGTTCAACTAGTTTTAAAACCTCTTTGATTCGTTTTTCTCGAACTTCTTTAGGCACAGCATAAAGCATTGCATGGAACTCGAGGTTCTCCCGAGCTGTTAAGCGATCATCGATGCTTGGATCTTGAAAAACAATGCCAATGCTTTTTCTAACCTTCTCTGGTTCTTTTATAATATCATATCCATTTACTCTAGCAGTGCCTGAAGTGGGATTTATTATTGTGCAGAGCATAGAAATTGTAGTTGTTTTTCCAGCGCCATTCGGACCCAGTAAGCCAAATATCTCTCCATATTCAATTTTCAGGTTCAATCTATCCACTGCTAAGATGCTGCCAAATTTCTTGGTGAGGTTGAAGGTCTCAATTGCATAGCTGCTCAGTCTTATACCTCCAGCAACTGAATTAGAAAATAAAAGTTTATATACTCTACCCTAGATTTGTATTTTCTTTGCAGCTATCTCCACTGCTTCGCTCAAGCTTTCTTTAGGGATAATTGCCGCTACAGGTATTCTGAGTATTTTCTCAACTGTGCTGCTAGTTATAGGTGCGCATACCAGTGCTGCAGCACCCTCTCTTTCAGCGCGCACCGCTGCAATGATCGATTCCTCGATCGAACTCACTGGGTACTCGCGAATTGAAAATTTTTCGCCTTTAATTTCGATGGCTCTCTCTTTCAATGCATCAAGTACAGGTCGCGAGGCAATTACTGCTATGAATCTTCCAGTCTTCGTGCCTTCTATGCTCTTCATTGCTCTTACGATTGTGCGCAGGGTTTTAAGATTTGGTTCTCTTTCTCCAGAAAGTATCTTATACAGAGTGCTCAAGGGAATTTTTGATTTGCGGCTGAAAGCGGTAATTGTTAAGCCCAATGAAGTAATTGCTTCGCTCAATTTTTTGCGAAAGGCTTCATTGCTTTCAAATGCAGCATACATTATCTCATCCGATAGAGCCATAGTTGTAAGTAATTATACAATTGTATAATAAATTTTCTCTATTAATACATTTAGACTATAAACCTATACAAAAATGAAAATATAAATATTACTGTGAAAACTGTTTCTATGGTGAAGAGATGAGGAAAGCTGCAGCTTTATCCCTTGCTTTGATACTGTTGCTGGCACTGGGATGCATAAGTACGGTGCCTCCAGCGCCCAAGAAAGTTAGAGTTGGATATTTGCTTGCAGATCTGCACCAAGTCGCCTATATGGTTGCAAAGAATAAAACCGCTGGCAATGGAATATCATTTTTTGAGAAATACGGTATTGAGGTTGAAGATTCCATTGGAGCGCCATATCCTCACGGTGGGGCAGAGATGGATCACTTCGCAGCTGGAGATGTGGATATAGGGCTCCTCGGTAGCTCGCCTGCTATAATCAAACATGTTAATGCAAATGTCAGTACATCAATTATCGCACAGGTAAATGAAGAGGGCTCAGCACTCGTGGTATCAAGAGATATTGAAAAGTTCTCAGACTTAATTGGCAAAACCGTTGCAGTGCCAAGCAGATCTGCAATACAATTCTTCCTGCTCTTGAATCTTGCTGAAAAAGAAGGAGTGGACATTGGGAAAATATCAATAGTAGACGTGGCACCCAAGGATATGCGAGCTAAGCTCGAGTCGAAAGAGGTCGATGCCTTTGTTGCTTGGGAACCATTCGTTTCAGATGCAGTTATAAGCGGCGCTGGCAAGGTCTTAGCCACATCCCGCGATATATGGCCAAACCATCCCTGCTGTGTAGTCGTGGTTGATAAGAAATTTGCTGCTCAAAATCCAGATGCTGTGGCGAATTTCTTGAGAGCCCACATCGAGGCTACGAGCTACATAGATAAAGCTTTGAAGAATCCTGACTCAGAGGAATACAAGTTATTAATCGCAATTGCAATGCAGTTCACAGGCAGAGAGGAGCAAGTTGTCAAAGAAGCATTCAAGTTGATAAAATTTAAATCAGACATCGATGAAAAGCTCAGGGGCTCGATCGCTGAATACACTGAGAAATTGATACAGTTCAAGATAATATCAGAGGAAAAACTCAAAGAGATGGGGTATGTAAATAGCACTGATCTTGCGGAGAGATACATTGATGCAGCTTACCTAGCGAAGGCAAAGCAATAAATATAATCCTCTTAAACCATTCATTTGAATGAACAAGCATCTGAAATATGGAATAAATATTGTTTCAATCGCAAGCTGGATAATAGCTTGGGAAGTGCTTGCAATTGCGATAAAAAGCGCCTATCTTCCCACTCCACATTCGGTTCTTATTGCTCTGCTCCACTCCTTCTTCGAGAAAGATTTCTTGGGTTTTTATCTAACCCAGCATATCTATGCCAGCATAACAAGAGTATTATATGGATTTCTGCTTGCAAGCGTACTAGCTATCCCACTTGGCTTGCTCTCAGGGTGGTTTAGAATTGTGGAGAACTTTTCCTCGCCCATCGTAGAGATAATTAGACCTATTCCACCTCTAGCTTGGATTCCATTTGCAATTTATTTCTTTGGCGAGCCATTTGATGCAGTTTTCATCGTATTCCTAGGCGTGGTCTTTCCCATTCTGCTGAGCACGGTTTCAGGGGTGAAGAGCGTTGATCCAATTTTAATCGATGCTGCCAAAACACTTGGTGCCAGAAGCTTGACGCTCTTCACCAAAGTGGTAATCCCAGCTTCTGTTCGAAGCATAACAACTGGAATTCGAATTGGCTTGGGAGTTGGCTGGATGAGCATAGTGGCAGCAGAAATGGTGGGCGTAAGAGGAGGGGGCCTTGGTTTTTACATCTGGGCAATGAGCGAGGTGGGAAGATTTGATTTAGTATTTTCAGGCATGATTATTATAGGTTTAATTGGCTATGCAATGATGAAAATATTAACTTATGCTGAAGCAAGGCTCTCAGCTTGGACAGGGATACTGCCAGAAGGAAGGATGTGAATAAATGCTTGAATTCAGAAATGTGACCAAGAAATTCAATAACTTCACAGCGCTGGAAGACATCTCCTTTACAGTTCCTGATAAAGCCTTCGTTTGCATTCTGGGGCCAAGTGGATGCGGCAAAACCACTTTGCTCAGACTTGCAGCTGGTTTGGATAAGCCTACCTCTGGGGAAATACTGCTGGATGGAAAAAAAATTGAAGGACCAAGTCCAGAAAGAGGTGTGGTATTTCAAGAATATGCTCTTTTTCCATGGCGCACGGTGCGTAAGAACATTGAATTTGGACTGGAGATAAAGGGTTTATCCGAGGAAAAAAGAAGGCAAATCGTGGATAAATATCTTGAAATAGTACAGCTCGCTAAGTTTGCAGATGCCTATCCTCACGAACTCTCAGGCGGGATGAAGCAGCGCGTTGCCATTGCAAGAGCACTTGCAAATGAGCCCAAGATATTGCTAATGGATGAGCCATTTGGCGCTTTAGATGCGCAAACTAGAAATCAACTTCAAGAAGAGCTGTTGGCGATCTGGGAAAAAGAAAAAGAAACTGTACTCTTCATAACTCATAATGTGGATGAAGCGGTATTTCTTGCTGAGAAAATCGTGCTTCTGACAGCAAGCCCCGGAAGAATAAAGGAAATTATCGATGTAACTATTCCAAGACCTAGGAAAAGAACAGATTTCGAGGTGAATAGACTGAGGGATAGAATCCTGAGGCTGCTGGCTGAGGAAATTAAAGCAGCAAGGTAAGAGATTTGCTTTTTATACCAAAATTTTCAAATTTTATTGTATAAACGACAAATATATATACAATAATAATCATAATGATGTATATATCGGAGATGAGCATGGGCGCTAAAGTATATACTATTGCTTCTGGAAAGGGAGGCACCGGTAAAACAACCGTGGTGGTAAATCTAGGCACTGCTCTTGCTATGCTGGGGAAAAAAACAATCATCATAGACGCGGACATTGGAATGGCAAACATCGGTCTAGTTCTCGGGCTGGAGAGAAGCCCTATAACTCTTCACGAAGTTCTCTCAGGCAAAGCAAGTATTGAGAAAGCAATATACGATGGTCCAGCCGGGCTTAAAGTTGTACCAAGTGGTATATCATTGCAGGGCTTTCAAGAATCCGATCCAGAGCGCCTTCAAGAGGTAATGGTAAAACTGCTTGAAGGGATTGATTTCATGCTCATCGATGCTCCCGCTGGGATAAGCAGAGATGGAATAATTCCACTGGCAGTTGCAGATGAAGTTATACTGGTAGTTAACCCTGAAATTGCCTCAATGGCAGATGCATTGAAAACCAAGATCTTGACCGAGATCGTTGGAGGCAAAGTAGGTGGAGCTATTTTGAATAGAGCAGGGGTGGATCAAACTGAGATCAAGCGACAGAAGGTGAGAGAACTGCTGGGAGTGGAGGTGATCGATGTTATACCTGAAGATGCAAATGTAAGAAGAGCAGCTGCCTTCAAAGTGCCAGTTGTAATTCGAAATCCAGATTCACCTGCAGCGATAGTGTTTAAGCGAATGGCAGCGAAGATAGCTGGCGAACCAATTATTGAGCTGCCTGCAAAAAAGAAAGAGAGCTTTGCAGAGAAACTGGCTAGAGCAATTTTTGGAGGCAGATAGATGGCTGAGCTCCGCACTATTTGTGAAATTTCTGTTATATTATTACTAGCGGTCAGCTTATTCACCATCTGGATTATGTATGTTCGAATAAAGCAGCTAACCACGGAGTTAAATAGTATTAAAAATAGAGTTGAGGTGACAGACGAAGAACTGGATAAACTAGCAAGAGACGTGGAAGAATTCAAAAAACTTAGAATATTATAGAATATTGCGGTGATTATAATTATAATGATGTTAACAA
>JBBIOZ010000031.1:0-17437 GCA_037443105.1 Methanocellales archaeon
TGGAATGAGTAAAGATAATACAGTAAAAATAGCGAAAAAATATGCTGATAAAGTGGAGTTCAGAAAAATAGATGTGGATAGCAATAGAGTGATTGCGATGAAATATGGCGTCATCGCTATACCAACTATAATAATCGAATGCAAGGGAAAGATTATTCAGCAATTTATTGGAGTTACAAGAGCAGATAAACTTGAAGAAGCACTTGATAGAGCGCTTGAAAACTGCAAAAACAGCAGCTAGCTAGAGCTTCCAGTAGCTACTTTGAATCTCTTTTACTTCTTTAACTCGCTTTTTAGTGCTCTCAGCTAGCTTATCCTCGGGTTTCTGCAGCGGCTCTTCGAATTCTAGGTCGAGCTCGCCCATTGCATTTAAAATAGCAAGCACCCCATAAGATAGACCGGTTAAACTATACCCTCCCTAAGCCACGTGCAGTTACAAACATGCTACCCAGCGGATCATCGAAGTGAATATCCTGTCCAGCTGATATTAAGATAAATTCAGGGTTGAATTGCTTTGCAATTGGAATCAAAATTTCTTCGAATACATAGAGATAATCACTGTTTCCCTTGCCATATGAAAGTGGTACATTAATGGTATAGCCCTCGCCCTCACCGCTGCCTACTTCCTGTATCATTCCAGTGCCTGGATAGGCTGGGCTTTGATGGGTTGAAAAATATAGTATACTTGAATCAGTGTAAAAGGCATTTTGCGTGCCATTGCCATGGTGCAAATCCCAGTCTACTATTAAAACTCTTTTAATTCTATGTTTCAGCTGCAGGTATCTTGCTGCGATGGCAATGTTGTTGAAGAGGCAGAAGCCCATTCCCTGATTGCGCTCAGCGTGGTGACCAGGCGGTCGTATTAATGCGAAGGCATTGTTAACACTGCCATCAAGCACAGCATTTAAAGCGCTTAATGTTCCCCCAGCTGCAAGCAGCGCAACTTCGTATGAATGGGCTGAAACTATCGTATCTATATCCAGTCTTCCGCCGCCAGTTTCACATAAAATCTTTATGTTATCGATATATTCTCTATCGTGAATCAATGCAATTTCATCTATCAGGGCATGGCGAGGCTCGATCTTTACAAGTTTTTTCAAAACATTTTTTGTTTCCAGCAGATTTATTACAGCAATAAGGCGCTCTTTTCGCGCCGGGTGTGAGCCTGTTTCATGTTTTAAATAATCGCTATGATAGACGATCCCTGTTTTCATCCATATTTATCAAATATGCATTGCTATATAGTTCCTTCTATTCATAAAAAACGCATAAATTTAAATACTGCTGCGTGCTAACATATAGCACTGTCATCATGGTGATGTTCATTGCTTGAAGCAAAAGGGGTTACGAAGAACTTCGGGGGCTTAACAGCTGTAAAAGGCGTTGATTTGAGGGTGGAAAAGGGTGAAATTGTTGGTTTAGTAGGCCCAAATGGAGCGGGTAAGACTACTTTGCTTAACATTATCTCTGGAATATATAAGCCAGACTCAGGTGTTATAAAATTTAATGGCGAGGATATCACTGGGCTGAAGCCAAATCAAATCTGCAGAAAGGGTATCGTTAAAACCTTTCAACTTGCGCAGTCATTTCCAGCTTTAACTGCGGTTGAAAGTGTTATGATAGGCGCAATATTCGGCAATCATAATAAAATTGGCATGGGCGCTGCCAGGAAGGAAGCAATCGAATTTCTGGACTTCGTGGGCTTCCCGAGGGAAAAAATCAATTATCCGGTTAAGAATTTGAATGTTGTTGAGTTGAAGAGAGCTCAGCTGGCAAGAGCTCTAGCATCGAAGCCAAAGCTTCTCCTGCTTGATGAGCCCACCACTGGATTGAATCCAAAAGAGGGTGCTGAAGCAATTGAGCTGATAAAGAAGCTGAGAGAACGTGGCATCACCATTTTGATGATCGAGCACGTGATGCGAGTGATAATGGGAGTTTCAGATCGAATCTTCGTTTTAGATCACGGTGAGAAAATAGCTGAGGGCACACCGCAGGAAATCGCAAATAACAGGCGAGTGATCGATTCCTACTTAGGGGAGAAATACGCTTTTTAAGAGGTGCTGTTTTGCTGAAGATCAGCGATTTGAATGTTTTCCATGGCAATTTACAGGTACTTTGGGGTATCGACCTTAAGGTTGAGGAGGGTGAAATTGTAGCGCTCATAGGCTCAAATGGCGCTGGCAAAACCACAGCTGTGGAGACAATATTTGGATTGAATAAAGCGGATAGAGGTAAAATAGAATTTATGGGCGAGGATATCACAGGTCTGCCTGCCTATGATATTGTTAGAAGGGGGCTGGTGCTTATACCTGAAAAGAGGGAGTTATTTCCTAAGATGACTGTGCTGGAGAATCTCAAGCTGGGTGCTTATGTAAGTGGTGGGGGAAGCGATAGACTTGAACGCATCTTTGATCTATTCCCGGTGCTGAATGAAAGGAAAAAACAGCTTGCGTGCACGTTGAGCGGTGGTGAGCAGCAGATGCTTGCGATTGCTCGAGGCTTAATGTCAAATCCAAAGATGCTGGTGTTGGATGAGCCTTCTATAGGTCTTTCGCCATTGCTGGTTTCAATGGTTTTCGAATCAATTAAAAGGTTGAATGAAGAGGGTGTTACAATCTTGCTTGTGGAACAAAATGTAGCAAGCGCACTGGAGCTTTGCAGTCGAGGCTATGTGCTTGAAAGCGGAAGAATCAAGCTTGAGGGCAGCTCTCGGGAGCTCTTGAATAATGAGCATGTAAAAGCAGCTTATCTGGGGATTTGAGTCTAAGGTGTGATACTTCGGTTAAAGTCGCGATAATTTCAAGTATATGTTTTCTGTGCGAGGCGATGAGAGAAATAAAATTGAGAAATATCCTCACTTGCGGAGGTTAAAAAAATTTGAAATAGTTTTTTTATTTCAAGCTTTTTTCAATTTTTTCCAGTAGCGAGATAAAGCCGCGTGGCAGGAATATCACGATGAGGATGAGCATTAATCCAATTATGATGAAGCGTTCATAGGTTAAGCCAAGCGCTCTCAATCCATCCCAGAGTACTGTTACTGCAATTGTTCCTATAACTGGGCCTTCAATTGTACCCAAGCCGCCGCTTATGGAGTATATTATTGGCCAGAATGAAAGCTCAATTCCAAAGATCTCAGGAGTGATATAGCCAAAGTGATGTACTTCCAGTGCACCAGCCACTCCTGCAAAGTATGTGCTTATTGTGAATGCTAAAAGCTTGTATTTAGCTGTATCGATACCAGCAGCTCTGGCTTCCAATTCATTTTCTCTGATTGCTGCGAATGCAAGTCCAATTTTTGATTTTAAGATTGTTTGAATGAAGAGAATTGTGAAAATTGCTAGCGCAAGTATGGAATAATACTCATATACGCTGTAAAAGGGAGTTTCACTGCTCAAAAATCTAGGGGAAGCAATTCCATCCCAGCCGCCAGTGATAGGTGCGAGCTGGCTAACTGTAATTGTTTGAGCTATTATTGCGAAGCCAAAGGTTACCATGGCTAGGAACCATTCCTTCAGCCTTATGCAGGTTAGGCCTATTAAAATCCCTATGAAAGCTGAAAAAGCTCCTCCTAGGAATATCGTGATGTAGGGTGAGAGTCCCATTTTCAAAGCAATCAAGCTTGAGGCATAACCGCCTATTCCAAAGAATGCAGCGTGACCGAGCGAGCCTTGACCTGAGTAAGCCAGAAGATTCCAAGCTGAGGCGTAGATGATGAAGATCAGCATGAATATAAGTACAGTCAGTATATATAAACTCATTCCAGTAGCTAGAGGTATCAATAGAGCCAGTGCGAGTGCAATTAAAGCTAGATGAAATCTCAATCCTCTGCGCAATTTATTCACTCTCCAGCCTCTCCAAATATACCTGTTGGCCTTATCACGAGTACCAGTATCAATACAATGAAAGAAGTGGCATCCTTCCATGGTCCGCCGAGTGTGTAGGCTGCAAAGTTTTCTGCTAAACCATACAGCAATCCACCTGCTATTGCTCCAGGTATGCTTCCCAGTCCACCTAGGATTATTATTGCAAATGCCTTTATCGCTGGAATTGAACCCATATATGGATTGAAGACTTGGCCGCTTACCGCCCAAAGTGTACCCGCTGCTCCGGCAAGCGCAGAACCTATGCCAAAGCTAAGCATATCCATTTTCTCCACATCTATTCCCATGAGCATTGCTGCCTTTCGATTTTGACTTGTCGCTCTTATCGCTCTGCCAAGAGTAGTTTTTCGTAGGAATAATTGCAATCCAAAGAGAATCCCAATTGTAATTATAATTATTATTATATAATCGAATGGCAGTTTTACGCTGCCGATCGGAATTGCAAAGACTTCATAAGGACTGTGAATTACTTGCCATTCATCAGTCCAGATTAATGCAGCCAAATTTTGGAAAAAATAGATTAACCCGAGACTCAAGAAAATTTCATTAAGCTTGCCGGTACCAAGAATTGGTCGAAAGCAAAGTCTTTCAATGCATATTCCAATCAATATTAAAATCAGCATCGACAGAGGAATTACAGCATATGGATTGAGACCACTCACAGTAAATATTGTATAGGTGACATAGGCGCTGATCATTAAAAGTTCCCCGTGGGCGAAGTTAACAATTTTCATAACCCCGAAGATCAAATTCAACCCAGTTGCCAAAAGTATGTATATGCAGCCGGCATATGTCCCCCAGAAAACCACTTGCAATATAATATCTAACTCGGTCAATTTCTATTCAACCCCATAGTGAATAAGCAATTAAAAATAAAAAAGTTTGGAAATTATTTATGTGCTCTCTATGGGCTGCCAGGCTTATACCACTCTGGCAACACAAAGTTGGCCTCCTTCAAATTATCAGGCCACACTATCTTCGGCCTAGGCTCTTTAATACTATCATCCCAAATCAGCTGCTCCATGTAGAGCTCGAATTTGCTCTCCCTGTAGTCCTTGGAAAAGGCGATCTTCCCATCTTTCATAGCTTCAACTATCTGAGGCATCTCAAGGTTTGCAAGTGCTTCTCTCACTAAAGTTTTATTCAAAGAGCCCGCTTTCTCAATAGCTTTAGCAGCGATATATACACCTTCATAGGTTGAAGCACCCATCATTCCTGGGAAGCCACCCCATCTTGCTTTGAAGTCGTTTTTGAACTTCAAAGTTGCATTTGCAATAGGACCTCTGGGAACTGTGTATGGGCTGAAGCGGCTCTCCTGAATGGAGTACTCTCCATACATCCCAACGCCTTTATAGTAGTCTGGGTCGTCATTGCATTCAACAGATAGAAAGATAGTATCAAGTCCAACATCTCTTCTAGCTTGCGTTACCAGAGGAATTTGCTCATTCAAAAATGTTGCTGGATATACCACATCTGGCTTGGCTGCTTTAACTGCGGTTAAGACGGTTCTAAAATCAGTTTCCCCCATCTTAAAGCTTTGCTCAGCTACAATTTGTATCTTCAGATTATATTTTGTGATTGTGTTATTCACAGCACTTTGCACTCCTTTGCCATAGGGGCTATCTTGATAGATTATTGCCAGTCTCAAAGGTCTATCTGCTGAGAAGTTAAACCTTTCATTTATAGCTGGGCGGATCACCTGATCCACAAATAAAGTGGTTTGCTCGCCGTAGTCGTCGGTGGTTGGGCAGTGATGAAACATATAACTTGTATCGATGTCAGTTCTTCTGGTGATCGTTGGGCTGGAGGCGCCTGTGATTATATATGGCACTTTGTGCTCAGCAACTATTGCTTGATGCGCATATGTAACTGCGCTTGAGAAGCCGCCCACAAGTATGTCAACTTTATCTTCAGTTATGAGTTTGGAAACTGCTTTTTGTCCCCCTTCTCTGGTAGATTCATCATCGCCTTGTATCAATTTGATCAAAGCATTTCCATTAAATTCCTTGACAAACACCCCGCCTCTGGCATTTATTTCTTCAGCAGCTAAAACTGCTGACTGCCACATATCCTTGCCAGTTGTACTGGCCGGTCCTGTCATTGAAGCTACCACGCCTATTTTAATTTCCTTAGGCGGTGGAGCTGCGCAGCCAGCGAAGGGCGCTGCTATTAATATCAAGACCATCAATACCATTTCACGCTTCATATACACCCTCTCCTCCTTAAACCGTGCTATGCAATAGCATGGCACACTTTATAATGAAAGTGGATGGATATAAAGATTGTTATAATTTTTTTTTTAAAAGTCATAATAATGATTATGAAATAATAATTTTTATATACTATATCTTCTTATTCTTATTGATAAAGGGGCTGAGATAGGGATGTTTAAGGAGTGTCCAAGCTGTGGAATAATCTATGAAGTTAAAGCGGAAAGAAGCTATTGCTTGCTCTGTTTAAAAAAGCTAAATCAAGAGGAGAGAATACTTATAGCCATGGAAAGATCGATCGGCAGTTTCCACTCCTTTCAATTCAGCCCTTTTTATGTCTCAAGGTATCTTTGCTTGCTATGACTCTCTTAAATGCTTCAAGATGTGACCAACTTCTGGTAAAATCAATTCATTCATCGCAAGATAAACTGCATCTGGCGATCCCGGCAAGCAAAATATGACCTTGCCTTTGACAACGCCTGCTATGGCACGAGTTAGCATGGCAGCGCTGCCAATTTGATTCATACTTTTGAATCTAAAAAGCTCTCCAAAGCCCGGAATCTCTTTTTCTAGCAAAGGCTTTAGGGATTCAATTGTAACATCCGCAGGAGCTAGACCTGTTCCCCCGGTGCAGATAATTGCATTTGCTTCCCCTGAAATTAAATTCAAAACACTTTCACGGATCCTCTCCATTTCATCCGGAACTAGGGAATAGTAAATGCACGTATGGCCATTTGCAGTCAATAGATCTCTTATTATTTTCCCTGAGACATCTTCGCATAGATCTGGATTCTTAGAGCTGCCGTATTTTTTATAGCGAGAGGTACTTATGGTTAAAATTGCAAATTTATACTTCCTAGTCTCCTTTTTATGTTCCTCGACACTCATTTTCATCAGCATATCTATGTTAAGAATATATAAATAGTCTGTCGAATGATTCGCTATTATGCAGGAATACGGGTCTTAACCTTAATTCAAAACTTTCGCTCCATGCTTGCCAACTGAAACATTAAGCGAGGCTCTACTTGCTGGGTTGAAAAAACTAGGTGAACTTTTCTGAATGGCATCTCTCAATGGATCTTTAAGCTGTATCAGCCAAGTTTCAGAAGCACTATCGTAAACTGCAGTGATAGAAATCTTAGCCGAGTCCCAGTAGAAACGCTCAACCTGAGGAAGAGCATTGGCGAGGGGAAGGGCTTTTTCAAAATCACTTATATTACCAGCGCTGACCTCAAGTTTGGGATAACTCAGCGAGAAGTCTTGGGTCTTGTGCCAAGTATCATATCTCCTTGCATAAATGCTATTATTAAAATCATCATCTTCTAGGATCCACCAAACACTTGGATTGCTCGTTGGATAGATACCAGCTGGAAAGGTAGTGGTCGAAGCAGCGCTGTATTTTTCCAGCGATCTAAATCCTCCGATAGCTAGGATAAGCAGTAGAAATGCAGCTAGAAAGAACGGGCTTTTTATCTTTCCTCTATATAGCAATAGAATAAGCACAGCTCCAAATAGCATTATCCCAAAATCCATGTAATGGAAAAGCTCAGCCGCATATTTATCGATGGAGAATGGATAGAAAACCGGAACACCAGAGGTAGTGGAATAATCCAGCAATATGTGGCTTAGAGCACCTAGATATGCTGCAAGCAGAATTCGCATGCTGAGTTTTGCATTGATGCTGAGTCCAATTTTAAATTTATTAATTCTAGAAATAACCCAGCTAGAGGTGAAGAGATAAAGCGCCAGCGCTGAAACTAAGGGGGAAATAAATATGGAATGCGTAACTCCTCGATGAGTGAAAACATAGAGCTGTGGCATTAGCAGGGGAATAAATGCGATCAATACATCAAAATCAGGGCATACAGCACCAATTAAACAAGCATATATTTCATCGTCATTGCGCTTTAGAAGTTTTGCACAGCCGAATGCCACTAAAGCATGGGTAATTACATCTATACTTTTCACCAAATTAAAGGATGGTGCTCAGAGCAGATAGGGAGGTAACGAGATATATTGACGAGATTGAAGGGTATGACAGATTCAAGCCCTGAGCCCATTATTTTGTTAAATTTAACAATAATAAACCTTTCCCTCTAATAAAATATCAATAATTATATTTAAAATTAAGATAAATATTTTTAAAGCTTAGAAAGATTTACCTATAATTATAAGAAAATGATCGCTAGCTGGAAGGAATATAGAATAATAAACGAGAGCTTGAATGAGCTGGTCAATAAACTTGAAGTTGACCCTGAGATAAAGCAAATGATTGAATATGTACTCTTAGGAGAGGGGAAGAGAAGTAGACCTATAATTGTTTTACTCTCAACCGAAATATGCAATGGTAATGCTAAAAATTCCATAAATGCTGCACTTGCAATTGAACTTGTACATGTGGTTTCACTGATTCAAGATGATATTCTGGATAAAGTTGCCAGCAGAAGGGGGAAGCCAAGTGCACATAAGCAATTTGGCGTAGAATTTGCAATGCTCTGCAGCGATCTTTTAATTTCAAAGGCTGTGGAGCTGATCTCAAATTATGAAAAGGCTGTTATTCAAGATTTTGCTAAAGCCGGGCTTTTAATGAGCGAAGGCGAGATTCTTGATGTGATGAAGAGGTGGAATAAAGTTTCTGATTACTACAGCTGCATATCCAGAAAAACTGCAGCCTTATTTGCAGCATCAGCCTCCATTGGCGGGATGATTGCTAGGGGTAAAAAAGATGTTTTTGTGGATAGACTAGCAAGCTTCGGCGCTGAACTGGGAATAGCCTATCAAATTGTTGACGATCTACTTGAATTTCTGGAAACCCAAGAAATTGCGAAAGCCAAGTTTCTCCCTCTGATTGCAAAAAATACTGCAAATTCACCTGCTGAAGTGGTAAGAGCTATTTTCGAAATTGTAGAAGGGCATTCCAAGCTAGCTAAGCAGCAGCTCGACTGGTTCAATGAATGCGAGGCTAAGCAGAAACTATTAAAGCTCGTGGATATACTAACCATCGATATGGTTTGAGGGGATTTATTGGAAAAAAGAGTATATGAAAGCCCGCTTTTGAAAATAGATGCGAAGATTTTAAATGGCAAGCTGAAGCTCATAGCCAGAGGCATGCTTTCATATGCCGCAGCATCGTTTTTATCCCGCGCAAATCAAATGTTTTCTCAGGAAAAGCCAGTTTCGGTTGGCGAGGAGATCATATTTTCAACTTGGATGCCGCCTGTTCCAAGTGGAGCTTTCAATCGCTTGATAGCAGCACAGGTTTCATCGGCATTGAAAAAGCGAGTGCCTGAGCAGGTTTCAATTGGAATAACCTCGAGCTGTCCCAATAATTGCATTCACTGCAGCGCCGCTGGTATGCAAGCTGGAAGCGAGTTGCAGCTGGGGGAGATTAAAAGCATTATAGAACAAGCTCTTGAGCTCGGCTGCTATTTGATCACATTTGATGGAGGAGAGCCGCTTTTCCGGCGCGATCTAGAGGCGATGATTAAGCACGTGGATAGAGAAAAGGCGATTGCTGCTTCCTTTGCTAGTGGATTTGGGTTAACCCTTGAAAGGGCAAAGCAGCTTAAAGAAGCAGGCCTCTATGCGGTTAGAATTAGCTTGGATTCGCCATATAAAGAGGTGCATGATCGCATTAGAGGAAGAAAAGGGGTATACGAAGATGCAGTTGAGGGGATTCAAAATGCTCTTGAAGCTGGCCTGCTGGTTGACTTATTTGTGGTGGTATCGCCCTATAATATCGAAGACCTAGAGGCCTTCTATGAACTTGGCTCCAGCCTCGGCGTGCATGAGCTCTCCCTGTATGAGATCGTAGCGGTTGGAAGATGGCTATCCCATGAAACTGAAGTTTTAACAGATCGCGATATTGAGCGATTGAAGCAATTTCACATTTCCAAGAACAAACTCAGCCAAGGTCCCAGAGTGACAGCCTTCCCATATCTCATGGGACCAGAGATGTTTGGCTGCTTCGCCGGCAGAAAATGGATTCATATAACCCCCAGCGGGGAAGTTTTGCCCTGTGCTTATACCCCGCTTTCCTTTGGCAATGTTAAAGAGGAGGCTCTTAAAACTATCTGGAATAGATTTGCAAAGCATAAAGCATATTCTAGGACTGCAAAGTCTTGCTTGATGCGCTGGTCGGTGTTTCGAGAGAAATATATTAAGAGCATTCCAAAGGATGCAAAGCTTCCTTTTAGAATATCTGGATGAGAATTCTATATCTTTTAAAGAAAAATTCGGATTACATACAAAAAATTTATATAAAACTTGTTCATATTAGTTTTTGGGGGTGGATTAGAATGTACGAGATATTTGCAGTTGCTGCGATCTTAATAGCTCCAATGATTTGCGGATGGTATGCTAGAATTCAGCAAAACAGAGAAGATTCCACGCAGGAAATTCCTGATGGAGGCGAAGATATAGCCACATCATCCCGGCTGGCAGAGAGCACTTGCGTGAGCAAAAAACCAGAGGTACCAGAACCAGCGATTGAAATTGAAGTACTAACTGAATCAGCACTGAATAAGGAATGCGAGGGGCAGTCAATCCAAGAGCAGTTCACAGCATCGCAGGAAACACCAATGCAGCAAATAGCAGCAGAACCAGAGTCCAAACCAGAAATAGAAACACAAATAACAGAGGAGGAGACAGCAGTAATGGAGCCGCAAATAGAACCGCAGAATCCAATGCCAGTCTCAGTGTCGGAACCAGCGGACGTATTGGAATCAGCGGATGTGAAAGCAGAGCAAATAGCTGAGGTTCCAGCAGAGCCTGTGTCGATCGACGATCAAAAGCTGAGAATAATTGACATTCTTTCGATTGCTGGAGCTCCTAAAACTGTGAGAGAAATAGCACAAGCTTATTATGGAAAGGGTGCTTATAACAAGCGAAAGGATTCAAGGATTCGAAGAATGCTGGCTGAAATGAGTAGAGATGGATTGCTGATTGAAACAAATGTTAATAATAGCAAAGCATTTGAAATTAAAAAGTAAATGATTATATTTTTTTAAATTTATTTCTAAAGGACTTTGAAGTCGAGGCAGATGTTATATTGATATGGCGCATATGGGCGAACTATTCTTTTATTTAATATCTCCACCTTCCTTTTACTAGTGCTCGCTGATTTTTCTATTCGCTTTATCGCGCTTTCGAATAGATCATCAACGTGACTGATTGCATAATAATGAACAATGCACTTTTCTTTCGCAATCTGCATCGCCTCTGCTAGAAATTCATGCGCAGAATGAGGAAGGTTCATTATTATTCTATCAGCTGTATCTTGGAGCTTTGGCGCTACTTCACGTATATCTCCATATATAACTTCTATATTACTCAGCTTGTTGAGGGCGATATTTCTTTCTAAAAATTTTATTGCCTCAGGGTTTTTATCGATTGCATATACCCTTCGTGCTCTTTTTGCAATTTGAATCGCAAATGTCCCAGAGCCCGCGAACATATCTACGGCAGTTTCTTCATCCTTTACTTGCTCTACTACTCTATGGCGCTCGGTGGATAAACGCGGGCTGAAGTATACTTTAGCTAGGTCGACCTCGAAGATGCTGCCATATTCACGATATATCGTTTTAGTCCTTGGCTCTCCAGCTAGAATTTTAAACTCTCGCAATCGATACTCTCCACTTACCGGTGTTATTGGATACAGCACGGTTTTTATATTCTTATGCACTTCCATAATCGCTTTAGCTATCTCTTCACTTTCATATTCGGTGATCGCTATATCTCCTATGACTTCGAATCCGGGAGTGAAACCCAAGATATCTTCGATCCGCGTGCGCTTCCTAGCTTTTTCAAATTCCATTTCGATTATTTCAAGCTCAAGATTTGAGCTTGGCTTAGAAATCGGGATATAAAGATACTCTGCATCGCTTTTGATCTTTAATTCATTATCAATTAAACCCTGCTTTAACAGTAAAATCCTCACTCTTTCACCATCTTTCCTCGGCACCTTTACAGCCAGCGATCTTTTCATCAAGCTCATTTTAATTGAGACTCAAAATGCTTAAATATAAGAATGTCTATTAATTTTTTGGGTCTCCCCCCTATCATTCACTTGGAGATTGGGAAAAAGTTATTCTTTTTTATCCCAATCTCAAGTTTTCCCCTACTCCTCAAAATATATTTTAAAATTCAGTCTAGGTATAAGCGCCATTAAAATCGCTTGCTCGGTTAATGCGATGCGATCTACAATTCTTCTTGATAAATAGCCTATCGAACCAATGGTTTCACCTATGTCTTTTATGCCTGTGAGTTCTTCCATCACTGCACCTATCTCTTTTTTCTCTCTCAAAACTCTCTCCACCACTTTTCTAGGATATTCAAATCCAGCGCCGCATCCGATTGTTATTTTCTCGCCATCATAGATTGTGCAGTATTGCACATCTAAATAGCCTGATATAGCATAGGGATTCTTAAATAGACCTGCCTCGATTCCAACTGCTAAATCTACATCACTTTTATATGCTTGCTTTGCCCTTTCAACCGCACCTTTGATTACATCGCTGTCGAATGGCTCGCTTCCGACTTTTGAATCCACTGCCACAGATATTACCTCCACGTCCTTAAAAATCTTGGAGAAAACATTTCTTATGGCTTGAATTTTCACCGGATTTGCAGTCCCTGCGGCAACCCTCACAGCAGCTCTCCCCTTACCCCTATCTTTCCTTCTCGTATACGCGTTGAAGAAATTGGCTTTCCATCTTCTGCAAGTATGAAATCTATTTTGATGATTTCAATAGGCGGGAGGTTTCTTTCTCTGCGTATTTGATTTATCTTCAAAGCAACGGGATAGGTTTCGGGTGATACCACGATGTAATCATAGTGCTCGGAAGTTGTATTGCCAAGTGGTTTATTTATTTCCCTTATGACCGCTTGTCTCTGAAAGGTGGTCTCTATGAACCGCTTCAGATTTTCATATCGCTCCTTATATGGCCGCACTTCATGACCCTTATGCTTGGCCATTTCATCCGATGTTAGACCTATGTAGACCTCTCCAAGCTCAAATGCTTTTTTAAGCAGAGCTTTATGTCCCTCGTGGATTGGGTCAAATGTGCCTCCCACAACAACTTTTTTCATTTTATTTCAGCCTTCTTCTCCTCCAGTTCCTGGTTCATTCTTTTTATTTCAGCCAAGATCATTTCTACAACAATTGGCACACTTGCTCTTACCCTCGGGCTTAACTCCATTCCAAATGCTCCATCGCTTTCAACCTCTACACCGAAGACCACGATTTCATCAGGCATTGCCTCAGGCTGGATAATTTCCCCGACTTTAATAATATCCACGAGATTTAAATTGTGGAAAGAAATCGTTGATGTATCTCTATCGAGCAGCTCCTTATCCTCAAATCGATAAACTTCGCCAACCTCTCCATCCACTGTTGTTACCGCATCGGCGATGATCACCTTTTTAGCATCTTTAATTAAATCAAGAATCGCAATCCCACCAAGCGCGGCATCTATTATCTCTACATTTTTCGGAAGCTTTAGCTCGCGAAGCCTCTTAATGATATGTATGCCTACTCCTTCGTCGCTTGAAAGGATATTTCCGCAGCCCAGGACCTTGATTTTCACATTTTTCAATTTTCATCTCTTAATATATAAAGTTATTATTAAATAGTTGCAATAACTAGATTGGAGGAGCACTGGTGAGAATATGGATAATGCTAAGAGTAAGACGATGGTTGAGAAGATTCTTTACAGAAAAATAGGAAGAGAAGTTAGTCCCGGTGATTTAGTTGTATCACAAGTTGACCTTGCTTTTGCTCACGATGGCACCATGCCTCTTGCAATTCAGCAGATGGAATCTGGATTGAAAACGCGTCGCGTTTTTGATAGCACAAAGGTAATAGGGATATGCGACCATGCTTCACCTTCGCCTAGCGAGAAGATTTCAAATATCCATATCATGATGAGAAAATTCGCAAGGGAGAATAATATCGCTTTTTTTGAGAATGGAGATGGCATTTGCCATCAAATTGTTATTGAAAAATATGCTGCGCCTTATAAAGTTATTGTAGGTGCAGATTCCCATTCATGCACCCATGGTGCTCTGGGTGCATTTGCAACCGGGGTTGGCTCAACTGATATTGCCGCGATTTTTGCTTACGGCAAGACGTGGTTTAAAGTACCTGAAAGTTTGAAGATCACTATCAGGGGAAGACTTCCAAAGTATGTATACTCAAAAGATGTTTTTCTCAAAATTGTCAGCATAATTGGAGCCGATGGTGCAGCTTATAAATCAATGGAGTTTCTAGGGGAGACTGTGGATAGAATGGATGTTGAAGAAAGACTAGTGCTCAGCAATATGTCAGTTGAAGCAGGCGCAAAACTCGGGCTTTGCAAAGCAGATGAGAAGGTCAGAGTTTTTCTAAAGAGATATGGCCGTGCCCATGAATATCAAGCACTGGAACCAGATGAAAATGCAGTTTATGAGGATGAAATTGAGGTCTCTGTGGATAAGCTCGAACCACTTGTGGCATGTCCTCATCGCGTTGACAATGTAAAATCAGCTAGGGAGCTTTCTAGTGTTGAGCTTGACCAAGTTTGCATTGGCTCGTGCACAAATGGTAGATTGAGCGACCTAAGAATTGCAGCTAGGATTTTGAAGGGCAGGAAAGTGAATCGTAGCACTCGCTTAGTGGTATATCCAGCGAGTAGAAGCATTTTATTTAAAGCAATGCAGGAAGGAATAATTCAAACTCTAGTTAAAGCAGGAGCCTCAATTGGCGTACCTGGCTGCGGGTTTTGCATAGGTAGAACAGTTGCGCTTGGAGATGGTGAAAAAGTGCTCTCTACCCAGAATCGCAATTTCAAAGGCAGAATGGGCAATGATAAAGCTGAGATTTACCTCTGCAGTCCTGCAACTGCCGCGGTTTCAGCTATAACTGGCAAAATCACCGATCCAAGGGACTACTTGGGGGTGAAATAGATGAAGATAAAAGGCAAAGTGCTGCGCATTTTCCCTAGGGATACAAATACCGATGAGATGATCTCAGGCAAATATAAATACGACGAAATTGACTTGAAGAAACTCGCTATGCATGCTTTCGAGGCTATCGATCCAAATTTCTATGAAGATGCCAAGCGGACAGAGAACCCAATTTTAATTGCAGATAGCAACTTCGGCTGCGGATCCTCGCGGGAGCAAGCACCGCAGGTGATCAAAGCCTGTGGTGTCAGCTGCATTATTGCAGAGTCATTTGCGCGGATCTTCTACAGGAACGCATTCAACATAGGCTTGCCTTTGATCGAATGCAGAGATATTGCTTCAAGGGTGAAGCAGGGGGATGAGCTTGAGGTCGACTTTGATGAAGGAATAATTAAAAATCTCAGCAGAAATGAAATCTACGAGTTCAAACCGATACCGAAGTTCATGCAAGCATTGCTAAGATCAGGCGGTCTAATACCATATCTTCTAGAACGCAGGGGATTTGAGTTCTAACCAAAAGGCAACCTTAAATAAGTTCGTTGAATACGCAGTTATAAAGATCGCATAGGATCCCCTAAAATCAATGCAACATCCGAAATTGTCCAATGCTTTTCTCTAGCTCATTAGTTTGCCGGATCTTTCGCGACATCTGCTAAAATGGAGATAGCTTTTCCATCGCGGTGATGCCAGCATTGGAAAAGGTGATTTTTGAGAAGGAAGAAGGTTAAACAAAAAATTTATGTGTTATTGCACAAAAAATATATGTGTTTATACACAAAATAGAGGAGGTGAAAGAGGATGCCATTTGGAATGGGACCGTTTGGATTCCTAATGCTGGCAAGAGGGTTATATCCCTATAGATATCGATTGCCACCAGTGTATCCATTCCTACCTTGGTTGACATACAGATTTGCGCCATTCTTTTATCCAACCGCCATTCCAAAGGAAGAAGAATTGAGGATGCTCGAGGATGAAGCAAAGCTGCTTGAACGAGAACTATTAGAGATAAAAAAGAGGATTGAGGAACTCCAAAAATAATGGTTCCTCAATCCATTTCTTGGCATCGATATTAATGTTTCCCATAGCATATATTAATAGAAATAAATGCATTGGGTGCAAGACTTGCGAGAGATATTGCCCAACTGGAGCGATAAGAGTTATTGGCAAAAAAGCAAGGGTTAATCCTTTAATTTGTTTGGGATGTGGTATTTGCTCATATTTCTGCAAGCAGCGAGCGATATACCCTGTACCTAGGCATATTCAATTCCAGTTTGCAGGGGATAAGTACAAGTGAAAAGGCAATTATAGAACTTGTCCCGACAAGTGCTTTATGTCCTTTGGCAATTCATCTAGCGATAAATGTAAAGAAAGAGGTTGAAAAGATAGAGGGATTGAAAGATGTGAAGGTATATATCAAAGGGCACATTATGGAACACAGGATAAATGAGGCTGTAAATAAATGAAGAGAGATCGAATACAGATCAGCGGCTGTGGATTTGTCTGCAGCGATTGCATTCTGCTCCATGAAGAAATCTGCTTTGGCTGCTCAATTGCGAATGAGATTGCGAAGGATTGTAAGATAATAAAATGTCTCCAAAAGAAGAAGCTTGCTACTTGTTTAAAATGCAAGGAACGCTATATCAATGGCAAAATTTGCTCTATTTATAAAGATGGATTGAGACACTGCCCCATTAGAATTTGCCTGCTCGCCGCATTCGAGTAAGCTATTTTTTATTTTGCATCACAATAAGAGGCCTTCCTTCCACCAGCATTGCTGCCACTTTAGTTCGAGCGCTTTTCAAACATCGCCATACAGTGCCTCTCGAAATGCCCATTTTTTCAGCGGCTTTTTCTTGGGTTAATTTCTGATAGAAGACCAGTCTAAGAGCTTCGAATTCATCTTGATTCAAGGTCACAGGTTCCTTGATAAAGTGTGCGTTTCTCCCAAAAAAAGTGTGAGCAGCTGGGCTATTTATCTCTCCTTAGTGTTTTCAGCTCCTCAATTCTTGCTTCCACACCCTTAATTTCTTCGTCAAGTTCCCTTCTATATTCCTCGAGAGCAGCAAGTTCATCCTCAGGCGGTGCGCCATACGGTGGCGAAAAATCATTTGCCTTGCCGCTCTCTATCTCTTCTATTCTTTTTCTGATCGCTTGAAGCTGCGATTCTATAGCCCCAGCTTGCTGTTCCAGCATTTCTTTTTCCTGTTCTTTTGTTGGTGGCGTGCCTGGGAATGGCGTTGAATATGGCATTCCTTTTCTGAGTTGCTCCATATATTGTGGTAATTGCCCGCTTGACATTAGCCATTGAGCAGTCGGTGGAAGCCCAGTGGCTGATCTCCCAATCCAACCTGGAGAGTAGCCGAATCTAATCCAACCTGGCAGCCCTGTTAATTGATACATTGT
>JBBIOZ010000032.1:0-16289 GCA_037443105.1 Methanocellales archaeon
TATTAAAATAAAGGTAAATATAGCCATGCTGTACCACTCCGCGGCAATATACCATTTCTGAGCATTTCTACTTATTAAAAATATATTGCCGATGGCAATGCAAACGATGCCTGCGATTGCAAGGGCACCAAAGGTATGGATGTGCACTTCATATATGAGCAGACCAATACCTATTAATATAAGCAGCAAACCAGCTATATTAACATCGAATCCAAATCCCACCAATCCGAGAATCAAGCATATTAAACCTGCAATTTCCATACCTATACCTGGAGATGAGAGTCCAAAGATTATTCCATATATACCTATGAGCATTAAAATGCCTGAGACCAAGGGGTCGCTCAATATACGCATCACGCTCACTCTCAGGCTTGGAGAAAACTTCTCCAGCTCAGCATCGCTAGTTCTAAGTGTCAGCTTGCCTTGAACTGTTTCAATTTGCATTCCATCAACCTTTTCCAGCAGGTCCCTAGGATTTAAGGCAACTACTTCTATAACATCGTATTTCAAAGCATCCTCGGCATTTAAATTCAGATTCTCAGTGATGAATTTCTCAGCCGCGGTTTCATTTCTTCCATGCGCTCTGGCTTTTTCCTTGATGCTCGCCACAAGAGCATTTATTATTTTTGGCTCAGTGACAGGCTGAGATATACCTCCCCACTGCACTTCAACAGGCTGCGCAGAGCCAACTATGGTGTGGGGTGCCATTGCTGCAACATGAGAACTCATTAGGATAAATACACCCGCACTCCACGCGTGGCCTCCTTGAGGATATACATAACATATGACTGGCGAGCTTGACTGCTCGATTCCTCGCATTATCTTGAACATTGCATCAACACTCCCTCCTGGCGTATTGAGCAAAATTAGCAATGCTTCATAGTTCCCGTTTCCAGCGTAATCTAGTGCTTGACCGATGTTATCGGCGGTGCTAGAGGTTATGGTCTCGTCCACCTCGACAACTAAAACCGGACGCGATGAAGCTGGAGCGACGCTTAGCAAGAAGATTAAGAATAAGGTGAAGAGAAAATGCTTTTTCATTCTCCCCTTCCTATTTCTGCTTCTCTTTCATTATCCCCAGCATGGCTCCCAAGCTTGCTCCTGCTGTTCCCTCAGTTACCACTATCAGGTTTTTCTCCCTTGATATTTCTGCCCAAGTTTGAAGCTCTCGAAGTCGAAGTGCCACTGGAGTCTGGGCATAGCTCTCAGCTGCCTCTGCCATCATCTTAGCTGCTTGCTTTTCACCCTCTGCCATTATAATGCGGCTTCTTCTCTCACGCTCAGCCTCCGCTTGCTTGGCTATAGCACGCTGCATTGACTCAGGTATTGCAACATCTTTAAGTGAAACTGCAATTACCTTTATCCCCCAGGGATCTGTGTGTACATCCAAGATCTCCTGTATCTTCTTGCTCAACTCCTCCCTCTTCGTGAGCAATTCATCGAATTCCACTTGGCCTAAAACATCTCTAAGCGTGGTTTGAGCTAGCATATTCGTGGCCAATACATAGTTTTGAACATTCACAACAGCCTTAGCGGGGTCGAAAACGCGGTAGTATACCACTGCATCCACGTCTACCGTTACATTGTCTCGAGAGATTATGCTTTGCTTAGGCACATCAAATGTAACAGTTCGCAGGTCTACGATTTGCGTGCGATCTACGATTGGCACTATGAAGAAAATACCAGGTCCCTTGGCGCCTACGAGTCTGCCAAGTCTAAAGATAACTGCTCGTTCATACTCGCGAACAATTCGAATGGAATTCATCAGAATGAAGAGCACTATCAATAAACCAATAATTGCTGCAATTATACTTCCATCTACCATAGCTATCAATCCTAAATTCACAATCTGGCTATATCTATTTAGATTTAGTGGTTGATAAAAATTGTAGATTTAGTTGATAAAAATTGCAATCATAGTTTCCATAAAGCTGCAATTGGCTCTAAAGCGAGCTATTTATTCTTCAATGGGTGCTTGATTGGGCAAAGTTAAAGCAATCTTGAAATCCTGAAGTTCTGAGAAGGCTTGAGATATTAATTCCCAATGGAGTTCTCTATCTATAACAATTGGATAACCTTTGAGGAGGACTTCGAGTCTAAACCCAGGACTTAAATTTTGGAGCTGAACAATATCTAGAGGAAGGCGAAGCTCCAATTCAAGCCTTGCATTTAAATCCAAAAGCTCGCTGAAAGATAGCGTGGAGTAAATAGCCACATCTATATCCCTTATTCTATTTCTCCTGAGAAAACTTCCAAATATATATGAAAGCTTTATGTTCTCGCTTTTAAAGGACTCTCTAAGTTTCAGCAGTATTTCTTTACGTAACTCTTATTAATACCTATAATATATCGCCCCTTCAATTATATACTCTCTTCTCCTTCCATTATTCTATCCAGTAGCTTTTCAAAAGCCTCTATGACCCCCTTCTTCTCAGTTACCACAGCAGGAATTATCGGTACATCTCCAGGTATTCCCATCCTAGCCCTTATCTCCTCGGGTTTCAAAGCCCCTGGTAAATCCTGTTTATTGGCAATTATAACATAGGGCAGTCCATGGCTCATCGACTGTGCTAACATTTCCTTCGCTCTCGAGAACTCCACCGGATTTGTGGAATCTATTATCAAAAAAACCCCCATAGCTTCGCTCCCAAGCATTTTAAGAATTGGGTCAAAGCGTGCTTGCCCAGGAGTGCCAAAGATGTCTGCTGAAAAACCCTTATGTTCAACGTGACCGTGATCCATCGCAATCGTTGTTCCCAAGCGATCCACAGAGACTGAGCGGGTGGAAAGAGCGCGCACAAACGAAGACTTCCCAGCACTGTAAGGACCCGTGACCAGAATCTTCGGAATGTATGCCTTAACCCCTCCTGGTCGAAGGACTTTATAGAGCACTGTTCGCTTTTTTATCTCAGCCCAGTTTGCCTTCATAACGCGATAGTACTGCCTGAAGATAACGTGTTCAGCAATGCCACCTATGCTTACCACAGCATCGAACAATTTATCTCTCACCCTGCGAAGGGTTTCCTCGCTGTACGGCCACGCTGTGAAGCTATAGATGGAAACATTCCCATTTACAAAATTATATTTATTCCACTTCTCAATGAATTCCAGTGTCTTTACCTCACCGCAGATATCCATGAGAGTCGAGAGAGAGCCAAATCCAATCAAACCATTTGTGTGCAATTCATCCACTGCTTCTGTAATAGCTATATCCACACTCTCAATATTATCTGGATTTTGAACCACGTATTTTTCATTTGAAAACTCTCCCACGAGCATTGAATATGCATCAACTATAGCAAACTTCTCTCTATATTGATCTAAATCCCAGCCAAACTCTTTAAAAGTCTGTCTCACAGTTCTGGGGGGCGAATTAAAAGTGACATAAACAGCACTTTTTCCCAGCGCAAGATTGTAATAAAGCGTTTGCATGCAGAAAACTTCGCCTTCTATCCCAGGATAGATGTAGTATAATAAGCTTTTACCCTCAGGCACACCGCCACCGAGATATTCGTCTAGCTTTGGGATGCCGGTGTGAATCACCCTCAATCACCCTTGATTATCACTTTTCCATTTACAATCTCATATCTAAACCAATTGGTAGGTCTAGTGCCGAAACCGAAGCCCCTTATATAATACACGTCGTTTTTCATTTTGATTTCAAGCACGCCGTTGAAAAGTTGCTTGAGGGTTGTAATCGCCTGCTCCTCATGCATGCCTTCCCCGATGATGTAAACTCCAAGTGCGTTCGCAGACTTTATTCTCCCGGTAAACACGTGTAAAAATCGGAAAACTGTTTGCAGATTGGAATACATCAAAATCGTGGAAAGAGAGTTTATGCATAGCCTAGTGCTCCGAATGCCTTTTTTCATCCAGAATTCCTCCAAGAACTGACTGATTTTTACACCTATCCCTGTTAGATCAACTGGACTTGAAGCACGCTTTATCAAGGGAGTATCGCTAACGCTTAAACCTAGAGTCTTAGACAAGCAGTCCACTATTCCAAATCGCTCTTTATGTTTCTCTATGCTCAACCCGCTTTGCTCGAACCATTCAATTACACTCTCGCCTGTCTCGCTGGTGGTAACCAAAATTCCAGCCTCATTATTTTCAAGTCCAGCGTAGAGAATATTATTGAGAATTACATTTTTACCACACATCGGCGGGCCGATTAATAAGATATTCGACCCAGCTTTTATATGGCCAATTGCATCATCAAATTCTTTAATACCAAGCTTATAGCCAGCCATATTGCACCATTCCAAGGATCAATAATTCACCTAATAGTATATAAATACAAGGCTATATAAATAAGGGGTTATATTAAATAAAGCTAAAAAAAACAATATGGCTAAGCTCAAAAGGGACTTCACAAATTCTTTTTATACGGCTCAACCACGGGGATGTGAAATCTGCGCTCAAGGTGCGAAGCTCGTACTATTTGTTACAGGTCTATGCTCGAGGTATTGCTTCTACTGCCCCCTTTCAGATAAAAGGAGAGGTGTGGATAGAGTTTTTGCCAACGAGAGACCTGTAAGCAGGGATGAAGATGTGATAGAAGAGGCCTTGAATATGAGCGCTTTAGGCACCGGAATAACAGGCGGGGAACCGCTGCTCAAACTCGACCGAGTTCTGCACTACATTCGCTTGTTAAAGCAAAAATTTGGCATCGAACATCACGTGCACCTCTACACTTCGCTCCCGGCCAAAGCAGCTGAGCTTGAGGAACTTAGCTCAGCTGGGCTTGATGAAATAAGATTTCACCCTCCGGAGGAACTCTGGGATTTACTCGAGCGCAGTGATTATTATGAATCCATGAAAATTGCTAGAAAATTTGGCTTGGATATAGCAATTGAAATACCTGCCATTCGCACTGTGAAGGGTATCATCAAAGCTCTCAAAAAAACAGGGGGGTATCTTATTCTAAACGAGCTTGAATTTTCCGAGACAAATGAAAAAATGCTAAAGGCAAGGGGCTATGTGTATAGAGATGACGTCTCATATGCTGCAAAGGGAAGCGAAGAAGTTGCGAAGGAAATACTCAAGCAGCGTGAAGGAGTTCCAGTTAGATTCTGCAGCTCTCGTTTTAAAGATGCAGTGCAGATGAGAGAAAGGCTTAAGAGAATAGCGAACAATGTTGCAAGGCCATTTGATGAAATAAGCGAAGATGGTACAATAATCTACGGCGTTATTTCAGGCGACGTTCAAGCCGCAGCGAAAATACTTGAAAATCTAGAGGTGCCAGATGATATGTATCAAGTTGAGAGCGACCACATTGAAATCGCATGGTGGATTTTGGATGAAATCGCAAGCAAAATTAAGCTTAATTGCGAGCTGTATATAATAGAGCGATATCCTACTAAAAATGGCTTGGTTGTGGAGAAAATTCCATTATGAGGAGAGCAAGAGCAGATCGCGAGCAGTAGATATGTTAACCAAAACTTTATAATTATGCAGTAAAAATCAAAAAAGTTGATATTACAGGAATTTAGATTAAGATAACGCTGATTATGGATGTGGTTATCTGAGCCCCAACGATGAAAAGATTAGAGAGAGATTGAGGGAATATCTAAAGCGGGATGAAATGGGGATTAGAAAGGCAGTGCTAGAGCTATTCCTCCAAGATAGAGCTTATACCACTGAAGAGGTCTACAGCTTGCTGAGGAGCCGTGGATTTAACATCAGCTATCGAGGAATCTCAGCGATGGTTGGGCTCATGAATACTCGACTTGGAATTCTAAGCATAGATGTAACCGGCGACCACAATCTCTATTCACTGAAGCAGGGGCATAAGGAAATGGTAAAATCAATACTATATAATTTCTGAAGTGATGCACGAATGTCAAAACTGCTGTATAAAAGCTATGAACGCCTTTTACTTAAAGAAGTGAAATCTGGACCCATACCGCATCACATAGCAATTATTCAAGACGGGAATAGGAGATATGCTGAAAAAATAGGGCAGCCTAAATACCTAGGCCACTTATACGGCGCAGATACAACAGAAAAAGTTATGGACTGGTGCTGGGAGCTGGGAGTGAAGCATTTAACCCTTTATTCCTTTTCAACTGAAAATTTTAAGAGAAGTGAAATTGAAAAAAGAGAGCTTTTCAACTTGCTGAAGCGAAAACTCAAAGAGCTGTGCGAGGATGAACGCACTCACAAGCGTGAGATGCGCGTTAGAGCACTTGGTAAAATCAATTTACTGCCTCAGGATGTGGTAAGCGCGATAAAGCAAGCTGAAAGTCTAACTCAAAACTATGATAAAGTATATCTAAACATAGCTCTAGCCTACGGCGGGCGAAGTGAAATTGTGGATGCAGCTAGGAAGATTGCTCAAAGAGTGAAAGAGGGGAAAATAAAGGTGGAGGAAATAAATGAGAATACAATCTCAGCCTATTTATACCCGGATGAGGAACCTGTTCCTAAAGTCGACTTAATCATAAGAACAGGTGGCGAAGGAAGGACCTCGAACTTCCTCCCGTGGCAGGCAAGTGGCTATGAAAGCGCCGTTTACTTCTGCGCTCCACTCTGGCCTGAGTTCAGAAAAATCGATTTCTTAAGAGCTGTTAGAACCTATCAGCAGAGGGAGAGCGAGAAGCGGCGCAAAACGGTGCTTCGAATTTTTACACTGCTCCAAGAATTTGGAAAAGCTGAACTTGAAGAGATATATAATCTTTCTAGATATACCATAAATATCACCAAAGAAGAAGTGATGAAAATCTTAAGCGAGGCAAAGCAAACCAATTAGCTTTTTAAACCCCTTCGATAAATTAATTATAAAGTCGCTCTCAAATAACATCACTTCTGCCCAGAGCTCAGGGAGGAAATCTCCATTAAATGAAGGGCAGTGCTATGCAAGCCTCAGTAGCTCAGTGGGTAGAGCGCTTCCTTGGTAGCTGGGGTTTCGCAAAAACTCCTGATAAAGAGGAAGAGGTTCACGGGTTCAATCCCCGTCTGAGGCTTAAATCTCCCCAGTTAAATGTTTTTTCCGCGTCTTTTAAAAAAGATATGTTTATATTAAGGTTATATTTCCGAGGTTAAACTTATATTAATCTAATTAATTATTACATTTTTCAGATCTAGGAAATAGGCTCCAATTTCCTTCTATCGAGAGGGATTAGTAATGGTGCAATGTATTGGCTGTGGAAATTGTGTAGTAGCCTGCCCGGTTAGTGCAAGAAAAGACTATTCAGTGGCAGGGGGATCTGGGCCTGGAATTGCAGAGGTTACGCTAGCTATTGAAAATGGATCTGCACTTTGGAGAAGCATAAAGCTATGCGAGGGATGCAGAACTTGCTACGAAGCTTGCGCAACCGGGGCAATTAGAGATAAAATCGCATTCCGCACCAGAATGCGAGCGGCGTGGAATCGCGCGCGAAAAAGATATTGCGATTGATATAAGGAGGTTGAAAATTGCCCGAAAGCTATCCAAATGCAAGATCTACAACAGGTACCGACTTGAGAACTTGGGATCCCAGTCCATTAAGCGGGATGTGTCCAATTTGCATTAAAGATTGCAATACGCTATGCGAGATAGGAAAATCAGCAATTCGAGGGAGAGAAGTGCTATACCCTGTGCCAGAGCAATTTGGAAAGAGCACAGCTGCATCCAATAAGGACTATGTGCTTGACTGGTCGCACTTTCAAATTCAAACTGGACTCTGGGGCGCAGTTGGAATCGCGAGCGACTCAGATGTAGCAATATTTCCAAACGTGGATATTGAAACCAAGACTGGGGGTGTAAAGCTAAAAGTGCCAGTGCTAATTGCTGGTTTAGGATCGACTGCTGTTGCGAAGAATAACTGGGATGGCTTGGCCCAAGGCGCAGCTATAAGTGGCACAATCTTGACAGTTGGAGAAAATGTCTGCGGAATGGATATGGAAGCTAAGTTTACAAATGGAAAGGTAACCTATTCTAAGGATCTGAAATATCGAGTTGAAGCTTATCGTGAATTCTGGGACGGCATATATGGCGAGGTTGCAGTGCAAACCAATGTGGAGGATCAAAGACTGGGAGTGGATGTATATGCGATTTCAAAACTGGAAGTGAACATCATTGAGCGTAAATGGGGACAGGGAGCTAAGGCCATAGGTGGAGAGGTAAGGATATTTGAGTTAGAAAAAGCCTTGGAATTAAAACGCCGAGGATATATTGTACTTCCAGATCCTGAAGATCAAGCGGTGCAAGAAGCCTTCAAGAACAAAGTTTTCACATCGTTCGAGCGGCATAGTAGAGTGGGAATGCCCAATGAAAAAGGCTTCATTGAAGACATTGAATGGCTGCGCGACCAAGGCGCAAAAAAAGTATTCCTCAAAACAGGTGCTTACAGGCCAGCTGCAGTTGCATGGACGATGAAGCTAGCTAGCGAGGCAAGGATAGACCAGGTTACTTTCGATGGAGCTGGTGGTGGCACTGGAATGAGCCCCGTGCCAATGATGCAAGAATGCAGCACGCCCACTGTTTTCCTAGAAGCACAAGTGCTGAAATGCTGCGAAATCCTGCGTAAAAAAGGTCGGTATATACCAGACATTGTAATGGCAGGTGGCTTTGTCAATGAAACCCAGATTTTTAAAGCAATTGCTTTAAGCAACTTTGGAAAAGGGCCATATGTAAAAGCAATTGCGACAGCTAGAGCACCCATAACTGCAGTGATGAAAGCAACGCACTTAGTTGAGCAATCAAAAGAGGGCACACTTCCAAGCGACTTCGAAGAGCTATATGGCTCAAGTCCCGATCAATTCTTCATATGCTCAACCGAATTGAAGCGGAAATATGGCAAGCAATATGAAAAGCTGCATCCAGGAGCAATTGGGCTATATAGCTACTTTGTCGATAGAATTGGCACTGGGTTAAAGCAGCTGATGGCGGGCAGTAGAAAGTTCAAGCTGGAGCTGCTTGACAGAAGCGATCTTGCTTCACTCACAGATCGCGCAACGCGTGTTACAGGGATTCCGCTGATAGAGTTGGAGCAAGATGAGATGGAGCAAATTCTTAGCTAGCCATCTCTTTTTTTATTTCAAGTGATAAATATAGAGAAGCATCATCGCGGCAAAGGTGAAGATGTAAATTTCCCCCAAGTTCAACTTGACCCCCTATCTACTCCGCATTGCAACTATTTAAAAATATGCAGTACATTATGAAGTGTCTTATTCTTTTTATATTCTTACATTCTTTTATTCTCTTTTGATTCCTCTTCACAATTTATATAATGATTTACCGCTGCCTGCAAAGCACCCTTGGTGCTATATTTGCCGCTTTTTTTCTTCAATCGAATAAGATCCTCTTTAGTTAGCACTGTTTGGGCGTAAATCACATCGATCAAATTTCACACCCATATATCCTATTTAAAAACACCTATTTAAACTTTTTTATATGTTTTTTCTAAAAAAAAGAGTTTAATTTTGCCTATAAATTATTTTTAAATAAATTTTTTTTGATGTTTTTTAATAATTTTTTTAAAAAATGTAAAAAATTTAAATTTAATGTAAATTATTTTATTATTACATATGATTATCAGCGATGATAATAAGAGCCTTTTTCCCTTTAAACCGACTTAACCCCATACACCGTTATGCTGATGACTGAGGCTGCAATTTCTTTTAGATTTTCAAGTGGCATTTTTGAATTCAAATTTAAATTCTCAATGATTGCCTTTGCAGTCGGGTCATTGGCTATGCACTCGATAGGAAAAGACCTTTCATCAATTATTCTGACCTCTTGAAATCCAGCTGCTTTTATCAAGCCTATGTATTCATCTCTTAATATAGCTCCAGAAAAACAGCCAATATATGCTTCAATGGAATTCTTTATGAAATCTGGAAGCTCTTTCTTCAGAACTATATCCGAGACTATTAACCTGCCACCTGGTTTCAGCACCCTATATGCTTCCTCGAAGACTCTTTTTTTATCAGGCGAAAGATTGATAACACAATTAGAAATTACTGCATCAATAGAATTGTCGCCGATTGGCAAATTTTCAATCTCGCCAAACTTGAACTCCACATTTTCATAGCCACCCTTTTTAGCATTCTCTCTAGCTTTCTCAATCATTTCAGGCGTCATGTCCACACCAATAACTTTCCCCTTCCCGCCAACTTTGCTGGCTGCAAGGAAACAGTCCAGGCCAGCACCTGAGCCAAGGTCAAGCACAACTTCTCCCTCTCTCAAAGAGGTAAAAGCAACAGGATTTCCACAGCCTAAGCCCAGATTTGCTCCTTCAGGAACAGCTTCGAGATCTCTTTCAGTATATCCTATCTTCTTGCTAATATCCTGTGCTAAATAGGTGCTTTCACAGCACGAAATCGCGGGAAGGCAACAAGAACTTCCCTGTTTCGCAATCTTGGCATATCCTTCTCTCACAACTTTCTTTATTTCTTTTTTTTCATTTCGACCGCCTCGTTCATTTTGTAAGAATTTCTTTCATCATAGGACCCAGTGTGTCTTTTACCATTCCTACGAAATACTCAGCCTTGATCAAAGAAATACAGCATACTTCCCCTTCTCTTTCCCAGCTTATAACAGCCAGCTTATCACCTGCGCGGATATTTGCCTTATCTCTTATCTCCTTAGGAAGTACCATTTGCCCTCGCTCGTCCACGCTTATTAATGATTCAACTTTACAGCAGCTCATCGATGAAAAAGATTTATTCTTCTCTTTTTTTGCCATTTGCATAAACTATTAGCATTTCTGAATATTTAAACTTTTCTGAAAAATCAGTATAAACTGAATAAATAGATATAAAAAATAGCTCATACTGCTCAAATGAAGAGATTGATTTTAGAGTCCTTTGCTTCATTTAAATAAGTTCCAACTCCGCCAATTTGCATCATCATCTTGCCCAAGCCCGACATATTCATGAAAAACATCGACACTTGCATGCCCATCGCTGCGGCGCCATTGGCTATGATTAGCGCCGCATATGCTTTATCCATATCTCCGCTGAAGCAAATTATAGTTGCCTTCTCTGCCATTCAGCTCACCTTCTCTATCAATATTCGCCAAGTTCCATCCGGTTTATCTTCCACCAGCAGCACTTTTTCTCCTGTTTGCTGCATGGCTAGCGGTATCTCTTTTTTCGATACACCGTGGTCGCCTATAACTTCCAGTACTTCACCTATCTGCATCTTTCGAGTTTTTTGCGCGTTTCTACAAGCCTGCGGACAACTAAGCCCTCTAGTGTCTATACTTGCGTTAATATCCACCATCTTTTTTCACCTCAAAATGTGATTATCAAATTCGCTTCCATAATTGCATCTAGCAGCTGTTTGCAGTCAGCAAACTCAACTCCTTGAATAGCTTCTTCAAATGCTATGCCGCGAGTTGCTGCCGCGTGCTTGTCCATCAATACCTTGCCACCTAAATTTATTATGTCTTCCATCTGTGCCTCTATCGATGGAAGGTTGATGAGTTTCATGGTATCACCTTGTCCTTTAATTGCTGTGTAAACGCCATTCTCAAGCAGTAGAACAGTAACTTCCATACCCTTCGATAGAGCAGCAACTCCGACATAGAGCCCTGCAAATGCATCCTCACAGCCATAGGGTGCATGCGTTATAATTATTCCAATTTTTTTCATAATTTACCACTTCATGAAAAACTAAGCACTTTGTCCGACCTGCTGAGGAACTCAATAAAGCCATATAAACCATAGATTTTAACTCCATTGACTATCTTTGAGCGGATAGCAGTCTTTTTCCACATCGAATTCTCCCTCAACATAGCCTCTTGCTCTGCTGCATCTCTCGCAGCTTATGATTGAAACGCCTTTCCTAGCTAGGCTAGTTAGATATTCGCCAATATTCATGAATTTCTTTGGAGCCTGTCCCTTCATAGCTGCGTGCACCCCATCTCCATAGAGGAACATATTCACGTTATAGCCTAGCTCGATTGCTTTCTCTGCAACTTTGCATGCATACTCAGCTTGCTGCGAAGCATAAGGTCCTTTAAGAAGCAGTAGGGTTAGAGTTTTCCTGTTAGTCATAAACCACCTCAAAAGCTCAATACATTACCAGCTTGCTCCATTACATCGACAATAAATGCTTCAATTATATTATGCGGAAGTTCTATGCCTTTTATTAAGCAATTTTCACTCAAACCCCGTGCTAGAAGTTCTTCTCTTGCTGCATAAATTCGAGCGCCAAGAGCTATGGCTTCTTTGATTGCTTTACACGCTTTTTGATTCTGCTTTGCGTATATCACTGCATCTGAAAATAAATAGATCCTGACTTTATTTCCATTTTTAATTCCCTCAATTGCTAACTTCAGAGCCATTGAACCACTTTCATTAGGTGCTTTTGTCAGCATAAAAACTATGCTTTTCATTTTTCCCACCCTTCCTAAAATTATAAAATAAATATTTAAGAGTATGGCAAAACTGTAATCAAGCTTTAATATAATTCAGTATTTTTTCGCTTTGCGCACTTGATTCCAAGCTCCAAATCGTTGTAAGACGCGCATCTTCCTCAAATTCGCCGCAAATGCCACCAAACTCCTGCTCAGGTCCAAACTCAGGCTTGCCAAGTAGCTCGATAAAGCTACCAACAAGGTTATAGCCAGGCCCCGGGGGCGAAATCTCCAGCGTTATTGAATTCTTATCAATGGTAAGGAGATAGCGCATTTTACTCTTCCCATCAATTTCATATGCTATGCCCTCAACAATCATCCTCGCTTCCTGTCTCTCCTTTTTAATTGTTATAAAATCCCAGCTCATCGATTCTTTTTATCTCCATATAGATTTTTAAAGATTTGCCATAAGAGCTGCGAAAATATTTAAAATATCCCTTTCATGAAGTGGATTCGTGAACATTGGAAAAATCGAATTCATAGGAGAAGTTGTTAAATGCTATCAAGATTACTCCGAGATAAAGATCTATGAGAAATTTTGTGCAGGGATAAAAGGAATTGAGAGTTTCTCCCACCTCATAGTTTTATACTGGTTTCATTTGCGCGATAGCAATGAGCATCGCAGCACGCTACTTGTTACTCCCAGAAGACATAGGGAAGCTCCTGAGATGGGTGTTTTTGGAACACGCAGTCCAAGCAGGCCAAATCCCATTGGATTATGCATTGTGGAATTGATTGAAGTGCGAAATTGCATTTTGCGAGTAAAAGGACTGGATGCCATTCAAGGCACTCCGGTGATCGACATCAAACCATATTTGCCAAGGGCAGATTCGGTGCCCAGTGCCAAGGTGCCAGAGTGGGTACTGCAGGGACCGCCGACTTGAGCTATTCAACTGCCGCGAGAAGGCATATTCTAATTGGACAGTGCCTGAGTCCAATCTTATAAATAGAGCAGATCTTGCCATCGACGTAGCGGTCGCTGCATTTCAAACAAGTAGCAAGTTTTTTCTTTGTGAGACATTTAATTATCTTGCAGTCCTTCGCAATTTCATTTGCAATTGAGCAACCAGAACAGGTTTTATCTTGCAGTAAAATACAGTCACTGCAGACAAACCCACAGCCGCTGATCTGCAATTTCATTCACTCATTCATGATCTGCTCTTTGATATATACTTTCACTATTCGTCATTTGATATATACTTTCATTCCTCCCACAAGCTTTATATCAAAGTTTTATTGCTTTTATGATGTCGAATGAATCTAATTGCAATACTCATCGCACTGTGGCGATTTGGAATAGAGAAAAAACCCTTAATTCTCTCTCATACCATCAATTCAGAATGCAATTTACATTGCAGGTTCTGCCCATTTCGAAGAAAAGGAAGAGAGATGGAAAAAGCTGAGATATTCAGCATGCTCGAGCAAGCAAGATCTATGGGAATCATGGTGTACAACATCTGGGCAACTGAGCCGCTTCTCCGTAAAGATCTGCCTGAGTTCCTTGAGTATGCAAGCTCGCTGGGTTTAAAGACCTCTTTAATCACCAATGGCGTGCTACTGGAGGAAAGAGTGGATGAACTTTTTAATCTCGACTTTCTATCCATTTCCTTTGATGGTATTAAAACATATGAAGAGATTCGAGGATGCAATGTGGAGAAAATACTGAGAGGCATAAAAAAAGCGAGGGAGAAGAAACTAAACATTATGCTAAACTGCGTCCTAAATGGGAAAAACTTGGTTGAAGTTGAAGACTTGATAAAGCTCGCAAAAGCACTTGGAACTTGGATTTCATTTGAGCCTCTTCAAGAATATGAAGAGATCCCGCAATCAGTTTGGAATGAAATTGGAATCAGAGACATGCAGAGCTACAGAAGGGCGATTGATAGTATCATTCAAATGAAGAGAGAAGGCTATCCAGTTGTGAACTCTTATACCTATTTAAACATGATAAAGGAACTTAAACCGCAATTCAACTGCTACGCGAATGAAATAATTTTGCACGTCTCTCTCGATGGAAGGATAGAAAATTGCAGAGACCGGGGAATATGCTTAGGCAGAGTGGAGGAGGGGCTTGCAAAAGTTTGGAAACGCTCAAGAACTATGAGGAGGAAACTTGCAGAGGAATGCAAAGGCTGCCTTGCCTTTGGATATGTAGAATCAAGTCTAGCTCGTGATATGAAGCTAGAGGTAGTGCTTAACTACTGCAGGCATCTAAAGCAAGGGAAATAAAACTATTTTGACCGCTGTTTTTGGTAATAGACCTTGCAATTCACATAATTCAATATTTGACAGTATCTTTTCAATGTTTCCTCGCTTAATTTTGGACGCTCAGGATCAGCATTACAATAATATATCGGGCCTGGGAAAACATATCCTTTAATTTTGCGTTCAAGATAAGGACAAGTCATAAATAGAAATTGACCGTAAGAGGTATAAATTTTTTCTATTTGAGTCTAGTATGCCGTTTTTACTGTTTTATTGAAAAAAAATGATAAAATTATTGCTAGAAAAATGAATCCAACAAATTTTTCGTTATTTTTATATATTTATCGATCCTTATCATTTTTGGAGAATATGAATTCGAATTTGGACGCACTGGGGATGTATAAAATTTTTACTTCATCTGGTATAAGGAGTGTACTGAAGAGCTTTGCTCAGCTTTATATTATGAGTTTACTGTACAATGAGCCCCAGGGGCTAACCAGCACAATGATTTACTGCTCTTACAAGAAAGATATTTTCGAGAAAGAGGTATCGGAGGAGATGAGTATTTCTCGCTCGCATATAGTTGATCATTTAAATGATTTTCAAACTGAAGGCTTGGTTGAAAAAGGTGCTTTTAAGCAATATATGCTAACTGAAAAGGGCAAAGCTGTTTTTGAATTTGTTCGACAGCTAGCACTCGACATATCTAGAAATCCTAAAATGAGAGGGCGATAATTGTCATAAATTATGCAGCTATTCCTTTTTTAAAGAAATATTGACTATTTTTAGCTGAAATTATTTAAATGAATTTGAATTTCATTGTTAAGCATATATTATTATCAGCAATTTGTATCATTCATTGGCAAAATTCTTAATCTCAATATAGAAATTAACATAAATAAAATGTAAAATTTGAAAATAGAGCTAAAAAACAATTAAATTCTTAATAATATTCAATTATAAGACGAGTAATTTTATTTGAATTTTGAATATAGCCTTAATTAGAGAAATAAGATAGAAGGTGGCTTAAATGGAAAATGCATACTTTCTCGCGGTTGCAACTGGATTCATATTTGGAGCACTGATTGGAAGGTTTATAACCAAGGTAAAGGTCGCTCTTGTTTATGAATCCGAGTTGCAGAAGAAGCGTGCCCAAGCAAAAGAGGAGTTGATTAAAGCTCAATAGGAGGTGAAAAAAATGTTGCAGGCATTATTGATTTTATTTGCAGCTGGAGCCGTAGGGGGGTTAACAGTAGGCAGAAGGGTAGCGATGGGTGAAATCAAAATGATGAGAATGCTCGCTAAAACTGGCGTTCGAAGGAGAAATAAGAAGTGGGATGAGATAAAAGCAAATTTCAAGAGAAATGAAAGATGGGCTGAAGTCAAGGCCAATTATCGACAAAATCCATTCTGGGATAGAACGAAAGACATCCATAAGTCGCATATCGCGGATGCACGAAGAAGAGTCGAGGATGCCCAAGCGAAGATGAGGGATTTCAAGAAATATGACGCAGCCAAGCTCAAAGTAAAAACATGGCGCGTGGAAATTGACAAGAAGGAAAAAGCTAGGAGAGAAAAATGGCAGAAGATCAAAGATGATGTTAAAGAGCGGCAGAAGTACAGAATATCCGCTGATTATCTCCTCGAGACAGCTGAAAAGAAACCTCAAGAACAGCTAGGACGGTAAATTCGACATCAAAATGACAAAAAAGATGATTTGGTTAATTAATTGATTTA
>JBBIOZ010000032.1:16333-17226 GCA_037443105.1 Methanocellales archaeon
AATTATGCAAAATGCTAAAGAAAAAGCTTGGATTTTTTTATTAAATTTTAATAAAAATCAAATATTAAAAAATAAACAATTTCGAGATAATACAAAAAATTAATATTAATGTTAATTAAAAAAAGATTTATGCTTTTTAAGTTTTTGCAACACAATTTAAATATATTTCTAAAAAATAAGAATAAATATTCATATAATTTTAAATCAGGCTAATTTTAAGACGATTAATTTTATTTGGACATAAATCATATCCTTATTCAAGGAAATATTAGGTGATGTTTATGGAAAATGTATATGTGCTTGCTGTGGTGTGCGGCTTTGTATTTGGAGCTTTTGTTGGGCGTTTTGTGACTAAGTTGAAGCTTGCCTTGATTTACGAGTCGCGTTTGAAGGCAAAGCGCGCTCTTAAAGATGAAAAGTTAATAGGAGGTGAGTAGAAATGATTCAAACGATATTAATTTTATTTGCAGCTGGAGCCGTAGGCGGCCTAACAGTAGGCAGAAGAGTAGCAATGAGCGAAGTAGAAATGATGTGGAGGCTTGCTAAAACCGGGGTTCGAAGAAGAAACAAAAGATGGGAAGATGTAAAGGCAACTTTCAAGAAAAACGATATATGGGCTGAAATTAAAAAGAAATATAAAACAAATGAAAGCTGGGAGAAGACAAAGCAAAATCTGCAAGATATCAAGCGAGACCTTAGAAGCAATGAGAAGTGGAACGCTGTCAAGCTCAATGTTAAGACTTATCGCAATCGCACTGATGAAAGATGGAAGGCTCAGAGAGAGAAATGGGAGAACTTGAAGGAGGAGCAAAAACGTAATAGATTTGAGGTCTCGGCAGATTTTCTAACCAGCGAATCTTTCACTTAAAAAAACATTATTTTTTAAATTTTTC
>JBBIOZ010000033.1:0-11256 GCA_037443105.1 Methanocellales archaeon
TGTTAACAATAAATATAATATACTTTAAAAATTAAAAAAAAGAGAATGATATGACCCAGGAAAAGTCGCATAATGATGATCAAAATAAAAATAAGGATGAAGTGGGGGAAACCAAGGTAAGCGAAGTTGAAGAGATTCAGAGAGCTGTTAAAAAAATTCCATTGAGGGAGGAAAAAGAAGGACTTTCAGATCTAATTCTCCCCAAAGGCTCAAAGATAAGCATTGATGAACTTAAGATCAGGCTTGGATCTGATAGAAAAATTCTCACTCCAACTGAGCGGGCAAAGCTGCCTGAAGAATTTGAAAAAATATGGAAGGAGGCAGTTGAAGAGGCAAAGAAGCGAGAGGCAGTGCAAGTACCTCCCCCACCCCCTCCACTGGCACCTAAAGTAGAGCCTGAAAAAGCAAAGCCTGGGTTTAAGTTCAAGCCTAGAATTCCAATTATAAAGAAAGAAGAAGTGGAAGAAGCATACGACGTGGCAAAGCACGGCTCACTTGTCGACCTTGAGATACCAAAAGATGCCACTTATGAAGAGGTCGAACTTTACCCGGTTAATAAGCCATATGCCTACATAAGAATCGCCTATGAACCCTCGACCCATGAATATACATATCAAGTTCTAGAGCCAGTGCTCACCGAGGGAGAAAAAGAGCTGCTCAATGAACTGGTGCAGCGATTGATCGAAACTTTAGATATAAATCTCAAGGAAATTGAACGAAAAGGAGCTGAGAAGTATCTTAAAAGCAACATCGACAAAATTCTGCGTGACTATGGCATAAAACTCACGCCCAGATCTAAGGAAAAAATCACCTATTATATCCTGCGCAAGTTCCTAGGATATGATAGAATAGACCCAATGATGAGGGATCCCAACTTAGAGGATATATCATGCGATGGCCCCCATACCCCTGTTTTCATCTATCATAAGAAATATGAATCCTTAAAATCGAATTTAATCTTTGAAAAAGAGGACGAGCTTGATTCATTTATAATAAAACTTGCTCAAATCTGCAATAGACATATCTCAATAGCCGAGCCGCTTTTAGATGCAACTTTACCGGATGGCTCTCGCATTCAGCTTACACTTGGCAGAGAAGTTACAACCAGAGGCAGCACCTTCACGATACGTAAATTCAAAGAAAAACCTCTATCACCTCCGGATTTAATAGACCTCCATACATTTCCAACCAGTGCAGTTGCATACCTCTGGCTAGCTGTTGAGAATAACAAGAGTATAATCTTCGCTGGCGGCACTGCCTCTGGAAAAACCACCTCTTTGAATGCAATTTCTCTATTCATACCCCCGCAGCTTAAAATCATATCCATTGAAGATACCCGCGAGTTAAACCTTCCCCACCCTAACTGGATTCCTGGCGTTACGAGGGAGCCTGTCACAGCAGGGGGAGAGGGAGCGATCGATATGTATGAGCTGCTGAGAGCAGCGCTTCGCCAGAGACCTGAGTTCATACTCCTCGGCGAGGTCAGAGGCAAAGAAGCCTATGTACTCTTCCAAGCAATGGCAACAGGCCATACAACTTTCTCCACAATGCACGCGGACAACGTTGCCTCTGTGGTGCACCGCTTGGAGAGCCCGCCGATCAATGTTCCTAGGATAATGCTTCAAGCTCTGGATATAATCTGCGTTCAAGTTCAAGTACGCGTGGGAGGCCAGCGCGTGAGAAGATGCGGGAGCATAACTGAGATCGTTGGAGTTGACACCAGAACAGGCGAATTGCTTACAAATGAAGTATTCAGGTGGATCCCCTCTAGAGATGAATTTGAATACTCAGGGAGATCATATATTCTAGATAAAATAATGGACGACCGCGGCTGGACCGAGGAAAAGATGAGGCAGGAGCTTAGAAATAGACAGGAAATCCTTGAGTGGATGCGCCTTAAGGGAATAACACACTATGAAGACGTGGCTAAAGTGGTTGTAGGCTATTATAGAGAGCCAGATAAATTGATGGAGCTGGCGAGGAAAGAGCTGTATGCTAAGCCTTAGCTACGATAAAATAGCCTATCTCCTCTTCGGGAAGTACTTTTTGAAGAGGCGAGATAAATACTATGATTTAAGAAAGAGCATACTTGGCGCTAGAATGACAACCTCGGTGGAGCGCTTTATGTCAACCGCTCTTTTAACATCTTTAATCATGGCAGCGGTTGGAATTCTCCTTGGATTAATCTTTCTACAATTCTTTGGGATACCTGAGATCACTACCACCAGACTTGCAGAATTCGAGTATCCTGAGTGGATGGATCCAATTTTCATGAATAAAGAACTCATCCTAGCAGGCTTTGTTATATTATTCCTTGCACTGCTATTCGGCGGAGCTACCTATGTTTCCTTTTTATTCTATCCAAGATTGAGATGCAGCACTCGAAAGCGAAAAATAGATGCAACTTTACCATATGCTGTGAATTACATTGCTTCAATGTCACGAGCAGGCGTGGTGCCTGTGGAAATATTCAGCTCGCTAGCAAATTCAGAGATGTATGGAGAATCAGCGGTTGAAGCAAGATATATCGTGAGGGAAATTAAATTATTCGGAGAAGACTTAATCACTGCGCTTAAAAACGTAGCCGCAACAACCCCGTCTGCTAAGCTCCAGGAATTCCTGCAGGGAATAATAACCACTATAACCTCAGGAGGCGAACTCGCGCCCCATCTTAAAATAAAGACTGAGCAATATATGCTTGAAAATCGAAGGCAGCAGAAGGAATTCCTCGATACCCTAGGATTAATCGCAGAAGCCTATGTCACAGCATTCGTCGCAGGTCCCCTTTTCCTAATTGTAATGATGTCCATAATGATGATAATGAGCGGTGGAGGAATGCTTTTACTTCAGCTTGTGATCTACCTCGTGATCCCAGTGGGTAGTTTGCTGTTTGTAATATTGATTGATTCCATAACTCCGGAGAAGTGAGAGCAATGGCAGCTGCAGGTGAATATTTCGACGTGAAGTTGAGCGAGCATATCTTGAAAAAGCTTGAGGAAAGCAAGCGCAGAACGAAGATCAAGCAATTTTTAAAAACACCCGCAGAAACAATAAGAGATGAACCAGCTTACGCTGCATTTATAAGTGTGCCAATTAGCGCAGCGCTTTTGATCTATGGATTAATACATCTACTTACCTCCCCCATAATCGATGATATTGTAATTGCTTCAGTATTGATAGCGATAGCCCCACCTGGCTTTATGCACTACTTCAAGCAAAGGCATATAAGAAAGATGGAAGAATACCTCCCGAGCTTCTTGAGGGAACTCTCTGAATCAAGTCGCACTGGAATGACCTTACCGCAGGCTTTGAAGACGGTAGCTAAAGGCACCTATGGAGCTTTAACTGCTGAGATCAAACGCATGGATGCCTTGGTCTCATGGGGCCTGCCATTCGAAGAAGCATTGGAGAACTTCGCCAAGCGCGTGCGCACACCACTGATTGGAAGAGCTGCAGCGCTTATAGTGCAGGCAAATCGCTCAGGCGGCAATGTACCAGATGTGCTTGAAGCAGCATCGAAAGATGCAAGAGAGCTGCAGATGATGCACGCGGATAGATATTCAGGCATGGTGATTTATCTCGTGATTTGCTACGTTGCCTTCTTCGTCTTCATATTCGTAATTGCAGTGCTGGCAAAGACATTCATACCAGTTATGTATGAAGCTGGCACAGCGGCAGCGCAAAGCGGCCAGCAGATCTCAGGCTTCTACATGGTCTTCAATCCCGAGGAATACAAGCGCCTTTTCTTCCACGCTGCAGTGATACAGGGCTTCGTCTCAGGCTTAGTAGCAGGGCAGATGGGAGAAGGCTCAGTAACCGCAGGCTTGAAGCACTCAGTGGTTTTAACGATAATCGCTTGGATAGTATTCACCTTCTTCGTTTAAGCCATTTCTCTCACTATCCTTGCAATGTCATCGCCCACTTCACTTGTCTTCGAATTTCCTCCTAAGTCGTAGGTGCGTACTTTACCCTCTCTCAGATTTTGCTCAATTGCTTTGACAATTAGCTGCGCTGCTTCCCTCTCACCTAGGTTTTCAAGCAGCATTGCACCTGCCCAGATCGTTGCAATTGGATTAACCTTATTCAAGCCCTTATACTTCGGAGCACTTCCATGGATCGGCTCGAACATGCTGGTACCAGAAGGATTTATATTGCCGCCAGGCGCTAAGCCAAGTCCACCTTGGATCATTGCTCCTAGGTCTGTGATTATATCGCCGAACATATTGGGTGCTACCACTACATCGAACCACTCTGGATTTTTCACGAACCACATAGTTACTGCATCGACGAAGTTGAAATCGGTTTTCACATCTGGATATAACTTGGCAATTTCATTGAAAACTTCTCGCCAGAAGCCATAGACTTCAGTTAAAACATTTGCTTTATCCACGCTTGAAAGATGCTTCCTGCGCTGCCTTGCAAGCTCAAAAGCATATTTAATTACCCTCTCACAGCCTTCTCTGGAAACAATTCCAATTTGATATGCAATCTCCTCGCTATCGGAATCGATATCAAGATGAAATTTAACTTTATACAGCTTGCGAATTATCTCAAGTTCTTGCTTACTCATTCCTTTCCCTGCTCTTCCCCCCACGCCTACGTAGAAGTCCTCGGTATTCTCTCTAACTACAACAAAATCTATATCCTTGGGTGTTTTGCCCTTCAAAGGAGTTTCCACACCCTCGAGTAGCTTCACAGGTCTCAGGTTAATATATTGGTCGAAGTAGAAGCGCAGAGTAAGCAAGATTCCTTTTTCAAGTATCCCGGGCTTAACTCTATCATCGCCAATTGAGCCGAGATAAATTGCTTTATACTTGGACAGCTCCTTCAAGGTTTCCTCAGACATGAGCTCGCCAGTTTTGAGATAATGGTCAGCGCCATTTGGAAAGTTGATCCACTCTATTTCAAAATTCATAACCTCGCTCGCTGCATCTAGAACTTTTTTGCCCTCTGCTATAACTTCCGGTCCTATTCCATCACCAGCTATTACTGGAATTTTATATTTAACCATGAAATTCACCTATCTTTTTTTCTTTTTCTTTTTATTTCTTAATTGTTTGACTCTTCTCTGGCGATCTTTGCCACGCCCACTACTTTATCGCCCTCTGCAACATTCATTATCTTCACGCCTTGAGTATTTCGCCCCTGCACAGGTATGCTATTTGCTGATATGCGTATTATCACACCCATCGAGGTTATGACCAGGAGTTCTTCACCATCGGTAACTTCTTTGACCGCTACCACTTTACCATTTCTGGGGCTGGTTATTATGGTTATTACTCCCCGCCCCCCGCGAGATGTACAGCGATATTCCTCAATGGAGGTGCGCTTGCCATAGCCATTTTCAGTGATTGTAAGCAAAGTTGAGTTTTTCCTCACGATTTCCATGCTCACTACTTCATCGTCACCTATTAAGCGTATTCCGCGTACTCCACAAGCGTTTCTCCCCATGCTTCGCACATCTTTTTCATTAAATCTTATTGCCTTGCCATTTTTGGTGCTGAGTACAACTTCTTCGGTTCCCCTAGTTAGTTTGACTTCCACGAGTTCATCGCCCTCTTTAAGATGGATTGCAATTATACCTGTCTTCCTGGGATTTGCGAAAGCGCTGCAGAGGGTTTTTTTGACTGTGCCTCTCTTGGTCGCCATAAATAAGTAACATTCATCGCTGAAGCTCTTAATGGGTATGCTCGCGGTTATCCTCTCATCTCTCTGTATGTTTATGAGATTCACAATTGCCTTGCCACGGGAATATCTATCTCCAGATGGTATCTCGTAAACTTTCACCCAGTATGCTCTGCCTTTATTTGTGAAGAATAATATGTAATCGTGGGTTGAGGCTATGAATAAGTCCTCAACCAAGTCTTCGGCTTTAGTTTGCATCCCAATTACGCCTCTGCCTCCCCTTTTCTGCATTCTATAGATGTCGATGGGCATGCGCTTTATGTAATTATCGTGGGTCTTCGTAATTATCACCTGCTCTAGAGGGATTAGATCTTCTATGCTGATTTCTTCGATTTTTTCGAGAATTTCAGTTCTGCGTTTATCTCCATATTTATCTCTAAGCTCTATAAGCTCATTTTTAATGATCTCTAGGAGTTTATGCTCGCTGGCTAAAACCTCCTTAAGCCAAGAGATTTTCCTTTCGAGTTCCGCGTGCTCTGAATCGATTTTTTGCTGCTCCAGAGCTACCAAGCGCTGCAGTTTCATTTCCAAGACTGCCTTTGCTTGCTCTTCGCTGAGCGCTAGCTCTTTGATTAAGATATTTTTGGCTTCTTCACCTGTTGCTGCACTTCTAATTATCTTCACCGCGAGGTCGATATTTTTTAAAGCAATGCTTAATCCCTCTAGGATGTGGGCTCTTTTCTCTGCATTTTCCAGTTCAAACTGCGTTCTTCTTTTCACCACTTCCTTGCGGTGCTCCATGAAGTGCTGGAGCAGTTCTTTCAATGTTAAAATAACCGGCTGTCCATCCACTAATGCTAGATTTATTATGCCGAATGTGGTTTCCATTTGAGTATGCTTGTAAAGCTGATTCAGCACTATATCTGGACTTGCATTTTTACTCAGCTCGATTACGATGCGTATGCCTTCGCGATTTGATTCATCGCGAATATCAGCGATTCCATCAACCTTTCTATCCTTAGTCAGCGAGGCTATGCTTTCAATTAAATTTGCCTTGTTAACCTGAAAGGGAAGCTCGGTGACTATAATTCTTTTTCTATCTTTCACTTCTTCTATGCTTGCTCTTGCGCGGACTTTTACCGCTCCCTTGCCGGTGGAATATGCGTCCACTATGCTTTGACTGCCATATATCATAGCGCCTGTGGGGAAATCTGGGCCTTTTATATGCTGCATAATTTCAGCTAGTTCTGCTTGGGGTTTGTCGATCAGCAGAATCAATCCATCTATGACTTCGCGCAGGTTATGGGGTGGGATGCTGGTTGCCATTCCAACCGCTATGCCTGAAGATCCATTTATCAGCAGATTCGGCACCTTCGCTGGGAGCACAGCCGGCTCTTTAAGGGTTCCATCAAAATTTGGTGTAAAATTGACAGTGTTCTTGTCTATATCTTGAAGCATTTCCTCAGCTATCTTCGCTAGGCGTACTTCAGTATAGCGCATCGCTGCTGCTTCATCGCCATCTATCGATCCAAAGTTGCCTTGACCATCGATGAGCGGGTATCTGCATGAGAAGTCCTGTGCCATGCGAACGATTGCATCATAAACAGCGACATCGCCGTGAGGGTGGTATTTCCCAAGGACTTCTCCCACTATGCGCGCGCTCTTTTTATAGGGCTTGTCACTTGTCATTCCAAGCTCATTCATCGCATAGAGGATGCGGCGATGAACTGGCTTCAGGCCATCTCTTACATCTGGTAGAGCGCGGCCTACAATCACGCTCATAGCATAGTCAAGGTAAGATTTTTTCATCTCATCTTCGATTTGAACCGGCAAAATCGTTTGATTAGTTGAATTATTCATTCTCTCCCGCCTTTCTCAGCTTATACATCTAGGTTTCTTACCGCTTTGGCATTTGCCATTATGAATTCTCTCCTTGGCTCAACTGCATCGCCCATTAGAATGGTAAAAATGCGATCTGCTTCCATAGCATCTTCCAGGGTGACTTTTAATATTGTTCTTGTATTTGGATTCATGGTGGTTTCCCAGAGCTGTTCTGGATTCATTTCCCCTAATCCCTTATACCGTTGAATGGCTACGTTCTCTCTGCCGAGTTTATCCAATGTTTCATTTAGCTCTCGCTCGCTGTATACGTAAACCTCGGTTTTGCCTTTCTTGATTTTGTAGAGAGGAGGCTGAGCTATGTATATGTATCCAGCTTCTATGAGCGGGCGCATATGGCGGAAGAAAAAGGTTAAAAGCAAAGTGCGAATATGCGCTCCATCTACATCTGCATCTGTCATGATTATGATCTTTCGGTACCTTGCTTTATTTAAATCAAATTCTTCACCTATTCCTGTGCCAATTGCGGTGATTATTGTGCGTATTTCTTCATTTTTCAGCATTTTATCCTCGCGTGCTTTTTCCACATTCAAAATCTTGCCTCGCAGTGGCAATATCGCTTGAAATCTGCGATCTCTACCTTGCTTCGCTGAGCCGCCAGCTGAGTCGCCCTCGACGAGGTATAGCTCGCATAATGCAGGTTCTCTCTCAGAGCAATCAGCAAGCTTTCCTGGTAGAGTAGCGCTTTCTAGAGATCCCTTTCTTCTTGCAAGTTCTCTGGCTTTACGTGCTGCTTCTCTAGCTCGAGCAGCTAGTATTGATTTTTCAATGATTTTATTCGCAATCACTGGATTTTCTTCAAAGTAGTTCGCTAGCTCTTCACCAATTGTAGTTTCAACTATGCCTTTGAGTTCGCTGTTCACAAGCTTTGTTTTAGTTTGACCCTCATACTGTGGATTCGTAAGTCTTAGGCTTAGCACAGCAGTAAGTCCCTCTCTTATATCCTCTCCAGAAAGCAGTTCTTCTCCATCTTTGAGCAAGCCATTTTTTCGAGCATAGTCATTGACAGCTCTTGTTAATGCTGCTTTGAAGCCGATGAGATGCGTGCCTCCTTCGCTGGTGTTTATATTATTCGCAAAGGCATAGATGTTCTCCGCATAGCTATCGTTGTACTGCATTGCAACTTCAATCTCGATTTCATCTTTCTTCTTTTCAAAATAGATTATTTCATCGTGGAGCGGAGTTTTGCCGGTGTTGAGATACTCAACGAAGGATTTTATCCCGCCTTCATATTGATAGGTCTCCTGTTTTCTTCCATCTCGCCGGTCTTGAATCGTGATTTTCAGACCTCTGTTGAGAAATGCTAGTTCTTTCATTCTTTTTGAAAGCTGTTCAAATTCGAAGTTAATTTCTGAGAAAATTGTGCTATCTGGCTTGAAGGTTATCTTTGTGCCGCTTTTTTGTGTTTCGCCAATTACTTTTACCTCAGTCACAGGTATGCCGCGTTCATATCTCTGATGATATATCTTTCCATCTCTTTTTACTTCCACTTCAAGCCATTCAGATAGAGCATTTACAACTGAAACGCCAACACCGTGCAAGCCTCCTGCTACTTTATAGCTCTCGTGATCGAATTTGCCTCCTGCGTGCAGCATTGTCATGACGACTTCTATAGCGCTTTTATTATATTTTTCCATGATTTCTGCAGGTATGCCTCTTCCATCGTCGATAACTGTAACACTGTTATCTTCATTTATGATTAGCTCGATGGTGCTGCAAAAACCTGCCAAGGCTTCGTCCACGCTGTTATCAACCACTTCATAGACAAGGTGATGCAATCCCTTTGAATCAAGGCTGCCTATGTACATACTTGGCCTTTTTCTCACGCCTTCGAGTCCTTCAAGCACTTGAATGTGCCGGGCATCGTAGGTCGAATTGACGCTGTTTTTCCCCATCATTAACTCCAATCCCCATACCAATAGATATTTTTATAAAATATCATTTTTCTCTATTTTATTTGCTTTATAAATACTTATATTTTATGCTCTCGAAAAAGCATAATATTCCAAACTTTAAATTATTTTTATATTATAAAATTAGAAAGCGTGCAAGCTTTTTTTCTCACCTTCATCAAATTTGATTTTACCATACCTAGCTTCCCATTCCTCGAGAGGTACACTATACTTGCGCTCAATCTCCTCCCTATACGTTGGCCCTGAGTTATATGCGCAGAATGGAACAATTCTTCTCTTAGGATCAGGAGTGGCATAATGAATCACGCAGCGTCGCACTCTTTCCACATCATAGTTAAAATTATCCATGAAATGCATTGTACCGATGAAAAGAGCTCTCCAGTGAAACTCGCTAAGCTCAGAATAATCTTGATCTCGCAGAATTTTCTTTAATTTCTCCTTGAAATTCACACCTAGCAGCTCTTCCTTCTCTTTTATACACTCATTTATGGTCTTCAATCCCTTCAGGAATACCTTTGCCTTGCCGAATAAACTTCCTCTTAGAAGTTCAGAGGTTATTTCATCCATTGAAGCAAAAAGTTTCTCAACATCCACAAATCTATTTATAGGCATCAAACCTTTCTCAGTTACAAATACATATATTGCCATACCGCAGTGTGGATGCGCACTCAATTCAACCTGCGGTTTACCTGTATATGCCTCCACCAGCTTGGAGATTGCAACCACACAGGGCACTGGATAGAAATCACTCTTCTTGATTTCTCCATTGGTTTGCACCTCAATTCTATTACAAAGATCTGGAATGGTGAATCTTCGCTTCTCCCTCTCCTCACTCGAAGCAGCACCCGTGAATGCAACTGGCTGGAAATTGACACCTCTGATAACATCCACGTTTTCAGCTGCAAATCTCACGATACCGCCAATTTCATGGTCATTAATTCCATTCAAAAGCGTGGGAACTAGAACAACACCAAGCTTGATCTTTCGACAGTTAACAATTGCCTGCTTCTTTATCTCAAGGAGAGGCTCAGTTGCTTTGGAAATACCATCAAAGTGAAGATAAAGCGTGCTCAGCCCGGCTTCAGAGAGTCTCTTAATAAGCCCTTCATCCCTAGCGATTTTAACGCCATTCGAAGCCAGCTGAATCTGCAAAAAACCTAAATCCTTAGCAGCTTTGATGATCTCAGCAAGGTCATCTCGAAGAGTGGGCTCACCGCCTGAAAATTGTATAGCTGGCGCTGGCACAGGCTGCTCCTGCCGCAGTATCTTCATCATTTCCACTATCTGCTCAAAAGAAGGCTCATATACATATCCACGCCTGTAGGCATTTGCAAAGCAAAAACTGCAGCGCAGATTGCAGCGATTTGTAACATCTATATTCGCTAAATTTGTAGCGCCTAGATGGAGGTTGCATAAACCGCAGTCATCCGGACAGCGCGTTGCATTACCCACCTGGGGGTTTTCAATCGTTCTAGCATCATAGGCATACTTCTCCACCTTTAAATATAGATCCACATCGCTCCAGTAAATATCTTTGACTCTGCCGTGCTCGGGACAAGTTTTATCGATCCAGACAGCACCTTCGCTGCTGTAGATCTCAGCAGGAACCAGTTTCTTGCAGGTTGGACAGATCGATTGAGTCTGCTTAGGCAGCCCTTTTTTCAGCGCAGTTTGATAAGAAGTGTAAGTTTTTTTCACCCCATTACCACCCCATCACTGGCACCGGCAAATTTAATATCAACATCATAACTTTAACATAGGAATTAATTAAGACTTTTGGTGCAGGAGAATAGAAAATTGATGCTGGAAAGCGCATTTG
>JBBIOZ010000033.1:11266-16713 GCA_037443105.1 Methanocellales archaeon
AGACATTTGCTTTAACAATTTGGCTAATGCTGCCAGCCTATCTACCTAATCCCGCTGCAGCATTATTTGGAGGAGGCACTCCTATAGATCTTGGAAAACATTTTCCAGATGGAAAGCGCATCCTCGGAGATGGAAAGACCTTTCGAGGACTCATTTGCGGCACAGCCAGCGGTATAGCAATTGGCACAGTAGAGCACTACTTGGCAAAGATATTTAATATGCCAGACTTTGGCGATTATCCTGACTTCCTGCACGTTGTTTTCCTCCTTTCCTTCGGTGCTCTTATAGGCGACCTGCTCAAGAGCTTTTTCAAGCGAAGATTAGGCTATGAGCGAGGAGCAAAAATACCAGTTGTGGATCAGCTTGACCTAGTCTTCGGTGCCTGGGCACTTGCATTTATATTTGCCAGAAACTGGTTTCTGGCAAATTTCAATATATGGATAATCGCTACAGCACTCATAATAACACCAGTGCTGCATAGAATAGTTAATGTAATAGGATACAAAATTGGAACTAAAAAAGAACCTTGGTGAATGCGATGGAAGATGAACTTGCAAATACACTTAAAGCCTGCGGCGCGATTAAATTTGGCGACTTCATACTTTCATCTGGGAAGAAAAGCAAGTACTATATAGATATAAAAAAAGCGAGCACCGAGCCCAGAGCACTTAAATTAATTGCAAGCAAAATAGCGGCGCTGGTAAAGCGAATAGAGCAAAGTCACACAAAGTTTGAACGCATTGCAGGAATAGAACTTGGAGGTGTGCCAATAGCAGTTGCAGCTTCGCTTGAGCTTGATCTACCTATGCTCATCATTAGAAAAGCTGAGAAATCCCATGGTTTAAAGGATAGAATAGTGGGAAGTTTAAATCCTGGCGATAGAGTTGTGCTGGTGGAAGATGTTATCACAACTGGCAGTTCAGCTTTAAGCGCTGCGGAAATTATAAAAGCTGCAGGAGGATTTATAGATACAGTGATAAGCATCGTGGATAGAGAGGAGGGTGCTTCAGCAGCTTTGAGTGAAAAGGGAATAAGCTTGATAGCTTTGATAAAAGCAAGCGAGCTCTTAGTGTGAGAAGATGAAGCAAGTAGCGGGGAAGATTTACCCTCTTGAAAAACCTGAACTCATGAAAGAATCCATGAATGCAGGCGAGCAGCTTTTTTACTGACCCCAGCTCAAGAATTCAGCTATACCACTACCTTTGTAATATTAAGAAAGGAAAAAAGATGGTTGGTCGGTGTGGAGGCAGAAGAGGGGCGAATTTTGGAGGACGCGAGTATCTCCCAATAACTTTTAAGACAGCAAAAGAAGTTGTGCGCTGGATGATCGAGAACAATGCTTATCTCGATGATATGGAATTAATGTTTCTCGAGGATATGGAATTAATGTTCAAAGAACCTCTGCTCTTTTGAACTGCCCAAACTTTTATTAAAAATGCGATAAGAGAAATCGAATATGAATGAAGTGGAAAAAATTCTTGCGTGGGCTGAGAAATATGCTGCGAGATCAGGATTCAGAGTAAACCCTGATAGAGAGCAGGCTAAGTTAATAGCTCTAGGTTTGCTTAAAAATCAGGAAAAATATGGCAAGCGCTACTGCCCCTGTAGAGTTATCACAGGCAATATTGAGCAAGATAGAAAGATAATTTGCCCGTGCGCATATCACAGGGAAGAAATAGCTGCACAAGGGCAGTGTCACTGCGGGCTATTTGTGAGCCAGACATGAACTTTGAGATAGCTATCGATGAAGAAGCACTTGAGGAGATCATTGATAGTTATCTTGATTTAGGCGCTCCCCTCACTAGGCTGGAGATTAAAAGCAAGCTAGTATTGATGGTCCAGGGGGAAGATATCGAACAGCTTTTATATATGCAGGAGAGGGGAGCTTGCTTAAACTGCAGCTACTCAAGAGCAGATTCTAAAGCGGTGAAGAAGAGGGGGAGAAAAGTAGAAGTGGATTTTAACATTAGAGCGTGCAAGCTGGGTAAAGAACAGCAAAGCCTTGGGGAAAAATGCAAATGGCGCAAGCCACTTATTGTTATGCGATAACATTTTTAATTCATAGCTGCCTATGCTAGAATATGGTTTATATAGACGACATAGGGAGTTTTCCCTTTCCCAAGAGATCCGATATCACCAAAGAAAAATTTGCCTCGCTATATATCAAGCAGCAGGAAACTGCAGCCCAGAGAGGGAAAATCGAGAGCCAGATATTTTACGATGTAATTGCAGACGCCCTGTGGCTAAAAATAGAATCTGGTCTGGATGTAATCAACTATCCTCAGCTGTACAATATGTATGATCAATTTTTGATTGCAATGAAGAACCACGAGATAGAGCCCTTTTTAATTGAAGAAAGATATGCGATTATCCCAGAGCTATTCGTGGTAAAAGAGGAGGCGAAGAAATATTACGAGCAAAAGGGGGAGAAACTGAAGCTCAGAGTGTGTGTTACAGGTCCGCTGGAGCTCTATCAGAGATCTGGCTTTGGAACTTATATCTACGAGGATATATTGAGAAACTTTGCACTGAGTGTGAATGCCTTTTTGAGAAATGCCATCATAAGGAATAAATACATTGAAACATTTGCAGTTGCAATCGATGAGCCAAGCCTAGGCTACTCAAATCTGCTTAACATCAACGATGACGAACTCATAAAATCATATGAATTCACGACTCGAGGTATTTCAACTACAATTCAAATTCATCTTCATACTCTCAACGCGGCTAGAATACCACTCATGACTGAGAACATAGATGTACTAACAGTTGAGAGCGCAGCAAATCCTGAGAATCTGAAAAATATTTCAAAAGCAGAGCTTGAAGCAAATGACAAGTTTATTCGCGTGGGTGTTACTCGAACCAATATAAATGCAATTTATGCTGAATATCTTGAGAGAGGCATTGAACCCAGCGATATTGAGCTTGTGGATAGCGAGAATGCAATCAAAAAGCGGTTTGAAAATGCGAAAAACCTCTTCGGAGAGCGCATGAGCTTTGCGGGACCAGACTGCGGCTTGGGAAGCTGGCCATCGCAGCAGGCTGCATTTGAACTCCTCAAGCGCACTGTGAGAGCAATTAAGAGCGCATAGGTGTTTTTATCCTTTCAAGCATTCTAGCATGAGCTTTCCTCAGCGAGGGCAGCTCATATTTCTCCACTATTTTATCCCAGTTAAATCTCTCAGCTAAAGCTCGAACATTTTTACTCATTTCCAAGCGAAGCCCCTCAGGAGAAGTAATTATATGATAGACATAGGTTGCGATTTCTTTCTCTATTTTCTCCCTGCTCTGCCCTATGACTTTGCAGGCATACATACCTAGCTGAGCTTTCTCCCGTGGTACACCCTTGGAAACCTCCTCCTCGATGTAAGTTTTAACCGCATCAAGCCAGCAGCCTGTTACCTCGGAGGTGATGAAAGGCGTCCCCCCGCGCGCAGCCTCAAGCGGAGTTAGCCCAAAGGGTTCATATGTGCTTGGAAATATACCGATATCGCAGCCTGTCACGAACTCAGGAAATGTGAGTGCTAGATTGCAAAGATCAGGGCGCATGAATTGGTTGAAAAGGAATACCTTGACTTGCTTTGAAGTTAAATTTATTTGATTCGACCGCTTATAGAGAGCCACTTCGAAGTCGCAAATTAAGTCCTCACCGTGTTCAAGCGGCCACCTCTCTATAACTTTTATGCACTCAGCTTTATGAAGGCGCATTCCGGGCTCTGTGCTCCCGGTGACGAGGAATAATGCCACCTTTAAATTATTGCCAGCTGCTTCGAGCATGTCAGCGAGTAGCCTGCTTGCATTTATGATCTCAAAAATCCCCTTTTCCATTACCATTCTCCCAATGAAATAAGCTATAAAATCAGGCTTGAAATCTGAAACCTTGTACACATAATCCTTCAATAACTCTTTGTTTCTCCTCCTCACCTCCGGCGTAGGCTCAGGTCCAAGCTTTGCATCTATGCCATTTGGCACCACATCTAAATCTATGCCATAGATTCCCTTAGCTTCTTTTGCAGTGATCTGACTTACAGTAACAGCGTGATCAGCGCGATCCATATTTGCCTCAAGGCCGTTTTTTCCAAGGTGAAAACCTTCACTGAGCATTCTATTTTTAATTTCCTCTTCCTTCGCAATTAAATCTTGCTTGTCATATCCAAAGATAATCCGGTTATCCTTAATCCATTCCTCTATCTTTTTATAACCCTCATAAGGCCCCAGGTTATTTATCAGATGTCTCCCTGAGAATGTGGCGTGTGCACGCATTCTTACAGCAACAGGCGAGTTCCTGCTCAAAAGATTATACCCCCCGGCAAATGTCTGAAATTCTTCAAAACTTGCCACGAGCTTTGCCTCTGGATTGCTTTCACGAAGTGAAATTGCTGAATTATGGATTATCTCACCTGCAACATAGCCAAATGTGATATCAGGCTCATACCAAGTATCACCGGTGTGGTACAGAGAATGAATTGCAAATGCACCCCTGTCTTTGGTGAACTCGAATAGCTTTGTTTTAATTTGATCCACGTTTTTCTCCATATACTCAGGCCAGTCGGTCTGGCGGAAGCGAGCTGTTCTTACAGCGAGGGTTTTTATCCAGTCGCCACGCACTTTTCGCTCGCCAAAGAAATAGCTTATATCTCTGATTTGTCTGCAGGCATATGCTAGGTCAGGAGGGGGCTGCAAGCTTCTCCAAGCATTTCTTCTCCTCAGCCCATAAATCACCCCGCAGGTGCTTCGATTCCAAGGAGCAATCAATATTACCTCTCCATATTTACTCAAATGCGGAGCTTCATCGTCTATAACAGTGCCAATGCCTCCAACTGCTTCCAAGGCTTCCCAGCTAACGATGTATATTCTATCGAAGGACATCAAAATTTCTCCACCTTTTAACTTTATATAATTTTAATTTGAGCTCAATTTGCCTCATCAAAATTTTTCAAACTCTACTTGGCCGTTTTTGCACCTTGACTTACCGAGGCTGTAACTCCAAGCGCTTTCTCAGCCTCAAGTTCCCTCGCTAGGTCTAGAGTTATTTCATATATTCTCCTGCCTTTCTCAGTTAGAATATACTGCTTGAAAATCCCTTTCTCGATCAAGCCCTCTGCTTCAAGATCATTCAAATGATCTATTATGTTCGATCGAGAGCGCGTCATCTCTTCTGGTACATCTTGCTCAACTAGGTCTTTTTTGTACTGGCAATATATCATCGTAGAAGTCAAACCTTGGGTCTCGTGGTATAGAAGATTTATGATGTAAAGGCGTGCAAAGCTTTTAGTAATACTTCTCAATCCAGATGAGGTTAGCACCTGATAAACTTCCCGCACATCTTTTGCAGCAATTTCTTCAGACACAAATGAAATTATGACCAAGACATATTTAAGTGTATTTATATGATTTTATTCTAATCAAATTTTTTTTAATGATTAATCATTTATTGAAAAAAAATT
>JBBIOZ010000034.1:0-16425 GCA_037443105.1 Methanocellales archaeon
CATAGAATATTGCCACTCCCTCTCCAAATCGCTCGTCATATTCGTTGAATAGCTTGTGAAAGGCCCTGCCTCCTCTGCGCAGTTCATCTTGGTCGACTAGGTCGTCGTGGATTAAGATACTGTGTCTGAATAGCTCTATTGCGGCGCAGAAGTCCAAGAAGTTTTCATCCACCTTTCCGGAGTAGCCTTTATAAGCAAGCAGGCTTGCAAAAGAAGCAATTCTTTTCCCCTTTCTAAGGACATATTCCTCGCCATTTTTTGCAATTCCGGCGATGAATTCGTGGTACTCGCGAGCAGGTGCCTCTTCCCTTTTGAAGAACTCCTTCAGCTTGCGTTCCACCTGCAGGGAATATTCATTCATTATTTGCTCTAAAATTTGCCTGGCAACCATACCATCTATTATTTCTCTATCAAAGGCAGCACTCTGCTCTGCAGATAGTTTAAAAAGATTTTTTCTCGATCGATTTCGCTCTCAAGCGCTTTTATCTCCACTGGATATGAGTTAAGCCTCGCGGTATATTCAGCAGGTATGCTTAGCTCCAGCTCTTGCAATATATCAAGTGCTATTTTCAATTTCTCTTGATTTTGCCTCAAATTTTGAATCCTGCTTAAATTTGCATCTATTTTCGATTTATGTTCATTTTCAAGCTTTTTAATTTGCAAAATTATTTTCTCTGCTGGTTTCTCCTCAGCTGGCTGCGGTGCTTTGGCCTTCTCCTTAAACACCGAACTAATTTGCCTAACAAATTTCATTTCCTCAGTTCTACTTTCATCCATTTTAGATCTCCTTATGCAAGGAAGATGGAGAAAATAGTATAGCACAATTTTCCCATCCCCATTGCCTAGTTCTTAATAATAAATAGAAATATAAAAAGGTTTTCGTGGCATTAACTTGGATTTAAAAGCTTTAGAATGTAAGTGTCATTCTGCCAAGTAGTATATCAATTCTTTAATCTGTGCTTTCATATCGCTTATTCTGATATTTTCATCAGCGCCATGAGCATTGCTTTCAAAGGCTCTGCCTAATCCGCAGTATACGATTTTATCTATTCCCAGTTCTCTCTGAAGATATGCTATATCCTCGGAGAAAGAAGCGCCGGCTTCTATGAAGTCTTGATCTGAGTAACCCTGTGCTAGTTTAAAAGCCTGTTTCATTTTCTCATGATAGCGCGTTTTTGTGTTTATAAGCATAGGTGGATAGGAGTGGAAGAAGTTAAAATCAAGCTTAGCCTTCAACTTGCCTTCTACCTTGGCTTTTTCAATCGCTTTTTTAATTTCATCGAGCACTTCTTCATAGCTCTCCTCATGGGTATATCTCCGATTTATAACCAAGCAGCATTTGCTAGGTACAATATTACTCTTGATACCTGCGTTAATCATACTCAAGGTGAACATTGGAGTGACAAATTTGGGCGAGTTAGGATGAGGCTCGCGTGGAATCTTAGTTTGCTTTTGCTCAACTTCTCTCTTGAGCTTAAGAAGTTCATTCAAAACTGGAATTATCTCTTCCAATGCATTTATTCCTAGGAAATTACTCCCTGAGTGGCAGCTCTTGCCAGTTGCAGTTAAAGTTATATCGATGGAGCCGGCGGTGCAAAGTAAAATCCTAGGATCTTGCGTACCCTCTAAGCAGAGCACGTGGCCCTCTCTCGGGATATATCCATTTTTCGCAAGATACAGCAAACCAGGGTAGCCGCCTATTTCCTCGTCGGTGCACAGCACAACCTGCAAGTCGAAGGCTTGTTCAATTCCCAGTTTATCCATGATTTCAAGCGCAAGCAGGAGAGAGGCGATCGACCCCTTCATATCACTGGTTCCACGACCATAGATTTTGCCATTTACAATCTCGCCGCGTGGATTGAAAGTCCAGTCTTCCCCAGGTGGTACGACGTCTAGATGAGCATATATTGTTAGATGTTCTTTGGCTTGATTCTTCCCCCCTTGTTTTTTCCAAGCAACAAGATTAACCCTCTTTCCACGGATTCTATATGGAATTTCTTTCAAGCAGCTCCATGGCACAGTAACTCTCTCAGTTTTAAAGCCAATTGCCTTAAATCTCGGCTCCAAAAAATTGACTATTTTGGCATAGTTATTCCCGGGCGGATTGCTTGTATCAATAGCTATGAGATGCATAAGGGTGTCCACTGCTTCCTCTATAGATTCATCCACAAGTTTGAATGCCGCGCTAAGCTGCTCCTTCACCCCTAATCTTACCCCCTAATCCTCGGAGCAATTGCTCTATTCCAGCTTGCACCTCCTCTGGTTTTTCATCACCCATTATCTGCAAACTATAGGTGACGCTGTATTTATCCTCTCCGAGGCCTTTAAATATATCTAAAATATCAACTGAAACTATTTTTTCGTCCCTTGCAATTATATTTCTTATCACATAGGGATCCACTTCTTTATTGAAGATGATTGAAATGTGGCGAGAGTGATGCCTCAAATTCGCTATCTTCCACTGCCTCAATTCCTCTTCGCTGAGCATACGCACGTTTTCAATCCTCAAATTTTCCAGCTTTTTGCCTTTCTCAAGCACTATATCGCTATGGGTGACTTTTTTGACCACTCCATAATGAACTACATCTGAGTAGATATGCTTAAATGCACGTTTCTCTCCAATCGCTTGCAGCAATTCCTGGCGTTCTTTGATTTTTGAGTTTATTAACTTGTCTGTTTTTCGAAGAGCAGCCTCGGTCTCGCCATAGTGCTTTCTAGCTGCGCGCATTTTTTTAACGAGGCCATCGATATTTTTTTGCTTAATTAACTCAATCAACCGCTGGCATTCTTGAATATATTTCGAGTGCACATCTTCCATATCGAAGTTTGTTTGAATTTCAGCATAGAGGTAGGGATTCTGAGCAAGAATTCGGCCAATGAAGGCAATCATTATTTCATATACAGGGCTCATTAGCCTTTGAGATTTTGCAATGTCAAAGTTCAAAGCCTGCATTGTAACGCCCGCTGAGATATAGCTGAAGTGGGTTAATCCTTGAATCACGCGCATCATTTGATCGTGTTCCTCTCCGCTCAATTCCTCAACGTGCGCTCCTTTTTGCTCAAAAAAATTTTTTAATCTTGGAAGCCAGTACTCCCCCTTCACCGGTACAAATATAATCACTTGCCCCTCAATGCCTTTAACCGTTGGACCGAAGAGGGGATGTGTACCTATTGCTTCTGCACCGCTCGGTAAAAAGCGCTTCATTGCCTCAACCGGTGCTTTTTTCACCGTTGTTATATCCATCAAAAGCGATCCCTCTCTGAGGTGAGGCGCTACATTCTTTATAACTTCAACTGTTGCTGTTATTGGAACTGAAATCAAGGTCGCTTCATATTCGCTTGCTTTTTCGATCTCAGCTACGTAATCCGCGCCTAACTGCTCTGCAATTGCAGGAGTGCGATCATCTATATCATAAATCCCAACTTTGATTCCATTTTTTAAAAAAAAGCCTGCGAACCAGCGACCCATCGCTCCAGCGCCTCCAACTATTAAAATATTTCTGCAGAGCACTGTTATCACCACTTTCCACACTGGATTGCTTGCTTTACAGCTCTCTCCATCACATCCAGCGGTGCTTCTTTTTTAAGCCAGATTTTGAATGCCTCCGCGCCTTGAAAAATCAGCATATCTATTCCAGGTATGGTTTTCGCACCTGCTTTTTTCGCTTCCTTTAAAAGCCTAGTTTCCAAGGGATTATAAACTATGTCAAAAACCGTAAGTTGAGGATGCATGAGTTCACTTGTAACCAGAGTTTCATCCGCATTTGGAAACATTCCAACTGAGGTTGTGTTTATCAATATATCCATCTTTGATATTGATTTTAAATTTTCAAGTCCAGTGCCAAGAGCAGTGCCCACCTTTCTCACTTCATCTGCTAGAGCAATTGCTTTACTTTCAGTGCGATTGGCGATTACCAGTGCTGCATTCTTGATTGCCAGTTGAAAGGCAATCGCACGAGCAGCGCCACCTGCGCCTAGAATTAGAATGCGCTTGTCCTCCACCTCTATGCCGTGTTTTTCAAGGGCCTTTAAAGCACCAGTGCCATCGGTGTTATAGCCTTTGAACTCTTTTAGATCTATGGTGTTAACCGCGCCTATTAAACGCGCAGTTTGATCCAGTTCAACGATTTTCGCTGCCCTCTCCTTCAATGGTATTGTTACATTCAATCCGCCAAATCCAAGCGCCCTAGCTCCGTGCAACGCCTCTGATAATTTATCTGGCTCCACTCTAAATGCATAGTATCCGCAGTCCATTTTTAATTCTTCGAAAGCAGCATTGAACATAACTGGTGAGAGACTGTGCTCTATTGGATAGCCTATCACGCCAAAGATTTTTACCATAGTAATTTCCTCAGCTCGTTTAATTCACTCACGGTTAACTGCCCAGGTGCGGTTTTTTCATCGATTGAACCATAAGCAAGAATGGATCCATAAATAGGCGCTATTGCTCGGAAATGTCTTCCTAGGCTTCCCATTGCAATTATACAGATTGAACTGCCTTTGAAGTCTAAGCTTAGTCTTTGCATTCGAATTACATCTTCATAGCTATTTGCCATTACTGCAACTTTTGCGATATCGCCAATTGAAAGTGCCTTTTTCAATATTTTTCTCAGAGTTGAATTTGAAGGCGTTTCTTGAAAGTTATGATAGGAAACTATGGCTGTGAGCTCTCTCTTCCTAGCCTCCTTCAATACTAAATCGCGCAGCCTGCTCTTAAGCTCAATATCAACCGCGTCGGCTATATCAAGCATGGATAATAATATTTTAATTCGCTCTTTCTCGCTGCCTTTAAATCCCCCACCCTCTTTTTTTGTTCTATTTGTAGCAATCAATGGCAGCGTGCTTCTGAGCTCTGTTTTCTCTATTTTTTTAAAAAGGTCGAGTCTAGCCTCAATTATATCTGCTCCGTTTTTCTCTGCTCTTTCAATTTGATCCGAGCTTGTTATGGAAGCAACGATTTTGGGCTCTGCGATTTCAAGCATATTCTCATTTTATTTTTTTAATTTTTTAATTATTTCTCAATTATGGTTTCCTCTATTTTTATTCCAAAGTGTCTCCCCTTAACTTTTTCCTCTCTGCTGATGAGCACTTCATCGCCTATCTTCAACGCTGCAACTGAAACAGCCTTGCCATTGCTTTGCATGAGCTTAATAGTTTCTGCATTCTGGAGGATTGTTTTATATCGCTCGCCATCCACTTCTGCTTCAATTAAAATTAGTGGTCTTCTTTCGATCTTTGTTCTGCCTACGATCACTTTTCTTGTCTCTCCTTTATAGTTCACTGCAAGCACTTCATCTCCAGCTTCCAACTCTGAGAGATACTTTGTTTTCTCTTCAATCTTTATATAAGCATGCACAGGTCCAGCGTTGACTCTGAAGGGTCTAGCTGCTACATATGGGCTTTCTTCTACCTCGCCTTGGACTAAGAATAAACCTGAGGATTGCGAACCAATCAGCATCCCCTCCCCCTTACTTAAAAGCGAGCAAGTATCAACGCAAACGCGGTCACCCATTCCAACCGGCTTTATCTTCGTCACCCTTGCAGGTGTTAGAGTAATTTTCAGGCTTACTTGCTCTTGAATTACCTTAGCTGCTTTTTTGATATCCTCTATTTTTTTTGGAGCGAGCAGTATGCCATTTGCACCGTGCTCGAGAACTTCGAGCATGAGTTTTGCCTCCTCTACTTCTGCAATGCTAGCTATTATCTCTACTTCTTTATTGTGTAATTCAGCTATTAAGTTCTCAAGGGGAATTACCTTCCAGTCCTGCGCTGAAATGATTAGGAAATCAAGCTGCTTGCCAATTTCAGTTGCAAATTGCTCTTTTTGCTTGGAGGTAATTTGAATGCAGCAAGCGGTTTTCTTTCCTTGAGATCTCAACTTCTGAAGCAAGCTGTGAATTTGGCTTTCATTAATGACGTAAACATCTGCGCTGCTCTCTCCTTTTTCATACAGGGCTGCGATTTTAATATTGCCTAACTCGCGTGCTTTTGCAACCATGCTCTCATTTAATAATATGTAGTCAGCGCCTGATTCTAGGCTCGCGGTTATCACTGGCTTTATTTCCATCCAGTCTTCCCCGAGAGCACTTATCCAGAGGCTTTTCTCCTTCATTTCAGTTCCTCTAATGCTTCTTCAACTGATGCACCATTATGCACTATCTTGGATATAGCTCTAGTGATCTTGGTGGGATTTTCATGCTGAAAGATGTTTCTCCCTATTGCAACGCCTTTTGCTCCAGCCTGCATTGCATCGCTCACCATTTGCAGCAGCTCTAAATCGGTGCTAACTTTTGGTCCGCCTGCGATGACCACTGGCACTGGGCAGCCTTTAACCACTTCTTTGAAACTATCTATGTCACCTGTATAATTGGTCTTCACTATATCCGCGCCTAGCTCAGCGCCAACGCGAGCTACGTGTGCTACTATGGTAGCGTCGTTTGGATTTTTGATGTCTTTACCTCTTGGATACATCATTGCAAGCAGCGGCATTCCCCAGTAGGTACAGCGCTCTGATACTGCACCAAATTTCTCAAGCTGCACTGCCTCTGTTTCTGAGCCCACGTTTACATGAATGCTAACTGCATCTGCTCCCATTTTTAGAGCTTCTTCAACGGTGCAGACTAGCACTTTATCATTTGGGTCTGGAGCTAGCGAGGTTGAAGCACTTAAGTGCACTATCAAGCCTATATCTCTTCCATACCCTCTGTGGCCGTGGGTTATCATTCCTTTCTGCTGCAGCACTGCATTTGCTCCGCCTTCAGCTACTTTATTAACCATATCTGGTAGGTCAACTAGCCCTTTTACAGGCCCAATTGATATCCCGTGGTCTAGCGGTACGATCAAAGTTTTCTTGGTTCTTCTATCGATTATTCTTTCCATTCTGATATTTTTCCCAATTTCAGTCATATTCTTTTCACCTTGCTAGTATGTGACATAGTAGCATAATATGATATTTTCTATATAAGTCTTTTGCTTTCAGGGATAGGGAAAGTTTTATCTAAATATTCTCCACTTTAGTATGGAAATGATTTCAATAATTATTCCAACCTTGAATGAAGCCAAATACCTAGAGCGAGCGCTCAAGTCGATAAAAAATCAAAATTCTCAACCTCTTGAGATAATCGTAGTTGACGGTGGAAGTTCTGATAATACTATAGAAATCGCAAAACGCTATGCAGATGTTATAGTTGTTAAAAAATCAAATATCGCTCAAGCTAGAAACGCTGGAGCTAAACTTGCCAAGGGCGAAGTTTTAATTTTTCTCGATGCAGACTCTGCAATTGCACCTAACTTCATATCCAAATGCGAAGAAATTTTCAGAAACAAAAAAATAGCTGCAGTTTATGGAAAAATGGTGCCATTTGAAGAGGAAAGAACATTGAAATTTCGACTCTTAGCATTGATTGGCTATACCCTAGTGCCAAAGCTCAGCTTGCTGCTGAGAAATCCAATTTTCCCAGGAGCTTGCTTGGTGGTAAGAAAGAATGACTTTGAAGCTATAGATGGATTTCGAGAAGATCTAGATACCTCGGAGGATATAGATCTCTATAGACGCTTGTTTAAACGTGGTATTGCTCAATCCGATGAATTAATTTTCAGCACTTCTCTGCGCAGATTTAGAGCAGGTGGAGTGAAACGTTGGATTTTTAAATGGGTAACTAACTATTTTTATTATTTGCGAACAGGTAAAACGGGTTTGAAGAAGGAAGATTATGGACTCATACGCTGAGAACTATGAGAACTGCAATTCTAATACCAGTGGCACCTGAAGAGCCTCTTAGCGTTGTAAAAAAGTCTTGGGAGTGCATTCAAAAGTTGGAGAAAAATGGACTAGAAGTGGATGTAATTTATATAGTTGATAAAAATAGAGATCTGGATGAGAGAGAGGAATATCTTAGGGAGAGAAATACTAATGTACTCGTGAGACTCAATGGAAGGGGGAGAAAGGCAGGAGCCCTCAACCACGCACTGGAAAATCTCAAAGGAAACTATGATTACATTGCAATCTTGGATGTCGATTCCCGTCCTGAGTCAAATTTTTTGCTGGAATGCATAGCTGTGTTGAGAAAAGATGCTAGATATGCAATTGCCAGCTCCCCTCGCTATGTTACAAATCATTACGATAGCTTAGCCACCAGAATTGTAGCAGTGGAATATAGACTCATAGGGGACTTATATCGACTGCTTAACTGGAGCAATGGTTTTCTGCTATTCAACGGTTTGATAGGCGTGCTCGATGGTAAATTCTTTAGAACACAGCGCTTGCGAGAGGATGTAAAGTGCGAGGATACTGAATTTACCCAGCGAATTTATCTCGCGGGAAGAAGGGCAGCACTGGTCAAAAAAACTAGGGTAGGCGAGCAAGCTGGAATCACATGGCTTGAGCTATACCGCCAGAGGGTGCGATGGTATACAGGTGCTTATGAAGGACTTCGATTATATTCGAAGCTGTTCTTGAGATCGAAACTGCCTAAGATGGTAAAGTTTTCTTGGCTTGCATCGATGACGCTGCCTTTTATAATCGTGGTCTTCATGCCTCTTTTTCTCCTATATTGCAAAAGAATCCTCGAACTTTCAACTGGGGTGCGAGACTTCTTAACTAGATTAATAGGTATTTTTTACTATATTCTACTGCTGGAGTTCTGCGGAATCACCGTGATAGTAAGAAAAATACTGGGAGTAGATGTTACATGGACCGCTGTTAAGAGATCAGATGCTTAAAATAATAAAAATAATAAAAATAGTAATAAATATTGCTTAGAATATGTCCAGAGCTCTTGAGAGCACTTCGCGCCCGCGGTAATCTGGCAGCAGTATTGGTGCTTTTCTATCAGTAACTATTCCTGCTTCGCTGAGCATGACTTCATAGTGCGCGATATGCGCAAGCGTTAGTCTGCCTATTTTAGCATTCTTCGCATGCTTTGCTGCATATATACCTGCTCTTCTACCAAAAACGCAATAATCAAGAACCGAGTTGCCCATCAAGCGATTCTTCCCATGCACCCCTCCTGTAACTTCGCCGGCAGCAAATAAACCTTTTATGCTGGTTTGAGAATATTCATCTATTTCAACTCCACCATTTTGATAGTGAAGCGTTGGAAATGTGAGTATAGGGTCTTTGCTCATATCTATATCGAAGCGTTTGTATAGACGGTACATAGCTGAGAGCTCCCTTTTAATCGTGCCCTCACCGTGGATTAATTCTATCAGTGGAGAATCAAGCCATACTCCTCGAAGTCCTGTTGGCGTAACTATGCCATTGTCTCTACCATAGCACTCGCGAATGATTGCAGCACTTTCAACATCTCTTGGCTCGAGTGGAAAAACAAACATTTCTCCATGTTTATTGACCGGCTGAGCGCCCAGTCCCCGTACCTTCTCGGTTATAAGCAAGCCCACGATTTGCTCCGGATAGGCTGCGCCAGTTGGATGATATTGAACTGCATCCATGTCTCGAAGCTTCGCACCTGCGTGATACGCCATTACCACTCCATCAGCAGTTGCACCATAGTGATTTGTGGTGGGGAAGTTTTGAATATGCAATCTCCCAAATCCACCGGTTGCTAGGATTGTTGCCTTTGCCCTTGCTATGTAGTATTGAGTGGTTTCCATATTGTAAAGCACGGCTCCAGCCGCTTGTCCAAATTCATCGAGTATGAGTTCTACTGCAGAGGTGAATTCCAAAGTTGGTATTTCAAGATTGCGCACTTCATCGCGCAGTACTCTAACGATCTCCATACCTGTATAATCTTTGCATGAAAGCATGCGCTTTCTTGATGTGCCTCCACCGTGTATTCCAAGGAGGTCGCCCTTTGAATCTCTATCAAATATAACTCCGAGTTCAGATAGCCATTTTATCAGCATTGGTCCATCGGTTACAAGTGCTCTTACGAGTTCAGGTTTGTTTGTGAAGTGTCCGCCCCCAAGGACATCGAGGTAGTGTATTAGAGGGCTGTCATTTGGCTTTGTAGCAGCCTGCACCCCTCCCTGAGACATAATTGAGTTGGAATCGCCCAAGCGCAGCTTTTGCACGATCAATATATCCTCTGGCTTAATACCGCTGTAGCAAGCCCAGAGTGCGGCAACCAAACCTGCGCCTCCACCTCCTATTATTAGTATATCGGTATCGTAGTCGATGCGCGATAAATCTACATCTTCCGGTTTAATAACCGGGTGAGCTTCCAGCAGGTTTGCAACTTCATTTGGCACGAGATCGCCCTTGTTAGGTCCTATTCTAAGAGGCCTTTTTGCTTCGCTAATGAAATCAGGGTGATACTTGCGAAGCACATCCTCCCGCTCATCCATAGACATTGGCTTGAAGACTTCCTTTACTCTTCGAGGTCGCGTTTGCTCCACTTTATCGATCAACTCACGCATATATTCAGGGTAGCCTCTGATGAACTTCATATTTTATGCCTCCACGTCTCTCTTTACATAGAGTTCTCTAAGTTCCTTCACACTCATCCTCATAAGTCGATCCATCTCTGCCTCATACCTCCTATCCTCTATTTCTCTAACTCGGTCTTCGAGATGCTTCGGGATTTTCAGGCAATACTTGCCATATAGGCGCCTTGCCAGCTGAGCAACGTGATAGTGTGCTATCTCAGCTGGGCAGCGAGCAGCACATAAGCCGCACTGAATGCAGTCAAAGGATAACTCAGCCACTTTTTTGATATCGCCTCGCAGAGCTGCTTGAATGTAGTCCATGGTTAATAGCTCCTGAGGGCATGCTCGAGAGCAGGTGTTGCATGAAACACAGCGAGCGATCTCAGGGTAATATTTCAAAATGGTCAAAACATTGCATTCTAGCTTCTCGAGGTCATAAATTTGCTTATTAGCAGGCACGAAGGGAATTTGAGTTAAATACATGCCATCTTCAACAGTTGTTTGACAAGCTAGGGCAAATCTCAGCTTGTAATCGTCCTTAAGGCGATAGATAGTTGCACAAGCACCGCAGAATCCACCTCTGCATCCAGATCCACGTATATATCTGTAACCTGCGTATTCCACTGCTTTCATAATTGTAAGCCCAGCAGGCACTTTGTACTCCTTGCCTGTGATATAGATGCGCACCATTGGCATTTTAACTTCCTCTTTAACCAGTGCTGCTTCCAATTTTCTCACCCCAGTTGTTCAAACTCCTCCTCTTTAAACATTACCAGCGGCAGAGATTCCTCTAGGTTTCTGCCTGGTATGTATTCAAATTCCTTTTGAGCATTTGATCCCACGAGCTTGAAAATTTTAAGAAGTGGAATGTTACTCGGACAGGCTTGCTCGCACATACCGCATGCGACGCAGGAGACAGCAATATGTGCCATCCTTCCTAAGTGGAACATTAGAATATCAAGCGGTAGCTTAACGATGCCTTTGCTTTCAGCTTTTCTCCAATACTTATCAGATGGATATTCAAATGCACTGGATTCAAAGAAGCATTCCTTGCAATAGCAAATTGGACATACACTCTTGCAGTTCCTGCAGGATATGCAGGTTGAGAAGATGTTAAGAAGATTCTTCAATCCACTTATTTCCCTTTGGGTTTCTGCTAGAAAGCTTTCCACCTTTTTATTTCTAGCTTGAAGATGCTTGGCAAGCGCCTCCTCTCTCCGCCTCGAAAGAGCCTCACCATCTAAACTGAGACCGCTCTTCTCAAGCAATTGCGCCCCAGCATCGCTATTTGCCTTGATCAGCAATTCCTTTCCATTCAATCCAAAAAGGCCTACTGTTATATCAGTATTTAAGGGAAATGGATATTCGCAGTACTTGCAAGCGCTGCGCAGCTTTTCATCTTCCACATCCTTTCTAGCTTGGCTTAAGATGCGCTCAGTTGGATTCTCATTCCGCTCAACCATGGCTTTATAGTCCTCTACGCTGTAAGTACCAAAACAGTCGATTCCAATTGTAATTATATTCTCCAAGTTAGCCTGCTTTAACTTAACAAGCTCAATTAAAGCTCGCATTTCACAAGGTTTGAGCACAGCTGCAATTTTCTTTTTACTCGGCTCTACAATGGTGAGATTTGAAAGCACTAGAGCGCTGTTCAATGGCATAACCGGAGCAATGGGATTTGCACCGCTGAGCTTCTCAGGCTGCGTAATCAACGTTTGAAATGCACTCAAACTGGAGCTTGCCTCAGCTGGCACGAGAATTGCATCCACCAAGCGCTGAGTAAGAATGCTAGCGAGAAAAGCATTCAAACTAGCTCTCTCGCTGAGATTAACCGCCAGCTTGGCATTTACCATCTCTATACCTCCCACTGTGCTTTAACTGGATTGGGTCCTAACCTGCGCATTTCCTCGGTCATTTCAGCCACGGTTTCCGCGAACCTCTTGCTTTCATCTGCACCTATCCACTTGAGCCAGATGCGTTCCTCCTCCAGGCCAAGGGTTCTAAAGATGTTTTTAATCAATGCAACTCTTCTTCTAGCTTTATAATTGCCATTGATATAGTGGCAATCACCGGGATGGCAGCCTCCTATGAGTACACCATCAGCGCCATCGAGATATGCTCGGATTATATAAAGTGGATCAACACTTCCACTGCACATCACTCGCACAGCCAGAAAATTCGCTGGATAGCTCAGCCTAGTGGTGCCAGCTAAATCAGCTGCACTTGAAGCGCACCAATTGCAGAGGAATCCTATTAATCTTGGTTCAAACATTAAGTTCCTCCAATGCTAAATCGATTATAGAGATTGCTTGGTCAGCGGTGAGCTTGAGCAGCTGAGAAGCACCGCTTGGGCAAGCGGCAGCGCAGGCACCGCAGCCTTTGCATATATATTCGATTACCTCCACCACTTTATTCTCCTCATCAATTATTCTAGCCCCAAATGGGCACGCTTCGATGCACAGCCCGCAGCCAGCACACCATCTTTTGCTAACGCTCGCTATGAACCTGCTTGCTGGCACTTTATCTCTGTTTAACAAAATCGCTACTCTCGCAGCTGCTGCGAGTCCCTGTGTAATTGATTCCTTAACATTGCGGGGAGAATGAGCCAAGCCAGCGATGTATATTCCATCTTTTTTAAAATCCACTGGTCTGAATTTTGCATTTGCCTCTTTGAAAAAGCCATCTTGATCGAGTTCAACTTTCAAGAGCTCTGCAAGCACTGGATTATCTTTATTAGGCACTATGCCTGTACTGAGCACTATCAAGCTCGGGCTCATTACGATCTCCTCTCTCAGCAGTGAATCGATGAATTTAAGGCTTAAAACACCTCCATTCAATTCAATCGATGGTAAACCATCGTATCTGAGAAAAGTAATCCCCATTCTCCTCGCTAAAGTATAATGATGCTCAGCAAATCCATATGTAACGATATCTCTATTTAAAATATAAATCTCGACTTCTGGATTTTTTTCTTTCAATTTAATTGCATTTTTAATAGCAGCTGCACAGCAGACTCTAGAGCAATATCTATTACGCTCATTTCTCGAGCCTATGCACTGCAGCATAACAACGCTTTTAATTTGATGGACATCGTTTTTTAAAAGCTTGGCTTCTAGCTCGCGCTGGGTAATAATCCTAGGATCTTTTCCATATAGATACTCACTTGGAAGATATTCTTCTCCTCCTGTTGCAAGCACAACTGCGCCATAGCTCCGCATTCTTTCTACCGCATCGCTTTTTATCTTCGCAATGTAGTTACCAGCGTGGCCGTGTAATTCAACAACCGCTGAGTTTTTATAGACGTTGATTAATTTTTGCCTTTCAATTGCTTGAATCGCTAACTCAAGCAGCTCCTCCGCATTTTCGCCCTCAAAAGTGTATTTCAATTGCTTTAAATTGCCTCCTAGTTCGCTGGTTTTCTCCACTAGATCAACTTCAAAGCCAGCGTTTGCAATGCCAAGAGCCGCTTGCATCCCTGCTATTCCACCCCCGATTACCAGAGCTCTTTGAACTATCTCTGCTTTTAATGAAGCTTCAATTTTACCTTTTTTGTTCTTTAGCTTTTCAATCGCTAGGTCTATATTTTTCTTAATTCTCCAGCCATCGCCATGCTGCTTTATGTCCACTATTTCCACATTCTCAAAGGGGAGACCTATTGTTTTTTTAACTGCTGTTTCAATCCCATATGGCGCGCAGGCAGCGATAACAATTCTATCCAAATCGCTGCCTATCAACTCGCGTATCTTTGAAAGATTCTGACAGAGATAATCCAGCACCTCTACTCTTTTGATTCCACCCTCATACCGCTCCCTCAATTTCGCTGCCTCGCTGTTCTCTCCTCCGCAGGTGCAAATAAGCAATCCAATTCCTTTTCCTTCGAATTTTTGCTGCACTTCAAGAGGAAGCTTTGGCTTGCCAAGCAACTGCATTACTTCAGCAGCAGCTGCGCTTGCTTCAGTTATTGCATCAGATATATCCTTTGGCTCGGTGAAGGAACCGCAAACGAAAATGCCATTGCGGGTACTTTCAACTGGTTTGAATGTTTTTGTCTTTGCAAATCCCCATTGGTTGAGTTCTATACCAAATATCTCGCTGAGTTTTTCCCAGCCGTGAGGTGCTGCTTGCCCCGCGGAGAGTACCACCAAATCGAAGGATTCCTTTCTGCTTTCATCATTTTCATCGACATAGAAAATCGCAATTTTGCCATCAAGTTCTCTTTCTACCACTGGTACTCTGCAGCGTATAAATTTTATTCCTTTTTGCTTGGCATTTTCATAATATCGGTGATAGCCTTTGCCAAAGCAACGTATGTCCATGTAGTAAATGGTTATATCTAGATCTGGTGCCTTCTCTTTGGCTATAAGAGCTTCTTTTAAAGCATACATGCAGCAGGCGGATGAGCAATAGTCCCTCTTTACATCCCTTGATCCCACGCATTGCAGAAATGCAATTTTCTCAGGTTTAGAGCCGGTGGATGGACGCAGAAGCTTGCCATAGCTTGGGCCATAGCCGCAGAGCAAACGCTCGAATTCCAAGCTTGTGATTACGTCAGGATATTTACCATACTTGTACTGCCTCAGAGTATTAACATCCACGCCTTCGAAGCCTGGGGCCAGAATTATCGCACCAGCTTCAAGTGTTATCAACTCAGCTTCTGCTTCGAGTTCAATTGCCTTTGTTGGACATATCTCAGCACACTTGCCGCATTTGATGCAGTTTATCCAATCAATTACATAGACATTGGGATAGCCAAGGGGATATCTTACGTGGATTGCTTTTCGCTTTGAGAGATTGCCATTGAATTCATCGCTGACCTCAACTGGGCATAGATTGGTACACTTAGCGCAAGCAATACATTTCGCTTCACTAACCCCTCTAGGTTTTTTGATCACATCTACCTTGAATCTGCCAGCCTCTCCCTCGACCCTTGCAACTTCTGCATTGGTGATTACTGCGATATTTTTATGAGAAAGAACTCGTCGCAAGCAGAACTCCTCACAGGAATCTCTATCAAAGAGAGGTAGAATCTGACATAGCCCGCAGCGGTTATCTGGGAACTGCCGGTCCAGCTGCGAGATTTTCCCGCCAATGCTAGGCAGTTTTTCAACAACCGTAACTCTGTATCCATATTCAGCTAACTCAAGGGCAGCCTTCATACCTGCAACTCCAGCGCCGACCACGAGCACTTGCATTTCTAGCCCCCTAAAATAGCGCTTACCATCTCAAAGAGCTGCCTCTTGGTGTAGTTTCTATGCTGCATAGCACCGCTTGGGCAAGCGGCAGCGCAGGCACCGCAGCCTTCACACATTCCCTCATTCACAGTTGCAATTCCAAGCTCGCGATCGAGCTTTACAGCTCCATAAGCGTAAGTAGCCTCGCAATTTCCGCAGCCTACACATATCTCCTCATCCACATATGCAATAATGGGATCATGGCTCAGCTTCTCTTTTGAGAACAGCGCAGTTACCTTAGCAGCTGCACCACTTGCGTGCGCCACCGTATCTGGAATATCTCGAGGCGATTGAGCTGTGCCAGCTAAGAATATGCCAGGGGTTAAAGTTTCCAGAGGCCTTAACTTTGGATGAGCTTCGGTTAGGAAGCCATATTCGTCTGTGGCTATTCTGAGCTTTCGAGCAATTTCGCGTGCATCAGTGCTAGGTAGCATTGCCGTTGCAAGTACCACTAGGTCTGCTTGAACTTCTATTTTTCTATCGCTGAGTGTATCATAGCCCCAGACTATGAGTTTGCCGTTTTCTTCATATATCCTTGAAACTCTCCCTCGAATGTAGAGCACGCGGTCTTCCTCCATTGCTCGAGTTACAAATTCCTCATAGCCTTTGCCAAATGCTCTTACATCCATGTAGAATATATAGGCTTGGCCATCTGGAATTCTATGTTTGTAGAGCATCGCGTGTTTAGCTGTGTACATGCAGCAAACTCTAGAGCAATAGGGTACGCCATGCTCAGGATCTCGAGAGCCAGCGCATTGAATAAAAACCACGTCTTTGGGCACTTTTCCATCAGATGGACGTAAAATCT
>JBBIOZ010000035.1:0-16405 GCA_037443105.1 Methanocellales archaeon
ACGCTTTTAGCCTCTTCTGTTCCAGTATTTTTGATCCTGAGTTTTAATGCAATGTTTTTGTCGCCTTGAGCCAGCTCCGGTTTGCTTGTTTCAATGCTTTCCACTTCAAATAGCGGTGTTGACTTGACATTGAGCTCAAATTGCAGCGTTTTATTTTTATATTCAATATTATTTTTTTCTTTATATCTTATGATTAAGTCAGTCAAATAGCTCCCTGGAGGGAGAGTTTTATCCACATCTATATAGAAGATGGCGTTCTTGGATGAATGCGCTTCAATGGTGCCTAAATTTGCCTTGTAAGAATAGCTCTGGCTTGGCTTAAAACCCTCTTTTAAAATTAACTCAGCAACCACCATCTCAGCTCTTCCAGATCCTATATTCTGAATCTCGATTGTTAGCTTTGCGTTCTCTGTATCTGGAATCAAATTTAAAGGCGAACTTTGAATTAAACCTATAGCGAAGTCAGGTGTTTCAGATTTCACATAAATTCTAAGCTTTGCAGTGGTCCAGTCTGAGTCTTTGGATTTAAATTTAAAAATGAGCTCATTCCAGCCTTCAATTGCATCTTGAGCCACTCTAACTTGATAATCTACAATCGCGACTTCCTGTGCAGGCAGCCTGCCAATTGTCCTAGTATCAATTTCATTTGGATCGAGCGAGAATGGATAGGCTGATTCCAATTTGCAGACAACATCTTCAACCTCCCAGTTGCCGATGTTCTCCACCTTTATCCACAACTTCAAATACTGCCCAGCGATAGCTGGATAGGGATCGTATCTCAACTGCTGCACTACAAGCGCTCCACCTGGAGGGGTGTATAGAGCGCTCGAAGTTGATGCAATTAATGCCAAGCAGATTGCAATGATAAAAATTCTTTTAACTTCGCTCACAGCATCACCTATATCGAATCAATATAGTCTTTCCTATTGATATATAAAAATAGCGAAATTTCGCAAGCTTTAGATGGGCAAAGGCATTTGAAGGGTTTTTTTAGTCCCTTCATTCATCCTTTGCGCAAGCCCTCTCTTCTTAATATTCTGAATATTATTGAAGCACGCAGGATTTATGCAGCCTGCGTAGCTATTCCAATGTGGATATATGCGAAGCAACTCGCCGCATTCCGGGCATTTGGACCTAGCGATTATCTCATCCCCATCTCTTGCTTTTGAGATCTCTTAAAAGAAAAAGCTGTTGGTTGAAAAATATTAAGTAAAAAGTTGGTTGAAAAATATTAAGTAAGCACTTCTTGAATCCTTTTTTGCCTTAAAGCATCTTTAAGCTCCCTAGCTATTCTTCTACCCATATACATCTTTTCGCCATACTGTAGATACGCATAGGGCGATGTTCCAATTCCAACATTCGTTCCTGCAACAATTCGCGCTGAAATTTCAAATGTAAAAATCTCCAATTTATCCGTTATAACAGTCTCCAAACAAAAAGGACCTATAATCCCGGGGGGAGAAATTTCCCTTGCTGTTTTCTGCACATTATCGCCTATTCTCATTAATTCAGGTAGGAGTGATTCTCGAAGTGTCAGTGGAATGTTTCCCACAACAGTGTATGTAGGATTAATTCCCACCTCAAGCTGTTCGCTAGCAGGTATCCTCCCTATGGTATCTACCGCGGACTCATAACGCCTGTCAACTCCAAAGAATTCTACCTCATCCCTCACTATCGAAGAAAAGTAATGGGGGTATACATTGACGCCTAAGATATATTCTTGCAGATATATTTTATCAGCATCATCTCTGCTCAGCAGCTCGCGGTTAACCATTTGCTCAACCTTCCTGTGAAAAGATTTAGGCGAGCCGGCAAGAAAATAACCCTTCCCACCCTTGGCTCCTGGGAGTTTCGCTATAACTAGACGGTCAATTTCCTCTGGATTTTGAAACGTTTTTGGCAATCGAAGCCCGGCTTTCCTAAGCCATTTCTCCTGTTTCTCTCTCTTTGCTTCCCAGTGGAGTAACTGTCGATTTCCAAACATGGGCACGTGCAGCTCGTCAATTAATTGCTCTGTGCTTAGATACGCTGTGAATGATCCATGGGGGACGATCACGGTGCTTAATTTTTTAAGTTTTTCCTGCACCTCTTCCTTCAGCAGTTCGTGGAATTCTCTCACCAAAATAATTTCATCTGCGACTGGAAACTTCTTATAAACTATAGCATCGCTTTCTTTGCATATGCATACAGTTTTAAAGCCCTCTTCTTTTGCTCCCTTGAAAATATTTAAAGCCGTATGGGAGCCAATTGTGCCTATAGATAGCTTTTTCAAGTTGTACTTGCTTAATATTTCACCTATATCTCCCTTGGTAATCATGTCAAAATATCCTCAAGCCTATTTTCCTCAATAGCGCGCTTTATTTCCATGGCAACTCTCCTTCCCGTACCAATTTCCATTCCATATTTATATTTCATATAGGGTGATGTTGGTTCCAAGCAAGGGCAGCCTGGTACTCTAGCGCTGACATCAAAAACATAGAATTCTAACTCCTTGGTTATGGCTCCCTGTAAGGCAAATAACCCAATCATCCCGGGAGGGTACTCTTTTTTGCATGTTTCAACAAAGCGCTCGCCAGCATCAAATATTCTCTCTAACTGGCTCTCCCGCATGGTTACGCCAAAATGTCCTATTTCAATGTTTTGAGTTGCAATTCCAAGTTCCAGCTGTTCTGATGCTGGTAAATCTAAAACTCCATCCAAGTCTGTCTGTATTCTCTTATCGAATCCTAGAAAGTCTAACTCACCGGTTAACGGTGACCAGAAAAAATTTGCATTAAACTTTGCCCCAATAACATACTCTTCTATAAGGGCTTTTTCCAAAGCCTCTGGACTGATTATCCCCCTTCTGATTCGCTCCTCGGCCTTTTTCTCAAACTCGCTTGGGGATGAGGCGTAAAAGAAGGCTCTTTCAATTGCACGCTTTTTTTCAGGAACTTTAACTATGGTTAAGCGGTCTATCTCCTTATAGGACTTGAAAATTTTAGGCGTGGGTATACCGGCTTTTTGAAGCAAATAATATTGATTTTTAGGCGCATTCCTCTCCTCAATTTTTAGCATATGTCTGTTTCCCATCAAGGGCACGGAGAACTTTTCTTCTATGTTCTCATAGCCCACATAAACTGAAAAAGACCGGTTAGGTACAAAAACAGTGCATAGTTCTCTGAGTTTTTGCAGGTTTTCCTCACGTATGATGTCTGCAAATTTATCCAGCAGGAGTACGTGGTCGAATAGGTTGCCATAATATTTTGTATAGGTTTTCTCACGCCCTTTTTGGCATACCACCACAGTTTCAAAGCCCTCCTGCTTAGCACCAAAAGCTATTTCAAGAGCGGAATGTGAACCTAAAACACCTATCCTAACTTTGCGTTTATCGTAATCTGAGATTATCCTTTTAACTTCATCTCTATCAATCATTCTTTCCTCTCCAAATAATCCCTGTATTTCTTTACAATTTCTGCAAGATTTGGCACATCAAATAGTTTCCGATTTGTAAGTGCATTTGCAGCCGCCATATACATCTCGCTTATGATAATTTTTAGTTCAGCATCCAGTTTTGGAGGCTTTAGCGTGCAGAGGTTTTTCCATTCCACTACTCCCTTATCCTTAGCCAAGCGTTTGGCCTCCTCCACATTTTTGCACCATTCTGTTTTCTTATAGAATTGCCTAGCGATTTCCTTGCTAACGTGGAGCCCATTATAGGTGAATCTGCACTCGTCAAGTGTGCCAGTGACATCCACCACTAAGAGCCTCCTCAGGGGGTCAAAGGCCAATTCGATTTTTCCATCTTCGTTTTCTAGACCTGCTTTTGCAGCAATCTCTGTTACTGTTTCATCAACTTTCAAGAGCAAGCTTTTGATCTCTTCCAATTCTTCATCTGTCAAGCCTGCGATCTTTTGAGCCTCTGCCCAAGAAAGATATCTATCGCCTTCTTCAAGTTTCGTGCTTACCTCGAACATAGGCCTCTTAAGCCTTTCACCAAGCTTAAGGTAACGTTCCAGCCCAAGCTCTTCAAGTGTTGCTAGGCCCTGTTCAAGTCTTTTAAAAACCGATGAACCCTCTGGAAGTCTATTTCTATAGATTATCTCGAGAGGGATCAGGAAGTTCCTTAGATTTGGCGTATACATGCTGTAGTCATATCTTAGTTTTCCATCTTCAATGCAAGCCTTGGGTCTATAAACGTTTACTAGGTCGATCTCCATAACATTGGAAGGTTGTTTTAATTCGTTGAAACGTATAACACGTCCAGCTGAGTCGACTAATCCACGGTAATGCGTCCTGATGGCTTTCTCCTCGAGTTTTTCAAAGCAATAAGCTCCCATGAGGCATAGAGCTGCGCCCTTCCCTTCTATGCAGTCTGGCATCTCCCCCCAGTCGAAAATCGAATAGCGATCTGAGAAGTGGAATCGCGCTATACCCATTTTTTCCTTTTCTGGTTTTTTTATGACCTCCAAATCCTTTACGCTTCCCATCTTTAACCTTTCCTTAGATTTAGATTTAAGCCTCGGGCGAGATTTGAACTCGCGACCTGCTGATTTCTTGCTATGCTACAAGTCAGCCGCTCTACCGGGCTAAGCCACCGAGGCACTTTTCTTATTTTTTTACTTTGATTTAAAGTTTCTCCTCCTTTGATTTCATATACCATCTGGAACCTGAAGGAATATCTTCAATAATTACGCCTATATCTCTCAATCTATCTCTAATTTTATCAGCTGTTTCCCAGTCCTTTCTATTTCTCGCTTCCTGCCTTATTTCCATTAAAAGTTCAATTAAGTCTTTAATCATCCTAGCTTCTGGTTCTACTCTTTCGATGGGCTTGTTAAACAAGTTTAATATTCCTCCAAGCTCTCTATATGTTTTTATTATCTCATCCGCTAGGTTTTTATTTATCTCACCGTGCTTCGCTAGGAATTTATTTATCTCCCCAGTTAATTTAAATAGGCTTGCGAGTGCTTTAACTGTGTCGAAGTCGTTATCCATACTTTCTATGAATTCTTCTCTTGCAGCTTTGATTTGCAATTGCAGTTCACGCTCAGCCTCACTTATTTCCTTCTCTCTTGCTTGCGAAAGAACGCGTTTCAAAGTTCCATAGATTTTTTCCAAGCTTGCCTTTGCTTGTTCGAGCTTGGCATAATCAAAATCAATAGGGCTTCGATAGTGAGCTGAGGCGAAGAAAAGCCTTATTACTTCGGCATCATAAAGCTCAAGCAGATCTCTCAGCAAGATGAAGTTGCCGAGTGACTTGGACATTTTCTTGCCTGCAACGCGTAAAAAGCCTGTGTGAACCCAGAATCTCACAAATTGCTTTCCCAGCAGTGCTTCGGATTGAGCAATTTCATTTTCGTGATGGGGGAAAATTAAATCCACTGCTCCACCGTGAATATCAATTTCGCTGCCAAGGAATTTGGAAGCCATCACTGAACATTCAATGTGCCAGCCAGGTCTGCCTCTTCCCCACGGACTATTAAAGCCAAAGTCATTTTCAACGCGCTTCCAGAGAGCGAAATCTGCGAAGTGGCGCTTTCTCTCATCGATTTCCACCCTCGCTCCTGCTTTTATCTGCTCCAGGGATAGCTTTGAAAGCTTGCCGTAGTCCTTTAACTTTGAAACATCGAAGTAAACATTTCCTTCTACTTCATAAGCAAAACCTTTTTCAATTAAAAGCTCAATTGCCTTGATTATATCTGGAATATTCTCCGTTACCCTTGGATAGAGATCTGCCCTCGCAATTCCAACTATCTCTAAGTCTCTCAGACCTTCTTCGGTATATTTCTCAGCCAGCTTCAGTGGATGAATTCCAAGTTCTCTGGCTCGATTTATTATTTTATCATCCACATCGGTGATATTCTGAACATAGAAGACTTTGAAGCCTTTGAACTGCAAGTAGCGTCGAATGATATCAAAGGCAAGATAAGTTCTAGCGTGCCCAACGTGCACGTGGTCGTATACTGTTAATCCACAGACATACATCTTTACCTCTGCCTTTGAATTAAATTCTTCCAGTCGATTGCTCATTGTATTGAAAATCTTCAGTGCCATCATTTTTTGATTATTCAACTTTAACTTACTTAATCTTTCTCAACCGGATTTATGGTTAAGAAAACCTTTTTTTGGGCTATAACTATAATTTGAATCAAGTGGTTCAAATGAAAATCCTTAAGATCGAGGAGAAAGGTGGCACGAAATGCATGTATATTGCAGAAATCACCTGCTATGAATGCAACAAAGTCTATGTCGCATATGGAGAATTTGGAGCTATGGATAGATATCGATACCCGCCCAAATGCCCCTACTGCTATCCAAATGAAACAAAATATTGTGAAGAGAAATAGCATTAACGTGGGATCATGGAAGGCCACTTAGCTGGGGTGACTCGTAATTGTGCATCCCGGCTTCGCTGTAAGCACTTGCTATTTCCTTTTTGAATTCTATAAACTCGCCTTTTAATATTGCTTTTCTAGCCTGCGATAGTAATTCTTGCAGGAAATAGAGGTTGTGTATCGTTACAAGTCGCATACCAAGCATCTCATTCACCTTTAATAGATGGTGGATATATGCTCGAGTGTAGCTCTTGCAAGCTAGGCAATTGCAATTTCTATCGATGGGGGTAAAATCCTTAGCATATCTGCCTCTTCTCAAGCTGAATCGTCCATTGTAAGTATAAACTGTGCTGTGCCTTGCATTTCTAGTTGGATACGCGCTATCAAATAAATCGATGCCCATCGAGATTGAATTCAAAAGGTCAAGGGGAGCGCCAACCCCCATGAGGTATCTAATTTTATCCTCCGGGATCAAGGGCGCTGTATAGCTGAGTATTTCATACATCACTTTCTTTGGCTCGCCAATGCAAAGCCCTCCGATTGCATAGCCTTGGAAATCCATTGCTGTTAATGCAGCGGCACTCTCCCTTCTGAGATCAGGATAGGTACCACCTTGAATTATGCAGAATAAAGCTTGATCCTCTTTTCGATGTGCTTCTTTTGCAATTTTTGCCCACTCAATTGTTCGCTGAGTGGATTGTTTTACATATTCATAATCGCTTCCATAAGGCGGGCAGTCATCGAGTACCATTGCAACATCTGATCTAAGCTCCATCTGCACCTCTATGCATTTAATTGGTGTAAATCTATGCTTCGTGCTATCAAAGGGACTTTGAAAAACAGCGCCTTTATCGCTCACCTGCAGTAATAGTTTATCATTGAGCATTTGAAATCCACCGCTATCGGTGAAGATCGCTCCTTCGAAATTCATGAATTCGTGAATCCCCCCTGCTTCTTTTATAACCTCCACGCCTGGCTTTAGATATAAAATGAAGGCATTGGAAATGATTGCCTGCACATTGATTGCTTTCAATTCCTCAGAGCTAAGCGTTTTAACACTTGCCTTGGTGGCAACCGGCATGAATGCAGGAGTATCAACTATTCCATGTTTGGTATGCAGTCTTCCCACGCGCGCTGCTGTTTTATCATCTTTACATAGCAATTCAAACATATTTACCCCTATTTTAAAATCAGCATGGCATCTCCGAAGCTATAAAAGCGATACCGCTGTGCTATTGCCTCTTCATATGCCCTTAAGATTTTCTCCCTCCCAGCGTAAGCGCAGACTAACATTAGAAGCGTGGAACGTGGCAAATGAAAGTTGGTTATCAATGCATCAATTTTTGCTTTGAACTTGTAGCCAGGGTATATGAATAAATCTGTGAATCCATCAAAAGCTTGAATTTTGCCATCTACGCAAGCACTTTCAAGTGCTTTGATAACTGTGGTGCCAACTGCGAATATTTTTCCCCTAGCATTGTTCAATGCATTCGCAGTTTCCTCCTGGACCCTGCAGTATTCTGCCTCCATTTTATGTTGCTCGATATTCTTAACTGGCATGAAGGTACTTATTCCTATATGCAGCGTGATGAAGACAATTTTAACTCCCATCTGCTCTAACTTCTCCAGCAGTTCAGCTGTGAAGTGCAATCCAGCGGTAGTTGAAGCTAAAGAGCCATTGATTCTTCCATAAATGGTTTGATATCTCTTTTTATCCTGGAGTTCTTTTTTGATATAAGGTGGGATTGGTAAGGAGCCAATTCTTGCTAGTAATTCCCTTACATCTTCGCGGTTGAATTTAATTATAAACCTCCCTAGTCCAAGTCTATCTATTATTCTTCCCTCCAATTCCTTGAAAATCAATTCTGTTCCAGGACGCAAATTTCTTCCTTTAGCCAAGCACTCCCAAGCATCGCCTAGGTTTTTTATGAGTAGAAGTTCTACTTTTCCACCTGTTGTTTTTCTGCCCTCGATTTTAGCAGGTATAACTCGAGAGTCATTCAATACAAGTATGTCTCCTACTTGAAAGTAATCCACGATATCCGCGAACCTGCGATGTGAAATTTCATTGCTCTTGCAATCTACCACGAGAAGGCGTGAGGCACTTCTAGGTTCAACTGGAGATTGTGCAATTAAATCCTTTGGAAGCGGATAATCAAAATCCTCAAGTCTCATTATAATTGAGATATGCACATATCTTAATATACCTTAACCCCCAAAATCATTTTTAAGATGATTGGCATAACTGCTCTCGTACCACCTGAGGTGATCTATGCCTGCGGCAAGCGAGCTTTGGATCTCAATAATTTCGTGCCGCATTCAAAGTTGAATCCTCGAGATAAACTTTGCGCGTGGACTGCGATTTGGCGGGATTTAGTGCTTAGCGGCGAGGTTAAGATCGATGCTTTGGTTGTTATTGCAGGGGGCGATTGCAACAACGCCATAGTTGATGGAGAGAAGCTTGAGCTGGCTGGGATTAGAACTTTGTATTTGATGTATCCCTTCGATGGTTCCAAGAGGCTTATGCGAATGCAGATTGAAAAGCTGCTGAATTTCCTCGGGGGGGTTAAGAATAGAGGTATGTTTAAGGAAATTGGCAAGCTTAAGAGGCAAGCTATGAGGCTTGATGAACTTCGAGTTGCAGGTGGGGTTCCAGCTAAAGATGTATTTCAGGTCGAGGTTTCCGGCAGTGATTTGATGGGTGATTTGAGGAAATATGAGGAGGCATTGAAAAGCGTGAGCGAGCAAAAGCTGAATTATAAATATAAATATCGCATTGCTTTGCTTGGTACTCCGCCGATCTATCATGATTTCCACGATTATCTGCAGTCGATTGGCTTACACGTTGTATACGATGAAATGCCATATGAATTTATTCGCATTGGGGGTAAAAATCTAGAGGAGGTAGCTGCTAATTATAGAAATTATACTTTTGCGAGGGACATTAAATTTAGATTGAAGTTCATCGAGAATGAAATTAGAAGGAGGAATGTTCAAGCTATTATTCATTTTCAGCAATTTGCTTGCCATCACAAGCTTGAGGATCCTATTTTGAGGCAGTATTTCAATAAAGAGCTGGGCATTCCCTATGTTACCATTGAAGCCGACCTTCCAGGTAAAACTCCGGAGCAGGTAAAACTCAGGCTTGATGCATTTGTAGAGCGCCTTGGGGGGCGGTTGTAATTGCTCATAGGCATCGATGTTGGAAGTTTAACCGCCAAGGGTGTATATTACTCCGGTGAGGGCACTTATACTTGGAAGGTTGTGGATACTCACAACTGGAGTGAATTGCTGGCGGAGAGGAGGGAGGGGGATATTGTAATTGCAACAGGGTATTTCAGAAAAAAAGTGCCCTGCGACGAGACGGTGACTGAGATAACCTCTGCTATCTATGGGGTAAAGCGACTGTTAAAAGCAGAGGTTGAGGTTATCGCTGATATAGGTGGGCAGGATACTAAAGTCATAGATCTGCGCAGCCATGACTTCAGAATGAATGATAAATGCTCAGCCGGTACAGGTGCTTTTCTAGAACTAGTTGCCAAATATTTTGATTTAAAAGTGCATGAACTGGAGAGATATCATTTTAAGGCTGAGAAATATGCTGAAATTAATAGCACTTGCTCGGTCTTTGCGCTCTCCGAAATTGTTTCAAAGCTGGTTGAGGGTTTTTCAAAAGAAGAAGTTATTAAAGGGGTTCATTTTGCCTTTGCAAGAAGAATTGCTCAGCTTATACCCAGTGATGCTAAAAAAATAGCTTTGATTGGCGGAACCGTTAAGAATCAAGGAGTGGTAGATGCTCTGGAAAAAATTCTGGATAAAACTGCATATGTGCCGAGTGAGCCGCAGATTGTAAATGCAGTTGGAGCAGTTGAATATTATCTCGCTAAAGATATCTCTTAATCCTAGCTTCAAGCTGCTCTCGCGATAGCGCTCCTGTTATTCGGTCGATTAATTTTCCATTTTTGAAGAATAACAGCGTGGGAATGGCGGTGATTCCGAATTTCAGAGCTGTATTGATATTTTGATCAGTATTTAGTTTACCGAACAATACTCTTCCTTCATAATCGCTAGCAAGAGCTTCGATTACAGGGGCAAGCATTCTGCAGGGCATGCACCAAGGCGCCCAGAAATCTACTATGATAAATGGCTGTTTCTCCACGACTGCTGAAAAGTTCTCATCTGATAATTCCAGTATTCCGCGGGGATTATTTTTTTCAGATAATTTCTGCATCAATTCTTTCATTTTCTTTGCTCTTATTTTTTCGATTTCACTCATTCTTCAATCCCTCAGTGAAGTATTCAATGATTTTTAATATTTTTTATACTATATAAGTTTTGTGTGATTTTGGCAAAATCGCCATCAATAGATCGAAATGCTTTTATTAGATTGCATGATATCCTTGAAGCAGGAGGAATTTGCAATTACCGAGAAATTACTGAAGCAAATAGAGAAGAAATGGGGGAAAATTCCGCCAACTGTAAAAGTTCTAAATGCAGCCAATCCAAAGGCGATGAAACGCTATATAGCGCTGAGGTCTGAGTTAATAAAAGGCGGCAATTTACCGCTTAAAACCAAGCGCTTAATCCTAGTGGCAGCGGCAGCCGCTGCAAAATGCCAGCATTGCGTGGAAATTCACACCATTGAAGCAGTAAAAGAAGGCATCCCAGAACAGGAAATCATTGAGGCAATTTCACTCGCATATCTCGTGGGAGGCGCACCGGCACTGGTGGCTGGGAGCAAAGCACTCGAGGTATTCGAAAGAGAGATTGTTTACTGAGCACAAGCTTATTTCACAAGCTATTTCACAATAAGCACCGGCACAGTTGAATGATGGCTGATCTTGTCTGAAGTGGCACCTAGATGGAACCTCTCAACCTTGCTTCGTCCTTTACTGCCAACAACAACCAGATCAAAGTTGCCCTCGCTAGCGAATTCAACGATTTTATCCGCAGGATGGCCAAATTCAATAACTGATTTTATCTCCACCCCATTTGTTCTACCAATTTCCACCAGTTCCTCCTGAATACTTGTGAATTGCTTCATCAAATCCTGCTCAAGTGCTTTGATCTTTCTAGTACGCTGGATGTAGTCAGGCAGATTGATTACACTGATAATAGTTAAAATAGAGTTGTACCTCTTAGCGAGGCTGATGGCAAAATCAAATGCCCTTTGAGCCTGCGAAGAACCATCCACCGCCACCAGAATTCTATCTATCATGGCAATAGATATATTTCACTCAAGCACTACATCTTTTTTGTGGTTGCGAAAATGTCACTCAGAAAAATTTTAGAAAGCCTTAAAAACAGCGAATTAAGCGTTGAGGAAGCTGAAAAGCAGCTCAAACTATTGAGCTTTAAAAAACTTAAAAAAATAGCCAAGCTTGATACAAATAGAGAAAAAAGAACAGGGATTCCTGAAGCGATACTTGCAGAAGGAAAAAGCATAAAAGCCTTAGTTGAGATCGCAAAAGCTCAGCTTCAAAGCGAGGGAAAAGCAATCATAACCCGCCTGAATGAAGCACAGCTTGAATCTCTGAAAAAAATCTGCGGAACAAGAGTAAAGCTAGAATGGCATGAAAATGCTCGAATTGCAATTCTAAGAAAGGGAAAGCATAAAACGGAGCGAAGTGGTGGAAAAGTTGGAATAATCACAGCTGGAACCGCTGATATACCTGCAGCAGAAGAGGCAAAAGTTATAGCAGAGGAAATGGGCTGCGAAGTGCTAGAGATCCACGATGTAGGGGTCGCTGGTATACATCGCCTTTTCCCTGAATTAAGCAAACTCGTAGAGTTTGAAGCAGACGCTGTTATCGTAGCCGCTGGCAGAGAGGGCACTCTTCCATCCGTTGTTGCAGGCTTGCTCGATGTACCAGTCATAGGCCTCCCTGTTTCAACCGGCTATGGTAAAGGTGGCGGTGGGGAGGCTGCATTGCTCGCAATGCTTCAATCCTGCTCCGCTCTAGCAGTCGTGAATATCGATGCTGGCTTCATAGCAGGTGCAATCGCAGCGAGAATTGCAAATAAAGCAGCTGAGGGCAGAAAGCACAAAAATAAATCCTAAATCTTTTAATATTTCCTGCATCAATTAAAAGATGATGTCTCAAATCGGGGGCTGCTGGGGCAGACTCTTGCGTGTAGACCTAAGCGATGAAAAGATCGAAACTGAAACGATAAAAAAAGAAGTTTTTCAAAAATTTCTAGGAGGCAAGGGACTTGGAGCTTATCTGCTGTACAGGGAGCTGTCAAAGGGAGTAAATCCTCTTTCACAGGAAAATAAACTTGCATTTCTCACAGGCCCTTTAACCGGCACTGTTCTCATGGGCAATCGCTTTGCAGTTTGCACAAAGTCACCTCTAACAAACGCTTGGCTAGATTCTCACTGCGGAGGCTTCTGGGGGCCAGAGTTGAAGTTTGCAGGTTTCGATGGCATCATTATCGAAGGTAGAGCAAAAGCACCTGTTTATCTTACAGTATTCGAGGAAGAGGTGAAATTGCACGATGCAGAAATCCTGTGGGGGCTTAATACTTTTGAGACTGAGCGCCTGCTAAAGCAAAAATATCCAGGCGCAAAGGTTTTATCCATAGGTCAAGCTGGCGAGAGGCAAGCTTTAATTGCAAGTATAATAGCGGATACACGCGCCGCTGCTAGAGGTGGGGCTGGTGCTGTAATGGGCTCAAAGAATTTAAAAGCCATCGCAGTCCGCGGGAGTAAAAAGCCAGAGGTGGCGAGCGAAGCCAGAGTAAGAGAGGTAGCGGCGCAGTGGGTGGAGAAATTGAGCGCTTCGAAAACCACTGCTCAAGCTCTCCCAAATCAAGGCACCTTGAATATAATCGAGGGAGTTAATTACTCAGGTGGATTACCGGTTAGGAACTATCAGACAGGCAAATTCGAAGCCATAGAGGAAATAAGTGGAGAGGCCTACCAGCATAAACTCTGGGGTGGGGGGAAATATCGCAGATCTTGCTGGCGCTGCCCTGTAGCTTGTATTAGGATATCCAAGACCTCTGAGGGAATAGCAGCTGAGGGCCCTGAATATCAAACTGTTGCTCAGCTGGGTGCAAACTGCGGCATTGCAGATCGAGATTTGATTGCTAGAGCAGATTATTATGCTGATGCTTATGGAATGGATACAATCTCCCTTGGCAATACCATTGCATTTTTAATGGAATGCTGTGAAAGAGGCCTTATTGCAAAGGAAGAGATCGACGATGTAAAGCTTGAATTCGGGAATAAAGAGGCATATTTAAAAGCTATACATGCAGCTGGCACAGTTTCAGGAAACTTAGGGAGGTTAATTGCCAATGGAGTGAAGCGTGCTTCTGAAAAAATAGGCAGGGGGAGTGAAAAGTTTGCCATGCATGTAAAAGGACTTGAAGTACCAGGCTACGATCCAAGAGCAGCACTTGGTCAAGCTCTAGCATATGCAGTTGCAGACCGCGGAGCATGCCATCTCAGGCCTTGGACGTATGGTTCTGAACATCTTGGAAGCGGTGCACCTGTGAATCCAAAAACCTATGAGGATAAACCAAAGCTAATTGCAAGTGGACAGCGAAATATAGCTGTTTTAGATTCAATAGGCGTGTGTCAATTTGTTACTTTTGCAATAGGCTTTGGCGATTTATTGAATATGCTTAACGCTGTCACTGGATTCGATTACTCCAGAGATGAATTTAGAATAATAGGGGAGCGAATCAATACCTTGACCAGATCTTTCAACTGCCGCGAAGGATTTGACAGCAAAGACGACATTCTACCATATCGAGCTTTAAATGAACCTCTAGAAACATGCGTGAGAAGGGGTGAAAAAATACTGCTTGAGAAAATGCTGCCAAGTTACTATGAAATCTGCGGGTGGGACGAAAGAGGAGTGCCGCTTCAGAAAAAGCTTGAGGCACTTGAGCTTGACTTCGTAGAGGTGAAATGATAGAAAGCGATTTTAAGCTGATAACAACCGTGGCTGGGGGCTATCCAGTCCAGCCAGAGGAAGCTAAAGAGGAGTTATTTCCAACAGCGATTAAAGAAGCAGTTGCTGATCAAATCGAAGCCGGAGTTCAACTTATTTCAGATGGACAGGTTAGAGGAGATCAGATACGCTTACTCGCTGAGAGGATAAATGGAATTAAGCTTGTGGATGATAAACCAGTGGTGGTAGATGAAATCTCCAGATACAGACAGCCTGTGCTTTTCCGAGATTATAAGCTTGCTGTTTCATTTGCTTCAGCAAAAGCAGACGTTAAAGGGATAATTATCGGGCCAATTAGCTTCGCACATCAATGCAGGCTGGAGAAAACTGCGCCGTATAAATCCACCGAGGATATAGATCTGATGTATGACCTAGCAGAGGTGCTATCTTTTGAGGCAATAGCGCTGAAGAAAGCCGGGGCTGAGGTTATTCAAATCAATGAACCTGTTCTTGCATCTGTGTCTGACTTAAAAACTGCTAGGGATATAATAAATTCCATTGCAGAGCACATACCAGTGCCTGCCTTGCACGTATGTGGAAGCCTTCAAGGGGTGATGGAAGAAATTCTGGAAATTGATATTAGCGTGCTCGATATAGAGTGCACTCAAAATAAAAATCTGAGTCTGCTTGAGAGAGATATGATTGAGCCCTATGATGTTAGAATTGCAGTTGGCTGCATTGATACATCTCTAAGTGAAGTTGAATCAATTGAAGTAATTCAAAAGCGAATTCTTGAGGCAGTTGAAAGACTTGGAGAAGAAAACATCTGGGTCAAGCCTGACTGCGGAATGCAAAACCTGCCTCGCAGGATTGCTTTTGAGAAATTGAAGAACATGGTTGAAGCAGCGAGAAAAATTGAGAAAAAAATGTTTGGGAAGGTAAGAGGGTCAAGCTGAGGCAATTGAGCTCTTAAGCACCTCAGGATTTATTCTTCCAGCGCTGTATGTTCTGCCGGTTTTAATGTTTGTGGCTGATAGTGCAGCAGGTGCGAAGAGTGCATTGTCTATCTTGTAGAAGTCAAAGCCAGCTGCTTTATAGATCTCGTAGAAAGGCTTGCCATAGTCCTTGGCATTGGATGAGGGGCATTTGCTTACCAGTTCTGCTAGCTTTGCATCATCATCGAAGTCAACGGTGTAATATGTAACGCCTCCGTAGAAAAGCGCGTCATTCGCCATGCCCATTGCTTTATCTGCATCTGGATGAGTTGGCATAATGGGTGCATATCCCGCGCCAAATAAAACTTTCAGAGGATCAAAGCCTAATACTTCCAGTCTAAATAATCCAGTTTCAACTATTCTTGCCGCAATCTGCACTGCACCAGCAACGCTTGCAGTGGGGGAGAGCACGAGATAGACATTCTCCGGCTTGACATTGCATTGCTGCGCAACGATTAATGCCGCTTCATCTGGGGGTTTCTCCTTGGTTTCGAGTACTCCAATCGCTATATCTGAAGTATCGGAGTATTTGATTTTCTCAAACAGCTTCTTCGGTTTCTTAGCAAGTGCTCTCGCTGGTCCTGAGCCGATGGCAAAAAATTTTCCATCAGCAGTTTTAATATTCCAGCCTGCGAACTGCGCAGCAAGTAGAGAGATCGCAGGATGATCGGTTGTCACCACAACTGTTGGCAAGTTTAGCTCTCCATATCTCATATAGCAAATTGAAGCAGTACCATAGCCTCCCATGCAGATTTCCGATACCTTTATACCTGCGAGATACCCCCCAGGCACTTTTAATCCAGTATCTATAACGGTTGCTCCGCAAGGGAGTTTTTCAACTGATACACCATATTCCTCCGGCTTGTCCAAAAGCTCTTTGACAGCTTTAAACGCTCCCTTGTTCACGCTTAGCATAAAACCACCTGTATTTTAGAACATCGAAATAATTAATAAACCTTTATATTTGGATCGGAGTTTCACCGTCTTCTTATTATTTAAAAATTTTTTGGATCCAGAAATTGATCAAGCTTTGTTATCAAAAACTATAAGAATCTCAGAGTTTAACATCATATTTGCCCGGCCAGTTATGATTCACTAGCCGCGGAATAGGGATCATAACTGGAAGAGCGCGTGCTTCCCTATGGGCGAGCTAGAAGATTCGAGATCGTCCTGCAGACAGACTCACTGT
>JBBIOZ010000036.1:0-16152 GCA_037443105.1 Methanocellales archaeon
TACCCATTTGTTTGATGCAATATTCAACTGCTTTGGTAAGTGCATCCTTTACTGTCTTCTCCCCAGTTACCCTCTTGAGCCTTTCTATCTTTTGCTCGGTTAGAGGTACTTGACAGTGCTTTATCACCATTCTTAAAACACCTCCGATTATTATTACATCATTATGACATTTATATTTTTCGTCAATTGACGTATAAATTTTTAAAATTGTCGAATGATTTAATTGCCATAGGTATTTATATCCATTATTTTAAAAATAAAAAACTATGGAAAAAGGTCCAAAATATCCCTATGGCTATACCAAAATGCAGATTCAGAGAATTCTGCTCAACTATCCGGATGGAATAGATGAACCTAAATTGCGATCCATATTAAAACAAGAATTAGGAATACTCGACCCAAAAGGAATAAAACTGCATCTCAAAGAGCTTGAAGCTGAAGGCAGCTTAGTAAAGGGGGAGCAAGCAGGTAGAAAAAATATCTGGAAATATGCAACCTACGCTGATTTAAAAGAATCCCTCGAGGCCTTGAAAGATAAAGAGCTGCCTCCCCACGTGAAAGCAATTCTAGGCCTGCCCTCGCTGCTCGCTAAAGAAACTTTGCAGAGTTTGAAAAAACTTCAGAGATATCTATACATGTATGAACTAACTAAAAAATTCCTCAAAAACGAGGACTACACAATTGACTTCATGCATTCAAAATATTGCGAGAAATTGAGCAAAACCCTGCTTAAAGAAATGCAGCAGTCCCGCAAGCTGAAGTTGAATAAAGAAGAAAAGGAAAAATATTTAACGATAATCTCAATCTCCCCGGCAGCATTGGAAAAAGAAATCGAAAGCTTGGTGAATCGAGAGTTAAACTATCTCTTCTTTAAGCTGCTTAAAAAAATGAATGAACTGCCTCCAAAAGAAGCGAATCGCCTATTGCAAATGCTTGAAAAATATCAAGTTGATACAATAGAACTCAAACTCTCAGAAATGAAAGGCGAGCAAGAAGAAAAAGGATTGGAGCTAAAGCAAAAAGAGAACATAGAACATATAATGACTGAGCTAACCTTTGAAATGCTCCATGACTTGATCACTAAAACTGGAATACTAACACCTGCGAAACATCGCCGCTTGGTAAAGGTCTTCAAATTTCAGAGGAAAGATGAATTCAACCTTAGCTTACCCCTTCCAATAAAGATTACCTTGATGTCCCCGGAGATCGCAGCAAAAATCAATTCAACCACTTCCAAAAGAGGCGTTAGCTTCTATGAAAAAACCTTGATCGCACACATCGAACCACTGGAGATCGCGAAATGAAGGTTTCTGAAGCCGGTGAAAGAGCAATTGTAAAGCGAATCAAAGAACTGCTTCATAGCCCTGCGATTGGAGATGACTGCGCCTTCATAGAAAGTGGCAAAAATTACATATTGATCACAACTGATATGCTTCACCGCAAAACTGACTTCCCCCGCGAAATGTCACCTTGGCAGATAGGCTGGATGTCAGCAGCGGTTAACCTAAGCGATATAGCGGCAAAAGGAGGCAAGCCAATTGCACTTCTATTTTCAATTGGTTTGCCAAGCGATCTTGAGCTTGAATTCGTGGAAGAAATTTATAGAGGCATGCAAGCCTGCGCTAGAAAATATAAAGCTGAGATAATAGGGGGAGATACGGATCAGCATGAGGAACTCACCATCGCTGGCATAGCACTTGGAAAGATAGATAAAAAATTGCTTCTGCGCAGAAGCGGCGCTAGAGCTGGCGATCTCCTAGCAGTGACAGGCAGCCTTGGCACGTGCGGGGCTGGAATGCGAATTATAATCCAAGGGGTTAAGGCACCGGAGCGGGCAAGATCGAAAATAGTTAAAAAATTCTTCCAGCCTGAGCCTAGGATAAATGAAGGTATGAAACTTGCGAGGAGCAGAGCGCTAACCTCGATGATGGATATCAGCGATGGCTTGGCTATGTCGCTCTATGAATTGCATCGAGCAAACAATGGAAAAGTTGGATTCAAGGTCTACGCAGAGAAAATTCCAGTTTTGAAGGAGGTAAAGCTAATTGCTAGAGATGAAAAAGACCTATTGAATCTCGCGATTTACACAGGCGGAGACTTTGAACTGCTATTCACAATTAAGCCTGAGAAGCTAAAAGCAGCTCAGGCAGCTTGCAGCTTCACCGTAATAGGAGAGGTAATTGAAGGAAAAGAAATAATCTTAGAGCACTGGGGGAGGGAAATAGAACTTCGAGAAATAGGCTCAAACCACTTCAAGAAACTCGAAGTATAATTAGTTAAAGTCTATCCCGCTGATCGCAGGCTGGCGCAAGCTGCCTGATAAGCCGCTTGCACATCCTGTCCCCCTTGGCCATGCATTTCTCGCGCACTATCAATAAATTTCCCCCGAGGGCATCATTTATTGCTTTATCCATGAAGTTGCAGATTAAATCTCCGTATATTCTTGAAATTTCATTGAACACGCAGTTATATTCATATATCACGCAGTAATCGCCTTCTCTTGCAAAATGGCTCATGCTTCCAAAATTATCCATTACCCTAGCAAGCTCTCTGCATTTAACTTCAAAGTCCTCACCCGGTGGAATATTCATTGAGAAAAGCCTTGCAATATCCTTTGCAACCTCAGAAAGAAGTAAAATAGCATGCTCCTTTCCATCTATCTTTATAATATTTTCAATTAAAAGCGCAAGCGCTTTTTCATGCTGCCTAGGAAAAATTTCAAGTCTTTTCGCTTTATCGGTAAGCTGGTAAACCTTCAAAGGGCGTCCGACGCTGCCTGTTTTTTTATAAGAATAAGTTACCAAGCCCTCTTTCTCCAAGAAATCCAAATGCCTCCTAATCGCATTTTCCTCAATCTTTAGCTCCTGGGCTATTTTTTTCGGCCAATAGTCGTGGAATAAAAGCAGCTTGAGAATTTTGATGCGAGTATCACTTAACACAGGTTTTGCCATATTTTTTTGCATATTCTCCTTATTCTTTTTCTTTTATTTCTTATTTTTCTAAATAATAAAATTAAGCTATTCCAGAGACTTTAATTTATCAACTGCAATTTGAAGAGCCTCTTCACATCCAATTAGCCTTTTTCCATCTCTCCGGGGATAGACTTCTCTTGGATCGCTGTCAAACTCTCTTTCAAATACCAGCAAAACCGGCAGCTTGATACCAAACCTATCAATTTTCTCCTCAATTTCCTTTCTGGAGAGCATTTGTGTGTCAAAGGTATTAACTTTAATTCTCCTATCCTGAAGTTCTTTAAGCAGGTTAAGACAGCTCTCAATATTTGCCTTGCTCTCAACCTTACTGTTATAGTAAAACTCAACCTTGCTTATGCCCAGCCGCTGTCTTCGAGCAGCAATTCGCTTGAGATCTTCGAGCTCGCGCTCGCTATGCGCAAGAATTTCCTCAGCCTGCTCAGATGTAAAAATACGTAAATCGCGCATTCGGCGCACATATGGATAGACCAGTTCCTCGATTTCCAATTCAAAGCAAGTTATGGTTTCATCATCCAGAATGCCCTGCTCAATATAGCACTCCTTCCAAAGTGTAACTCTATCCTTAACTGCTTTTATCTCCTCCTCTATCACATCAGCTGACCAAGACCAAGCTACTTCTTCATGCGCCTCTTCAGTCATAGCTTGATGGGGAAGAGCTCGGAGGGAATTAATATTCAAGGAGGGAAATTAATTCCAATTGGCTCAACAGCTCTCGGGCTCTTCCCTTTCATCAGCAAAAAATTTGAGAAGAAGTTTTACTTCTTCTTCTCAAACCATTTACATTCAGTTATTACTAGGTCTCGCTGCACTGCCCAGAAGTATGGCCAGTGTATTGCCTTGCAGTAGCCAATTAAATGCTCAGGCGGAATGATTGTACCAGGTTGAATTGCTTTAAAGTGATAGCATTCCTTGCAAATATGCTCCATTTATGTCACCCCAGCTTTGGCTTCTTATCCGAGGGAATATTATACCAGCCAAATCCAAGCACAGGTGCTGGTTTTAGGCCCTCCTTTTGAAGCAGCTCTGGATATAGCTTGAGCTTCTCCGCCTCTGGAACCCAGTACTTGCGGTCATCGTGTCTATGGCTATCCGCCACGCCAGCTGAAGGTGGTTGTGGTGCCCACGCGCGAACTGGGTGTCCTCGTATGCTATGGGTAATTCTTCTTGCCTTGCCAGTGTATGTCTTGGGATCTCTCATCAAGCAGAGATATGGCCTTGTTTTGCCAGGAGTGCCTGGCCGTATGAACTCATAGCCATTGAGTGGTTTATCAGCGTATAATACAAGTTCATCTGGCTTCTCTCCATCGGGCATCTCCTTAGGCGTTCCAGGCGCTGCAAGGCCATTTGAATACTCAACGTAGTAAACTTTGCCGCAGCCTGCGCAAGCGATCTTGCCCTTCCAGTTCCAGAAGTACCATGGATCTATGTAGTTAACGGTTCTGCAATATTTGCAATCTAGGAAGTCACACATTTTAGATCACCGCCTTTGCATAGAGTTCTTTGATCTTTTCCATCGAGAAGCCCAGTAACTCGTGATATATTTTCACGTTGTCCGCTCCAAGCGGTCTTGCTTCCCACTTTGCCCTAGGTGGCGTGTGGGACATCAAAAGTGGAACTCCTTGCATGAAGTCTCCATACATTGGGTCGTTCATATACGTTAAAGTGCCCCTCTCCCAGTAGTGCGAGTAGTCGTAGCAGTCTCTTGCGCTCATAACTGGAAAAGCAAGCAAGCCGGCATCGGTTATTATCTTAACCACTTCACTTCTTGACTTATCCTTAGCCCAGAGTTCAAGCGCGCCATAGATTTCCATCTGCGACTCTGGCTTCAGTCGCTCCTTGGTATCCTTGTACTTCTCCCAGAGATCGGGACGATTTATCAGATAGCACAGGTCTTTGAAGTCAGGGTCTTTGAAGGCGCTTACCATTACATATCTTGCTTCATCTCTCTCCTGTGGATTATCGCTATCCGGGAAGTCGCTCTTGCCAGTGATTATTATTCCGTGGACGCATAGTACTTCGTCCCAGTTACCCCATCTCTGTCTAACCACGCCAAATCTGCCATAGAGCTGTGCACCGAAGCGGGTTTGTCTATTTGCCCAGGAGACTTGGGAGAGATCGATCATTGTGCCTAATCCAGATTTTCTCCTCCAGTAGCCAGCTGCCACTAAGCCACAGGCGCAGTGTAATCCTGATACCCAGTCAATTGTCCAATTTGTATGCTTCGCTGGATAGCCACCTTGCAGGTAGCGCTTTTCATATTTATCGCCTATCTTAATTACGTCTTCGTGCTGCCCTGTAGAATGCGCTAGCCCGCCGATGCTCTGCCCCAAGATATCATATGAGCCTCTCCTCCTCCCTGGGCCGGTGCCTCCGAAGCCACCTAGCCAGCAGTAAATTAGCTTTGGATTGACCTCAAGTACCTGTGGATAGCCAATTCCCCAGCGATTAAACGTACCTGGGCGGTAGCATTCTGCAAGCGAGTCTGAGATCTTCCAGAGGTTTCTAACTATTTCCTTGGCCTCTGGATGGTGGTAGTCTACGGTTATGAAATCTTCATTTCTATTTGCATGCACATATCCCCAGCCAGTACCTGTATATGGCCTAGTATCAGTTAGGGGGTAGTAGTAGGCTTCATTAAATGGAGAGGTATGCCTCATTGGATCCGCCAGTCTTGGCATCTCAATTTTTATTACGTGCGCTCCATACTCAGCAAGAGTAGCTCCAACGTGTGGTGATAGGATATACATCGTCTGGCTAAGGTGTCGCCAGCCTTTGAGTGCTTCTGGCTTCTTATAAGTCATCTTTGGATCGAAGATCTTTCTGCAGAACTCTTCAAATGGAATCTTCTCAAGCTCCTCAGGTTTCAATCCCCAGTATCTTTCTTCAAATGTTGTCACCTCATTCACCTCCTAAACCACGCCCTCCTTCTTAAGCTCGTCCACCTGATCTGGACCCATGCCAAGTAATCTAGCGAATACCTCATAGTTATCGAATCCAACTGGTTTAGCAAGCCATCTTATCCTCGCCGGGCAGCGATGCGCGTGGTGAATTGGGGAATTCATCACCAGCAATTTACCCCAGTGTTCATCCTCCCACATGATAACGTGCTGCCTGTAGATGAACTCTGGATATTCGCATACCTCATCAATTTGCAGTAGAGGTCCTGATGCGATGCCATATTCTAATAGTTTTTTCTCTGCAAATGCTCTTGGAATTCTCGCTAGCCAGTAGGCAGTAATTGTATAGGTCTTGATCAGCATCTCCAGCTGATTTCTAGCTCCCATTTCCTTCAAAATTGGATCTTCGCAGATCAATCGGCCTGCTTCAGGCAGATCTCGCTCTAGGCACTGGTTAATGCGATACCACAAGCGATCCGTTTGTCCGCCAATCATCATGAAGCCATCTGCACATGGATTCCAGGCATATTGATTCAAACATGGATCCCAGCCGCCTGTTCTAGCTTTTATGCTGCCATCGAAGCCATACCAAGTTACATTGAAGTCATTTAGCTCCATATATGCCTCTGCAGCTGTAACTTCTATGAATTGGCCTTTGCCTCTAAGCTGCGGGCAATTGGTCACGCCATCCCTTGCCATAAGCGCTATCATTGCAGCTACGAATGCGTGCTCAGAGCAGGCGAAGTCAGCCACCCAGTTTCCTGACCTCGTTGGGTTGCCTCCCCTCTCTCTGGGCAATTGATCTGCTGGGAAGCCAGTGCTGTGGATGAATTCGCAAGCAGCCTGCCCGAATGGATCGATCATCTTCTGCCCGTGTTTGCTTATTCTATCCTTGCCTGAGCCCCACTGCCCGAGCTCTCCCAGCCAGATATACACAAGGCCTGGGTTGATCTTGGAGAGCTGCCTATAGCCAATGCCCCATGCGTCAAATTGACCAGGTGGATAGTTTTCGAAGAGTACATCTGCTTTTGCAGCTAAATCCTTTAATATTTCCCTGCCCTTTTCCTTGGTTAGATCCAAGGTGATGTGATATCTGTTTCTAACCTCGTTGATGTAGTCCAAGCCGCATGCTTCACCTGTAACTTGTGACTTCAGCATGTATTCTTCCCTGCCAAATGGAGTTAGCTTTCTAAACTCTTCACCGCCAGGTGGTTCTACTTTAACCACAAATGCACCCTGCTGGCCAAATATTGTTCCCAGTTTCCAGCCCTTGGGGTCGTCTGGAGCGCAGTCAATTACCAGTAAATCGTCAAGATTCCAGGGCTTGGTATATGCGTGCCTCGGATGCAGATTTGCTTCCATGAAGTCTGAATATGCTCGATCTGGACCTGTTTCTTTGGCATATAACTCAGTCCATACTTCCTTCAATGGTACCTTTCTCACCGGCCATGGTTGCTCTATCAATGTGTCTTTGATATCCTTTATTTTCAGCTCTTTTTGAGCCAATTTTCTACCTCCTTTACCTCCTTTCTATTTTCCCAAAAAATCCTGCCACTTATCTGGCAGCATTAATTCTAATGATTTTCAATGTACTTATATTTTTCGCAATTTATATTAATTCACATTAATCATTAGTAATGATTATTGTCTATTAATTCTGGGATTGAAAAACATTAATCAAAATTAATATCTAAAGTATTTTTATTATGCAAAATTTAAAAAAGAAATAATTTATTTTAATATAATAATATTATTCCAGGATTTTCAAGAGTTCTTTTCGCAGCTCACCGCGAGAAAATTCATAGTCCCTCAACTGCTTCAGCAATTCCTGAATATAAACCTCAGAAACTAGGTTTCTCTCCCTCAAGAACTTGAAAAGCCCGGTAACACCCCTTCTAGCCACAAGATTTTTGACAAACTTCAAAGGTCTGCTCCTCGCGAGTCTTATGATACCTTCAGATTCCAGCTGGCGCAGGAAATCTATTAAAATCCTTTGAACTCTCTCATTATGAAATGAATAAGCATGCGTCTCTCCAAAGCAATCGTGCAAAGCTGCAATAAAATCTCGATAACTAATCACGCTTGGAAACTCATACTCAGCTAGATATCTGCAATCCTGAAAAACGTCGGAGAATTTCAATCTGCTTGTTCTGAGAAATATGCCGCTTATTGCAACTGGAAATATCCTGCAAATAATAGGCCTTTGCTCATAGATCAAGCAGAGATTTGATTCGCTTAAAAACGGGCAGTCGTTATCAAGAATTCCCCAGATCAAACCCAGCGGGGTATTGGTAATATAATATGATCGATGCAGATCAAAACAGGGGTAATTCCAATCTGCTTATTCAGCTGCCTTCCAAGCGATAGAAGATCGTCCACTTCCCATTCATATATAGTAAGCGATCTTTCCTCCTCAAGAATATACAGAGGTCTTTTTTCGCCAATATCCTCGACTCGCCTTACCCTCTTCAAATTCCGGCAGCAGTAACCGCATCTCTTGCACGCGAATTTATCCATCGATTGAATCATCTGCCGCAAGATTAATAAAGAATTCTCTAGGTAAACTTAATATTACCCTGCGGAAACAATAGAAGTAGCATGGATGAAGAACTGCTGAAGATTAAGAATATGGTTACCACTTGGTATGAAACTTATAGAAGAATGGAGCCGCATGAATCAAATGTTAAAATATTCATTGATTTAATATGCAGGCTTGTTGATACATATCTAGCCGCGCTGTATCGAACAAACTCAATAAAGCCTGAGGATTACTCAGAGTTAATGCTCTACTGCGAAGAACTGGTGGATAAACTTAAAAAAGAACTCGGACTTGAATTGATGGATGTGGAATGGGACTATGTAAGCTATGGATTGGGGGGAGGGGTATAGCAGTTTAGCCGCTGACCTCAAAGCCCAGCCTAACCGCATATCCACATTCTACCACGCACAAATAATTTGAGGAATGAAATGCTGAAACAAATTGAGCTTTGCAGCGAATGCGGTGCTTGCCTTGAAGTTTGTCCAATTTATTTTGAGACCAAAAAAGAAATAGATTCACCGCTGGCTAAATTGAAGAACGCTAAAAAAATTTTCTCGGGCGAAAAGATTTCAAGAGAGGTGGTGGAGAGCTACTTCAGCGATCCAATGTGTGCTCTCTGCGATTACGCCTGTCCAAGTGAGATTAAAATAGCTGAGATCATTCGGGAGACACGCAGAGAGCTGGTTGCCCGCAACCTAGCACCTCTTGAGGGGCATAAGAAGGTCATAGCTTCCATATTAGAAAAAGGCAACTCGGTGGAAGCAGACCCAGCTAAAAGACTTGACTGGCTTCCTGAGCCATTTATTGAGCGGGCAAGCGATACTTTACTCTACCTAGGCTGCCTTCCCTCTTATCTTGTTAAAGAAAGCGCCGCTGCTTCCTATCTACTGCTTAAAAAAGCAGGCATTCATTTCAGAATTTTGAAGGATGAGGGCTGCTGCGGCGTCTATCTCTATGATTCTGGCAGGCGCGATCTAGCGGAGAAGCTATTTAAAGAAAATGTAACGCGATTCCAAGAGCAGGGGATTAAAAGGATAATTGTTCCATGTGCAGGCTGCTACATTTGCTTCAAGCACTACTATCCCGCATTGCTAGGGGGCTTTGACATTGAGGTTTATCATATTGTTGATATAATAAAAAATTTAATTGAAAGCCGTGCCATAGAGCTTAAAGCTAGAGAAATAAAAATGAGCTATCACGATCCCTGCCGCTTAGGTAGAAAAGAGGGAAAATATGAGGAGCCGAGAAGAATTTTGCAAGCCTGCGGCGCTACAATTATTGAGATGGAGAAGAACCGCGAGAATGCTCCTTGCTGCGGCGCAGGGGGTGGAATTAGATCTATATTCCGCGATTTATCGCTAGCTTTAGCGGTGAAAGCACTTGAACTAGCGAAAACCGATACCATCGTTTCCTCCTGCCCTTTTTGCATCTTCAACCTTCGCTGGGCTGCGAGGAAAAAAGGCTTGGATAGAAAGATTCGGCATATCTCAGAGATCGTTCTAGAATCCTTGGACTAGCTTTTTCAGCTATGATTAAAATTCTTTAAGTTATCCTTCGCCCGATCTTCGAAATTCACATAGTTAAATTTTAATTTTGAATATTATATCTACATGGAGGAGTTATGCAGATATTTAGACCGGAGGATTTAAGGGGCAGGAGACCGAGCATTCAAGATATCCCGGATTTAGTGCCCAAGCCGGCTCCAATAATGAAAACAGCTGATGCTGCTTGGATGGTAGAGAAGCTGAGAGAACTTGAGGCTAGAATTGAAAGAATCGAGAGAGAGCTAAAGCTTCGATAGTTCACCGTTGCAATAATATTTGCATAATATCGTTGCAATAATATGTTGCATAATATCGTTGCAATAATATGTTGCATAATATATTAAGCCCAAACGTTTCTTTTGGAAAAATGCCAATTGAAGCTGATTTGATCGATGGTAAAAGTTCAGTCCCGGAGAATTGCTAGTATAAATCTTAAACTCTAGGTTCTCCCGCCAGCTCGCTATTTTCAAGATATCAATTTTCAAGATATCATGCAATATAGCTTAGCTTAAGTCCGTATTTATTTTTCAGCCTATGATATCAGCCTATCATAGATTTAAATTATTTTAGCAACAGCTCCAACGTTATTTGCATTGGTATAGAAAGCAATGCCTTTATGCGCCCTATCCATATAACTCTGCACTTTATTTCTCAGCCTCAAAGCCGCCCTCTCCCCCTTCACAAGTCCATAGGCGCTTGGTCCCCAGGAGCTCTGGCCAGCGCCTTTTGCTCCATTGCGCAGCATATATTCAATGATTTCCTCAGTTGCCCTACTATGGAATAAGCCCTTTTGATAGGGAGCGAATGCGGCTCCAACGGTTTTTTGAATCTCAGTCAAAGCAGACCCAAATCCATCTAGGTCTTCTTCAACTAGGGAGGGAAGCATTTTCATCACCAGTAAATGACAAATTTTCTTAGCAAATTCAGGCGAAGCACTTGCTTTCTTAAAAACCTCTGCCTCTGCCTTTTCACTGAGTCCTCTCCTAGTACTTGGCGTGGCAACTACGAAAAACCAAGACTCAGGGAAGTTATGGTGGAATATCACCGGTGGTATGTCTCGTTTCCTGCCCACTCCTCCATCTGCTATAAAGCCCCCTCTTTCGAATGCAGCTACGCCTATTCCAGAAACCCTTCCTCTGCCAAGCAGCTTTGCCATTTCCAAAACTGTGGTTTGAATGCCATAGAGCTTTGAGATAGCTAGTCCAATCGAAAGCGATAGCTGAGTAGTTGATCCAAGTCCAACGTGCGAGGGAATGCTTTTAATAATCGAGATCTTCACTCCACCATTTATATTATATCTCTTTAAAAAGCGCTTAACTATGCCCTCAGCGGGAGTGAATCTCTCCACTTTTTCTCCATAGCAAACTTCAATTCCCTTTGATTCCTCAGCTAGAATTTCCACGCAAGGCTGATTAATCGCCACACCTATGGATCCATAGAGCCTGCCTAAGCTATTGCTTAAATCAATAATTCCTAGATGCAAGCGCCCTGGAGCATTGACCTGAATTTTCATATTTCAATATCAACTTCGAAATTATTTTAAACTTTGTAAGTAATTTAATCTCGGTGGTTTTATGAGAACTGCTGGTATAGACCCAGGCACATTTAGCATGGATATTTGTTCGATTGAAGATGGCGCGGTTTGCTATGAGCAATCAATACCCACTCCTGAGATTGCTAATAAACCGGAGGTAATAATAGAGGCAATTGAAGCAGCATTTCCACTTGATTTAATAGCAGCTCCTTCAGGCTATGGCGTTGAAATAACCAAGGCTAATGAAATTGAGCTAGAGCGCTTTAAAGACTGGTATTATAACTATATTCTGCTCACAACTAGGGAGGAAATTGAGAGCGCTGTCAAGCAAGGTATCTTCGGTGCTCTGGTTTACTATGCCATGACTGAAAGCACATTTATAATGAGAAAAAGAGGCTTTCCATTGGTATTCATACCAGGGGTGGTTAACCTTGCAACTGTGCCTGGGTATAGGAAGATAAATAAATTGGACATGGGCACAGCCGATAAAATGAGTGCCTGCATCTTAGGTGTTTATGATCAAGCTAGAAGACTTAGCATTCCCTACTCCGATGTTTCATTCATCTTAGTTGAAATGGGCTTTGGATACAATGCTATTATAGGGGTGGAAAAAGGTAGAATAATCGATGGCATTGGAGGTACAACAATACCCAGCCCAGGCTTTTTAACCGCTGGGTGCATAGACCTTGAGCTAGCGCAGATCGTTGGCAGCTGGGAGAAAGCAGATGTTTTCACCGGAGGCGCAGCTTTAATCAGCGGTAAATCCACTCCCGAGGAACTCGCGAGTTGCTTGGAGGAGGAGAAATGCAGATTTGCCTGGGAGGCTATGATGGAGGGGGTGGAGAAGGCAGTTGCTAGTATGCTTGTCTCAATTCCAAAGCCTAGGGAAATTTTAACCTCAGGGAGATTGACTAGGATCAAGCGAGTTAAAGCAGAGCTTGAAGAAAGGCTCTCGAAGTATGCAGAGGTTAAAGAATTGGGATATCTCGAGGGCGCGAAGATCACTAAAGAAACCGCTCAAGGCTATGCAATGGTTGCAGACGGCCTTGCGGGGGGGAAGTTTAAGGAACTTGTGGAATATATGAAGATCAAAGAAGCAAGGGGATCGTGCATAGATCACATATACCACCCTGCATTTGCAAAAGTTAGGCAGAAATTCGTGCCATTCAAGCAAAGGTAACTGCAAAACAAAAATATCTCTTTATACATTTAATATTAAAATTAAGGTCAATAAGTTTTGCCACCGAACCATTCGATAGAGAAGAGAGCCTCAGCTGCTTGGAAAGCTATGTTAGAGCTTGGTTTGAAAAAAACTTCGAGGAGCTAACGCCTCCTCAGCAGTTTTCATTCAAGCTCATTTCTATGGGTGAAAATACAATTGTTACAGCACCCACTGGCTCCGGTAAAACTCTAGCCGGCTTCATGGTGATTTTAAATGAACTATTCAAACTCGGGGAGAAAGGCGAGCTGCTGGATGGAGTTTACTGCATTTATATCTCCCCGCTTAAAGCTCTGGATAATGATGTTAAAAAAAATCTATTGATTCCTCTAACTGAAATTAGAGAAATAGCAAGGCAGATGGGCAGAACTCTACCTGAAGTTAGAATTGGCGTGCGCACTGGCGATGTAACTCCAGATGAGAAGCAGAAACAGCTCAAGCTGCCTCCCCATATACTTATAACCACTCCTGAGAGCTTAGCTGTGCTATTGAATGCCCCTAGGTTTATTGAGAATTTAAAAACTGTGAAATGGGTAATTGTAGATGAGATCCACGAGCTAGCGAATAATAAAAGAGGAGTGCACCTGAGTCTTTCGCTGGAGCGCTTAAGAGAGCTCATTGGAAGGGATTTCATTAGAATTGGCTTGGGAGCCACGCTTCACCCGCTTGAGGAGGTTGCTAAATTCTTGGTGGGCTATCAAGAGGACAAGCTGCGCAGCTGCAAGCTCGTGGATGTAAGCTGGTATAAACCCTTTGATTTAAAAGTGCTATCGCCTTTGAAGGATATTGTTAAAAGCACAGCTGAGCGGACCAATGCTGCTTTATATAACTTACTTGATGAGCTCATAAGCAAGCATCGAACCACGCTTATATTTACGAACACCAGAAGTGGCACTGAACGCGTGGTTTATCACTTGAAACATAAATGGAGGGAGAAATACAGCGATACCACAATTGGTGCGCATCACGGCTCGCTCTCGAGAGAAATCCGCCTTGATATAGAAGAAAGGCTTAAAAAGGGCTTGCTAAAAGCAGTGGTATGCTCAACCTCGCTTGAGCTAGGCATAGATATTGGATATATAGACCTAGTGGTGCAAATTGGCTCGCCTAAGAGCGTTACACGCGCAGTGCAGCGAATTGGTAGAAGTGGCCATAAATTTAAGGACACAGCTAAGGGGAGGATAATTGTTTTAGATCGCGATGATCTAATTGAATGTACAGTCATGCTTAAATGCGCTAGGGAGCGCAGACTGGATAGAGTTAAAATTCCTAAGAATTGCTTAGATGTACTCGCTCAGCATATCGTTGGAATGGCATTGAGTAAGAAATGGAGGGTTGAGGAGGCGCTTCAGGTTATAAAACGCAGCTATTGCTACCACGATTTAAATAACCAAGATTTCATCGCACTTTTGAAGTTCCTCGCAGGTCACTATGCAGATCTCGAGGACCGCAGGGTTTACGGCAAGATCTGGTTCGATGAAGAAGAGGGAGTTTTTGGCAGAAGAGGGAAGTACACTAGAGTTATATATTATTTGAATATTGGCACCATTCCAGATGAAGTGAAAATCGATGTCTATCGCTATAGCGATAAACGCTACTTAGGAGGAATCGAAGAAGACTTTCTCGAGCGCCTCAAGCCGCAGGATATATTCGTATTGGGAGGCAAGCTCTATGAATTTAAATTCGCTAGGGGAATGCGCTGCTATGTGGAAGATGCACCTGAAGAAGCCTTGCCTACAATTCCAGCTTGGTTCTCAGAACTTCTACCGCTCAGCTTCGACCTCGCACTTGAGATTCAAAGCTTTAGAGAGCAAATGAAGGCAATGCTGGATAGAGGTGCGAAGCAAGCTGAGGTTGTGAAATTTTTATTGAATAACTACCCGGTTGATAGATATGCTGCTAACTCCATCTATGAATATTTCAAAGAGCAATATCTATTCACCAATGGAAAAATCCCAGCAAGTAATAAGATTTTAATTGAAAAAACCGTCGATTTAGCTGGGAGGTGTTTCTTAGTATTTCACGCTTTATATGGTAGAAGGGTGAATGATGCTCTCGCAAGAGCAATTGCAATAATAACCTCCGATCAAATTCAAAGCACGCTTGCAGCGATCGTTAGCGACAATGGATTTGCAATTCTGATACCTAAGGAGAAAATGAAGAGAGTTAAAGTAGATGAAATTATCAACACTTTACTCAAGAGTGATATTGAAGTGCTTTTGAAACAAAACATCCGTAGAACAGAGCTAATGAAGCGCCGCTTCAGACACTGTGCAGCTAGGAGTTTTTTAATACTGCGCAACTACAAAGGCTATAAAATAAGTGTAAGCAAGCAGCAGCTTAGCTCCCAGACACTGCTCAATATCTGCGAGGGAATCGATTCAAATTTCCCAGTTGTGCAGGAGACCTACCGTGAAATTCTACAGGACACTATGGATTTGGAGAAAGCTGAAGAAGTATTAAACTGGCTTAGGAATGGCGAATTAAGCTATGAAATAATTACTACAGATGTGCCCTCTCCATTTGCCCATAATTTAATCGTCTTAGGAGAGGCTGATATAATTTTGATGGAGGATAGAAAGCAGCGATTGCTCGAGCTATATAACGCAGTGATGAGGAAAATAGGTGTAAAGGTTTAATAAAGCAAGAAATAAGAGGAAGCGATGCTATGAAGATCTGGGGGAGAATTGAAATAATAGAGCCACATCCAGCGATTTATATTGAAGAGCTGGAGGCAGTTGCAATTGCAGACCTCCACCTCGGCTATGAAGGAATATTGGCTGAGAAAGGTATTTTCCTTCCCAAGACGCAGTTTAAGAAAGAAATGGAGATGCTGCTTGAGATCTTGGAGAGGAAAAAAGTGAAGAGGGTGATAATCAATGGAGACATAAAGCATGAGTTCTCAGAGACAAGTTATCATGAATTTAAAGAAGTAGGAGATATGTTGGCTTTTTTAAAAGCGAGATGTCAAGAGGTTATATTGATCAAGGGCAATCACGATAATTATATAGCTCGCGTTTCAAATCGCTTTGGAGTGAAGCTCTATGAAGAGCTTGAGGTTGGAGATTACCATTTTTTACACGGTCATAGAACTCCAACCTATCTCAAAGCAAGTCATTTAATCATAGCTCACGAGCATCCCGCGATTATACTCTACGATGATGTGGGGGGGAGAGAGAAGATAAACTGCTTGCTCTATGGAGATATCAAGCTTAAGGGGGAGAGTAAAAAGATAGCTGTGCTGCCAGCTTTCTCCACATTAGCAATGGGAAGCGAGGTCAATCTCATTCCACATCAAGAGCTGCTCTCCCCAATTTTAAGAGAAATCGATGTAGAAAAACTCAAGGTAATAGGGATAAGTAGAGATGTAGGCTGCTTGGACTTCCAAGAACTAGGAAGATTAAGATTTATATAAATATATATAAT
>JBBIOZ010000037.1:0-16066 GCA_037443105.1 Methanocellales archaeon
AGTTTTGTTTCCAAATTGACCAGATACAATTTCGGAAAAAGGGGCAATAGCCCGTTAAGTGGTACTCTATATATACCCTCTTTTACCGTCGAGAGGAATATAGAATCTATATGGAAAGGTAAATATTCTGACGTTTCTAGAGCAATTGAACTCATCTCAATAAAGTCTAGTTCAATCATTTCCACTCAATCTGCCACTAATATGGCCAATATCCCCTCAGAATCGATCGATTATGTCTTTACTGATCCTCCTTTTGGTGGCAATTTGATGTACTCTGAATTGAACTTCATCTGGGAAGCTTGGCTCGGGCAGTTTACTGATACGAAGGAAGAGGCGATCATCAACGAAACTCAAGGAAAGGGATTGCAGGAATACAAAGAGCTCATGACTAATTCCTTTAAAGAAATCTATCGCGTTTTGAAGCCGGGGCGATGGATGACGATGGTCTTCCACAATTCAGATGGCAGAGTTTGGCAGGCAATACAAGATGGCTTAGCCGAGGCTGGATTTGTAATTGGGATGATTGGTACTTTTGATAAGCAGCAAAGATCTTTCAAGCAGGTTACCTCAACTGGTGCTGTTGGCTATGATGTTGTTGTGAATTGCTATAAGCCAAAAGCAACTGTGAAAAATGGCATTGCTGGAAAAACCACTTATGAGGCAATCGTTGGCTATATCGCGGATAGATTGAAAGAACTCCCTCCAGAGCCAAGCGATGAGAGAACTGATCGTATGCTCCATAGCAAGACCATTGGCTTCTTCATGCAGCAGAGCAATTCTTTAGAGAGGTTGAGCTTTGAAGAGTTCAAAAAGATTTTGGAGAGGAATTTTAGAGAAATCGATGGCTACTGGTATCTACCATACCAGAGACCCCGGTTGAAGCAGCAGAAACTATGGATTGGATTTGGGTTTATAACAAATGAAGCAGAGGCAATTGAGTGGTTAGAGGAATTATTGAGGATACCGAAGACATATGGCGATATCGCTCATAAGTTCTTCATTGCACTTGGCGATAACAAGCTCAAAAAAGATTTAAGGCAGATACTCGAGGAAAACTTCATCTTAGAAAAAGGTAGATTGCGCAATCCAACTCAAGCTGAAAGAGAGAGATTGCTGAAGCTCTCGACGGATAAAACAGCTAGAGAGATAAAACACTATTTAAAAGGAGAATTGGAACGCTCAATTGAGGAAAAGGAAATCTGCGAATGGATAGAGTTCTGCTATAAAAATGAGATGTACAGCGAAGGCGCAGAGCTTTTCAAGAGAGTAATTGAGAGCTCCGTCGAGCCGGAGATGTATAAGAGGGCTAAGAAAATTGCGGAGGTTTGTAAGATAAAAATGATGGGGTAGACCCATGCCAATTACATGTGTGGATGCGATTAAAGAAGTCGTAACTGAATTAGACAGAGTTGCCTCAATAAAAGAAATCATTGACCGTATATATGATAAATATCCTGATAAACCTTGGAAGAAGAGCACAATTAGAGCACATATTATTGGATGCAGCGTTAACCACTCATCAAGCCATCACTATCCATCTCTACCTAAATTTCTTTATACGGTTGGAAGGGGTTTAGTTAAAATATATGATAGTGAAATTCCAACCAAGCCAGCAAAAATGGATATCGATGACGAAGAGATATTATCATTTGTCAAGAGAGAGATACGTCAAATGAAGTTGTTTTTGAATGGTGACATCTCTAAAAATGATTTCGTTTTATGCTATTGGGTATGGCTATGCTATAATATTAGTCTCTACGATATTGGTGCAAAAATTTATCAAAGAATAGATGGGAAAAAAATCCCAGTAGAGCTATATAAAATTACTCAAAAAATTGCGGAGGCGTGCGACAGGAAAGTTTGGTGTACATTTAAATGAATGGTGATAATAGAACAAGAAAACTAGCTAATGTAAGGAGGAAAATATAAAATATGCTTGTCAACTTTAAACACAAAATTACTCAGTCTGAAGTAAATTCAAAATACTTAAATTTAAAAGATGAGGATGGTAGAAGATATGGGAATCAATTTCCTTCTCACGGAACAAGACTTGTAATAATTGACCAAGACGAACGTAGATTCTCTGCTACTAAGCACCACGAACATCAAATTTGGGGAAATTTGAGAAAGTGGTTTGAAACCAATCAGATTGCTCCAGGAACCATTATTTCAGTAAAATATGACTCTGATGAAAGAACTATCGAAGGAGAGCCAATAGTATATCTAAAAGTAATTGAAAGCGAAAAGGAAGAAAGTTTTACAAAGACACTTATTGAATCTAAGAGGCAATTCAAACAAAGGCCAACAATTAAACATGATAGACTATTGACATCACTTAAAAATCAAATACGCGATATTAGAGCATATATCAATGGCAATTTAAATGTGGAAGTCAGCGATGAAAAGCTGTGTTTCTGGGTTTGGCTATGCTATGAACTTGGATTATATAGAGAGGGAGCAAAGATTTTCAGAAGGATAGATGAGAGAGCAGTTTCACCAGATTTTTATCGCATCGTAAATAAGCTGGGCATCGCGTGCGAGTTAAAGGCGGGATCGCTTTGAAAGAAATCCATAGCGCAAGGGAATATTTTGATAGAAAATTTGAAAAACTTGCGAAGGGAGCTTGCTTGGTGGTAGTTCTTGACCCTGATGGATTTTTGAAGCTTGAGGATGAGTATATAGATTCAACTGGAAGATCTTGGCTTGTTCTCGAATATTATGAGAATGACCTCGCATTCAGAAGAATATATAATCGCTTGGACCCGGATATTGCCAAGGTGATCAGAATAACTTACCCTAAGTATAAGAAGATGGAGAAAATTAACCTTAGCTATATCTTGGATGTAATTGAAAGAGCTGACGATGTTATAGATCTAAGGCTTACCTCGATCTTGAAAGAACTCACCCCAAAGGAAACTTGGCCTATTGAAATTGCAAAATTCTCAAGCGAAATAGGCAACAACTTTGATAGATTCATAGGTTTATACAGAGAGCTGCGAAAAGAGCTACCACAAGGCGCACCGTTAAACTTAAACTTAGTTAAAGCACTTGTGCTTGCAACACGAAATCACAGCCTAGCAATTCGCGATTTACTATTTCGAGAGCTAGATCCGATTGCAGTACTTGCTCACTATTTGCGAATCGTCTGGCAGAATAGATTGAACGACGAAGATATTAGCCTGTTAAGAGAAATTGTAAAAACTGGATGTTTAATTGATATCAACACTATCTTGCCTTGGATAGAGGAAGATGCAGTGAATCTTGCCACATTTCTCTATCTCTTAGGCATTTTCAAAAGATATGGCGTGGCAAATCCAATTATCCAATTAAAAGGACTTGGAATTTTAGATTTTGACCCAGAGAAATTGAGGAAAGAACAAGTAGATAAAATTTTGGAGATGATCGAAAGCGATTCAACCCTGAGATTAAAAATTCCAAATATTGCTGAGGAAAAAATCGCCAGTAAAGATGTAAAGAGAATTGTTGATTGCCTTGATGTTAAGTCTAAGTCAGAAATTGCCAATTACATATTAAAAGAAGTCTCACCTCTAATGATATTTGCTTTATCTGAGTTATATTTGAGATTAATCGGGGAGGGAAAGGAACTATTGATTGATGAGTTATATTGGGCTAAAAATTTAAGAGCCCACGAACTTTTAACAGGCAAACTTCAAACCCAATATTCCTCAAAGGCAATTGAACTATTATATTTATTCCAAGAACTAGCATTCATAGTGGACACTCTACGCAAGCCAATTGAATTAACTAGAGATTTAGCTCGACTAGTGGATTGGTATAAGGAAAGTGGAGCTTACGCATTGGAAATAGAGCTTGCCAAGCTAAAAAAGCGTATTTCAATAATGGAAAAAGATTATAGGAAGTTGTGGAAAGAGAAAATTGACAAACTACAGGAGGACATACGTAGATATTTGGATCAAGCAGATTTACATCTTGCAAATGTTATTGAGAGCAATTTTCCAGCTTATATATCAAGTCCACGGCTGAGTACTAATATTTTAAGAGAAATGATTATAACGAAAAATATACGGCCATATGAAACCAGAAAGCTATGGATCTTAATTTTTGATGGAATGAGATTAGATACTTGGGAGAGAATTGTTAAGCCAATTCTCGCATCCAATTTTGAAGTTGTAGAAGAACGATTATATCTTTGTGTGCTCCCATCGATAACAGATATCGCAAGAGTGGCAATAATGGCTGGTGATATACCTTCACAATGGCAAGACACTACTGGCAGGCCAACTTCAGATCATAACATCCTAGCTGCAAGACTATTTGGTTTAACACAGGGGGATGCAGAAGAAAAGTTGCAGATAATACCTGCCGCAGAAACTGATATAGGGCAAAAGAGATTGGAAGAGAAATCCTACAATGTATTGATATATAACTTGAGTGATGACTGGATACATAGTTTTAGAGATGAACTTTGGGAATTAAATGAAACCATTAAGGGAAAAATAGAGCGAGGAATACTTGCAGACATCGAAGCCAGAGTTAGTGAGAATGACTATATTGTACTAACTAGCGACCATGGATTTATCGAGCTCGATCAAAAAAATGAGATAAAAGTACACTGGAAGGCAGATCCCTTGAAACTAGGTAGGGAGCAGAAAAACCCTGTTAATTTTAGATTCTTAGAAAACATCGAGCATAGAGATGGTGTGAAAATCCAATATCGCAAGGGGGAGTTCTACACAGTTGCTAAGGGTAGAAAATGGTTCGGGAGAGAGAAAGGAAAATTCCAGCGATACACCCACGGTGGTATTACTTTTGCTGAAACCGTAGTTCCAGGAGTAGTTCTAAAGAAAATGATAATTCCAATAATTGAATTCGAATTGGAGGCACCTAAAATCATTGAAGCTATCGAGGATAGAGAGAGTCAAGTAATAATTGGAATAAAAAATAATGGCAATAAAGAAGGTGAATTCAATTTAATAATCAACCTAAATACTGGAGAAAAACAAGAATTTAAGAATATGGTAAAGCCTACGCAAGTCGAAAGTATATCATTCCAGTTCAAACCAACTTTAAAAACCAAAAGTGCTGAGATCGAGTTAACATATTTAGAAGCGAGCGGAAGACTCAGAAAGGAGGGAAGAATTATACCAATTAAGGTAATTCCAAGAAAGGACAAAGTAGAATTAGATCTTACCGCTCTCGATAAATTTGATAATATATAAGCGAGATGAAGTTATGATCACAAATTTGGATGAAAAAATAGTGGCGAATCTAAGCGATCGCGTGGTGCTCAAATCGCTGACTAGGTGGAATGAAGCATATAAAGAGTTTCCAAGATATGTAATGGAATATTTGGTGGCAAAATACGTTCAAGCTGATAACCCTATCATTGGACAGCAAAAGATTGATCGCATCCTAAGCGAGCATTATGTTGAGAGCGATAAAAAGGAGCTAATTAAAAGTAGAATAAAAGAATCAGGAGAATACATACTACTAGGCCAACTTCAAGTACGCCTAGATGCAAGTAGGGATCACTATTGGGCAGAAGTTCCAGCTCTTGGCGATAACTTTGTAAGAGTCAGTCAAAGAGTTTTGAGAGAGTATGGCGAAGTTCTACTTGCAGGCGGTGCTTGGGGAACGATGATGGTTCAATACGACCCAAATTACGAAATAAGAGGTAGAATATATCCATTTTATATAACTGATTTTAACCCATTTCAAATAACAAGACTAGACCTAGATAATTATATTGAGAAGAGAAAGTTATTCACAACACAGGAATGGATCGATCTCATCATCCAAAGCATAGGTTTTAATCCATTCAATTTTACCCATAGGGAAAAAATGCTAATGCTTTTGAGATTAGTACCATTTGTTGAATCAAACTATAATATGATTGAATTGGGACCAAGAAATACAGGCAAAACCTATACATATAGAAATACATCCAGCAGATCCTTTGTGATTTCAGGAGGCAAAACCACTCCTGCAACACTATTCTATAATCAAGCAACTAGAAAAGTTGGTATATTGGGCCAGAAAGATGTTGTGTTCTTTGATGAGATTGCTAATACAAGCTTTACTGATCCAGATGCAACAATCAGTGTTTTAAAAGACTATATGCAATCTGGCAAGTTCACCAGAGGAGGCTATGAATTTTCTGCTCAAGCGAGCATAGTACTAGCAGGTAATATCAATACCGACCTAGAGAAGAAGAAGCCAGCAGCGCATTATCTTCATCTCTTTGAGGTATTGCCTGAAGAACTTCAAGACCTGGCTTTTTTGGATAGAATACACGCATTTCTACCCGGATGGGAGATTCCACAGATAAGAGAAGAAAACTATGCTAAGGGATATGGCTTTGTAACAGATTACCTCGCTGAAATATTCACAAGATTGCGGAGGAAAAATTATCAAACACTGGTAAATGCTTGTGTAAACTTTGGAAAAATGACAACTAGAAATCAAACTGCCTTAAGTAAGACCACTGCCGGTCTCTTGAAACTCATATTCCCCCATCTAACACCAGAAACAATAAGCAAAGATGAAATTGCAATGTGTTTGGATCTCGCAATAGAGTGCCGTCAACTAATTCTCGATCAATTAGCAATTATGTCTCCAGAAGAATTCAAAGGAATTAAAGTCTCTGATGGTATAGAGATAAAAATTCAAGAAAGAACCTAGGTCTAAAATTGAAAGCACCATCTAGGCTATCGATTACCATTATAAAATAATTGATATTACAAGGCGAAATTAATCACACCTCTTTAGATTAGGCTAAAAAAATCGTCCAATGAGCGAAATGATGGGTCGAGAAAGATTGAGACCTCATAGCCTGTTAATTTTTCAATGGTTCTTTTAAGGTGCTCGATACCTCTAGCCCAAGGAGCCTCTTCCTCTGCTTTTCGAGTGGTATATATAAGGTCATAATAAAGGTCATAATAAAAGCCACCAGTGCCGGATCTGATTCTAACTGTCTTGATTGTTTTAACTTTCTCAGGATATTGCCTTAATTTCTGGATGTAGTAATCCTTCCAAGCATCCAAAGTCCTCTCATCAGTGTCCTTGTGATATTTATTATAGTTTAAATCACCGAAGAATTGACGCATAGTTTCAGGCCTGTAGCTCTTTCTATTAACTCCAAATGGCTGAAAATTGAAGATCATATCGAAAGAAGGGTAGCTCAAAGCTAGCAATTTTTCCATTGTGCTCCAATTAATCTCGGTGGAAAATGGATCTACTAATAATAAGAAATGGGCGGAACGAAGCTCTCTTAGCTCATTCAAAAGTTCGTCGATATCCTTGTTGCAATTACTAAATATCTTGTAGCCCTTGCAGGTCAGCATTTCATTGTTCTTCAATATCCCTAGTCTTTTATCAAGAGCTGACGCCAGTTTTGAGTCTGATTCGAAGAAGAAGCACTTTTTAAAAGGATAGCTGCTAGTGATGGTTGCTATCAATAAAGGAGAACCCAGCATGAATTGTGGATTACCACTGCAATCTTGAAAGCAAGATAATCCAGTTCCTGAGAATAAATCAACATAGCACATATTAATGTAATTCCTTCCAATTATTGGGGTATAGGTATAATAGGCATAGCTCCATAAGAAAGCAAGCTTTAGAAAAGCCCAAGGTCCAACCTCGCCATATGGGAGATCTGCAACATTGATGAGTTCTATTAATTCGCTATTTTGAACTGCAAGTTTGTATTTATGCACCCACTCTCGTGAACTCAACTTTGGCATCATTATAGCGTGCAATTGCACTTGATCTCTCTATAGTCAAGTCCCAGCTTTTGCCACATCTCTAGTGTTTCTTTGCATAGAGCAACGCGATTATAACCATATTCATCTTCAAGATAATTGATGATCGTGGAATACATCTCAAACCTCGTCTTGAAATCTATCTTCTTGCCCCAGTTGAATTTCTCAGAGAGATAAATAACCCAAGATTTATCCTTCGAATTAGCAAATGGTTGTAGATAGTCCCCTTAGAGAACCAAGTGTTATCCTCTCTGGAGTGAGATTTGAAAATATCCTATCCACGAGCTTTATATAGTGTGCTTTCCACCCCTCCACAGGTACCATTGGATCGATCCTAATTCTGGTTGTATAACCAGCTTCATAGACCTGCTTTGCAGCTTTGATTCTTGCCTCGATAGATGGTGCTTTCTCCCATCTCTTGGCAACTGCATCTGCATTCAAGCTGAAACTCATAACTATCCTTTTAGTCTCCCTTAATTCAAGCAAATTTTTAACATTGACAGATTTGGTCAAGAATAGCAACCTATGCTTTCCCTCGGGATCGTATTTATTAAACATGAATTTCGAGAAAGGAGTACTTCCATCTTCCGCGAGCAGTGAATCGGATAGCTCACCAGCATTTAGAATCTCAGGTCGAGCACTATTAATAAAGAAAGCCCTTAAATGAGTTTCAACCAACTTGAAGTCTTTGATATTCGGCTTGCCATTCTTCCAATCAGGATGATATCTATAGGTTCCATTGAGATAGCACCACGCGCAGTTAAAAAAGCAGCCATTCGCCCATTTCAATTCAAGAAAATGAGGACAAACCACATCATGCTTCTCCCTAGGTGGAGGGGTTTTGTCAAATAGCTTTATAATTGAACCATCCCCAACTCTATCTACAACTCTTTCCCTCTCACCACGAAGATTAATTACCTCTTTAAAGAAAACTTTCAACTGAGAATCCTCCGCGTTAATAATTTTATTCTCGTGATTGTATATATTCCTATTCAAATCTAACCACTTTCCAAGAGTAAACTGCCTAGGGCTCGCTGAACACGCCTTGAAGTTATCATTATAAATTATAATAGCTAGCGATTCCAATTAAGAGCTTGGCATAGAGCAAGGTGAAAGTATTCCAATCTGAATTTTAATCGACTATAGAGGGAAAAATCTAATCTTACTGGTTAACAATATAAGGACTAATGCCTCCACCTGCTGTTAAAACTCTGCGTGATTTAATCTACTGGCAGTATGCCAAGATCATTGCTGATTCAGCTGGAGTCGGTAAGAAAAACTGGCGCTTTATAATGGATAGATTTAAGAAGCTCCATCAGGGCGAGATTTTCTGGAATGAAATCAGGGAATATTTGAAGGAAAGGGAAAAAAGCGATGAATGCATTTTCTGTGGAGAGAAAACCTCGCTAACAATCGACCATTTGTTTCCCCGCTCTCTTCGCGGACCGGAGGATGAAAAGAATGTCATCTGGATGTGTAAGAATTGCAATTCAACAAAAGGAGCAAAGAGGCTATACGAGCTCTATACGATTAAGAGCGGTCTCGAGGGAGCGAAATATAAAGTGCCGAGGATTGCGGAGGGCAAGTATTTAAAGCTGCTCTATGAAGTTTTTCAAGCAAAGGGAATGCTTGATTTAACCATGAGCGAGGTAAAAAAGCAGTTCTGCCCGAGATGCGATATCAAGACTCTCTGCATCAAGGAGAAAACAGAGGGAAAACTCTCACCGCTTTGCTTGGATGGAATAGCAACATATTGCTTTAAATGAATTATCCGAAAAAGAAATGAGCCCCTCATTTTACGGGCGAGCTTGCCAGCTGAGGGTTCAATGCGCATAATATTTTTCGAGGAAATTGTCGAGCGAGGCAGGTTTTACGTTTTACATGCCAGATAGAAAGAAATCCATCCTTGCAACTTTTACATCAAGCCATCACCATGCTGGCTCTTATGGAATGCTGTATAGCCTCGTGAATAATTTAGTTTATATGCAATCTTGACCAAGAATTACCACACCTTTTAGATAGAACCTTTCCTATCACTGGACGAAAACTATTTTTTACTCGCAGCAATTCAGCTTTTGATGCCAGCTAAAATCATTTCAAATCCAGCGCCTGAGGAAGCCCTAGCAGTTGCAAAATCTAGCTCGCGTGCAATGCTTGTGATAATTGGGAGATGTAAGGTTGAATATAGTGGGCGAGCAAGGTCTACCTTAGACTATGGAGAGCGCTTGGTACTTGTGAAGAGAGACGGCACTGTGATTGTACATCAAGATGTGCTACGCGAACCAGTGAACTGGATGCCCCCTGGAACTAATGTTAGATATGAAATTGAAGAACAAATGTTTACTTTGAAAGCCACGCGCTCAAATCCACTTGAATACATGCATATAAGCTTCAAGGAGATTCTGCTTATCAGCAGCCACGTTTTAAAAGATACCCAGCGAATAAGAGTAGCTGGGATGGAGAATCAGCTTGTGGAGGAAATAGCTAGAGATCCAAGTGTCATTGAAATTGGCCTGCGCATAGTTGAAAGAGAGAGAATAACTGCAAGCGGGGAGATTGACTTATATGGGGTGGATAAAAATGGTATACCAGTGATAATTGAGGTAAAGCGAGGTATGCCATCTATAAATGCAGTGCAGCAGCTCCACGCCTATATACTGGATTTGAAGAAGCACAATAAAAATGCAAAAATCAGAGGAATATTGGTTGCCCCTAAGATACCTGAGATGATTAAAACCCTGCTGCGGGAAAAAGAACTGGAATATAGAGAATTTAACTGGCAGTTTGAACTGCATATCGAGGGCCAGCGCACCCTTGATGAATTTTAAGATTTAAAATTTAACAGTTCGCTCAGCAGCTTCAATCTACGCTTTCCCTCGATAGCGAGTAATTTGGATTTAAAATTAAGTTCAATTTCAGCATAAATTACTGCTTCTTCATTTAAAACAGGGCCAGCTATATATTCCCCATCTGGATTTACCACGCCACTCCCACCTGCCAAGGAATAGCCTATGTTGAAATCAAGTCTATCTTCCTGCTCCTCCTTATCAACGGGATCAACTTGACACGCTACCGCAACCCAAGTATTATTCCGAAGCGCTACATATTTAGCAGTATACTCTATAGCTGATTCAAGCCAGCTTGGTGAAACCCAGAGTGCGCAGTGTAATTCCTCTTCAGAGAGTAAATCAAGATAATTTGGAGCAAACCATTCAAAATGCTCATAGCACATAGCAATGCCAATTCTCGCGAGAGAGGTTTGAAAAACTCCAGCTTTAAAGTCACCGGGCAGCATAAAAACTGCTCATGCGCGGTAAGCGAGGTTTTCCTGTGAACCCCAGCGACCACGCCGTTTGAGTCTATAACAGCCGCTGAATTATACAGCTTGCTGCCGCTGATCTCAACAAATCCAAGGATAATTGCAATTGAAAAATCTAGCTAACTCACGCAGCATCTGCATAATTTTGCCATCCATTGAAATAGCCTCTTTAACTAGAAGTCTCCAGAATCTTGAAAATTCTCGCTCACTCCGCGGCTCAACAGGGTACAGTGGATTAATGCACTCCGGAAATATAATCAAACTAGCTCCATTTTTCGAGGCTTCCTCGATCAAACCTCGCTGCTTAAGCAGCGTTGCCTCTGCATTTAAATAAACAGGTCCCATTTGAGCAATAGCAATTTTCATTGCTTAAAAAATTGATGGATATTAAAAAATTTGATGGATAAATATATATCCTCTCACTCGCTTCTAATTCAAGCATGGTTCAAAAGAATCCATGGATGTTTTCCACAGCTGTTTTAGCATTGATATTAACCGCAGTTTTGCTTTCCACTTATATGGTAAAAGAAAAAGAGCCAGTGGTAAAAGAAAAAGAGCTAACCCCAGAGGAAGCTAGGGATAAAGCAATGAATTATATAAATGAAAATCTTGTTCAGCCCGGTACGAAGGCAGCTGCAGTTTCAGTTGAAGAAGCAGGCAGCGTGTATAAAGTGGTGACAGAGTATCAAGGACAGCTAATTCCAGTTTACATAACCAGAGAAGGCAGATATCTATTTCTAACATCGCCTTTAAATATCTCTCAACCGATTGTCACTCCAACTCCAGAGATAAAGGCTGAGAAGCTGGAGCAATTCATAGCTTGTTTAAATCGATCAGGCTTCAAAATCTACGGCGCTGCTTGGTGCACATATTGCAAGCAGCTTGTGGAAATGCTGGGTGGATATGAAATGGTTAAACCCATATATGTGGAGTGCACAGTGGAGAAAGAGGAATGTGCAAAAGCAGATATAAGGGCATATCCAACGATAATGATAAATGGCACGAGATATGCAGGGGAGAGAACGATAGAAGCTTTTTCAAAAGCAACAAACTGCTCTCCCCCTTATTAACTAAGGAAATGAGGGGAAAAATAAATGATACTCTCAATTTCCACAGCTAACTCTCTCTCCCCTGCTTTTATATTCACCGCTGGCTTGATCGCTGGCTTCAACCCCTGCTTGCTAGCTATTTTAGTATTCATCGTTTCAACTCTACTCACCACTAACGAGAGGGTGAAGGCAATTCTCACCACATTTGCCTTCTCCACAGGTATCTACGCAGTATATTTATTAATTGGGCTTGGGTTTTTTCGAGCGATCACAGCCAGCGCAATCTTCATGGAAATAATCAAGCTATTGCTGATTTTAATAGTATTTCTCCTCGGGCTCTGGCATATCTATGATAGCTATTTTATTTCAAGGAAAGAGAAATCCTCATTCACAACTCCAAAGCAAATAGTAGAACTAGCAGCGAAAGTTGGGGAGAAAGCGAGTTATCCACACGCTTTTTTACTAGGCGTGCTTTTCTCTCTCATCAAAACACCTTGCGTTGGCGCGATCTACTTCGCTATACTGGAATTAATAATTAGAGAACGCGCCCTCGGGCTATTTTACCTCGCAATTTACAACCTCGGGGTTATACTTCCAGTTATAATCTTGGGATGTGCAATGGCACTTGGATTAAGCCCGGAGAAGGTGGATAGATTCAGAAGAGAGAGAAGAGCTATGCTTAGATTGATCATAGGCATTGTTTTAATAGCACTCGGAATACTGCTCACCCTCGGCTTGATATGATTTAATTAATAATTGATTCCACCTCTTGTTTTACCAGCTAATGCGAGTCTGCCTATTTCTCTTCGCACATCTTTAGCAAGCGGAGCTGGCTTTTGATCCTCGTAAGGAGTACCAGGCAGCGGCTTGAAATAATGCACGCGTATCAAGCCCCCTCTGGAACATACCCACCTCGCTAGATTTAAAGTTGCAAATTGATCAGAAGTGCTCTCAGCCGGCAGGCCAAATAGTAGATCGACAACAGGGGTTATATCAAATTTCAAGCAAAGTTCAACTGCGCTTATAATATCCTCCACACCATGACCTCTATCAACCTCCTCCAGTATTCTCTCGCTTCCAGACTGCCCTCCGATATGCAGCGAGCTATTCACGCAGTATTGCTTCACAAGCTCAAGGATTTCTTGAGTTACAAACTCAGGCCTCACCTCAGATGGAAAGGTACCGAAGTATATCCTCTTCCCATCTTTCTTCAATAGCTCAAGCAGCGCTTCAATTTTCCCCAGCTCCACCTTAAATCCATTTGAACCGTAGGCGAAGGCATTTGGAGTTATGAATCTAATATCTCTATAATACTTAGCATATCTAGCCACCACCTCAGCGCTGCGATGGCGCATCTTCGTGCCAAATATCCTTGGAGTCTGGCAGAACTTGCATGCGTAGGGACAGCCTCTTGAGATCTCAATCGGACCTAGGACTTTCTCGGAAAAGGGAGGATACCTATTCAGATCAACTGGCTCTCTAGGCTCAGCAACCACGACCTTGCTTTTATCTTTGAATGCAATTCCCCTTACCTCGTGGATATTTCCAGTTTGAATTGCGCGTAATAACTCCGGCAGAGTTTCCTCACCCTCGCCCATAACAACATAATCAAACCCAGCCTCTAGAACTTCAGCCGGTCTAGCGGTTGGATGAGGGCCGCCTGCTATCAATATGCACTTCTTATCTTCAATCTTGCTTTTAATCTCGCTATAAACCTGTGCTGCCTGGGTAGTGGCAAATGAATATAGCAATACATCGCCATTGAACTCCTCTGGATTTTTAACTATCTCAAAATCCACTATGGCTGAGAGCACTGCAATACTATATCTATTCTTACTGCTCCATCTAAATCCCACTTTGAGATCTCCAGCCATCAGATAAAAACTACTTACTTGGCACCATTTTAACTTCTTCGTCTTGTTCCACTATGAGGAAATCAATGACTTTTTTCCTATCAAAGCCGCAGCAGAGAATCTCCACGCGCCAGCCTTTGAAGTGATAGTTATTTGGATTTAATCTATCCCTCTCGCTGGGTTTTTCGATTAAATCTATCTTGCATAATTCTTCAACCGCTATCCCCTCATATTCCCTTCTGCGGTAATCTCCTGAGATTATATACTCACGCGCTTGAAAGATATCTTTGATTGAAACCGGGCAGCAGTTTGAATGAGTTTTAATATCCCAGACCTTCTCCATCTAGCTAAACATGGAGGTTTTAAGCAATAAATTTTGCTTAAAATCTTTCCATTATTACTTCAGTGAATCTGAACTCATTCACATCAACCAGCCCAAGGTCGGTGAGCTTCAGCTCAGGGATAACCGGCAGTGCTAGGAAGGAAAGAGTTAAAAAAGGAGACTCAAGGGAGCAGCCGAGTTCTCTCACTCGAGCGTGAAGTTCTCTCAGATCAATGCTAACTTCCTCAAGAGCGCGCTGAGTCATAACTCCAGCGATCTCCAGCTTGCATTGCGCAAGTATAACTTTATTTCTAACAGCAATCAATCCACCCCCGGTTATTTTAAGCGCATTCACAGCTGCCAGCATATCCTCGCTGCTTGCTCCAACCACAATGAGATTATGGGAGTCGTGGCTAACGCTGCTTGCAATAGCACCATGCTTAAGCCCAAAACCTGAGACAAAGCCCCTCCCTATACCTCCGCTTTTACCGTGCCGCTCAATCACAGCGATATACAGCACATCCCTTTCAATATCGCAGCAGATCTTTCCATCCTCCACCTTTAAAACTGCCTCAGTGGAACTGGTTAATATTTGATTGGGAATTAGCTTGATAACCCTTACCTTAACCTCTTTTGAATCAATACCAGTGAAAATCAAATCCTCGTGATTGAGTTTTTTAATATATATGGATTTCTTCATAGCCTTTGGGTATCTATACCTAGGAATTTTAACCGCGATTTTGCCGTCCGAACTCACTATTTTTCCATCAATTATCACTTGCTTCGCTTCAAATTCCACTAGGTCCTCAAAAATTGCAATGTCAGCTAGAGCACCTGGAGCAATGATCCCGCGATCTCTGAACCCAAGATATCTGCAAACATTAAGCGTTGCAATTTTAACAGCTTGAATAGGATTTAAACCTAGGGCAACTGCTTTCTTAAGCACATAGTTTACGTGGCCCTCCAAGAGCAAGTCCTCAGGGTCGCGGTCATCGCAGCAAAAAGTGCAGTTCTCCAGAGAAATACCTTGAGCTAGCAATGCTGGCAAAATAGATGATAGATTCTTAGCAGCTGATCCCTCTCGGATGTGAAGAGTCATGCCGCTGCGCAGTTTCTCAATAGCTTCATCGGCTGAAGTGGTCTCGTGATCTGAAAGCACACCCGAGGCGCGGTATGCAGCTAGAGCTTTACCGCTAAGCAAAGGAGCATGCCCCTCCACCGGCTTTCCAAGCTTCTCAGCTGCAGCGATCTTAGCAATTGCATCTTCATCTTTATTCACAACGCCTGGGAAGTTCATCACTTCAGCTAAACCATAGCACTCTCGAGCTTTCAGCAGCTTGGAAATTGCATTTACATCGAGTATAGCACCAGAGGTTTCAAAATCTAAAGTTGCCGGCACGCAGCTTGGGGCTGTGAAGTAAACTCTAAGTGGCACTCGCTTTGACTCAGCTATCATTGCTTTGATACCGCGAATTCCAAAGACATTTGCAATCTCATGGGGATCAACGACCACTCCAACTGTGCCCTTGCAAATTGCCACTTCAGCGAAACTTGCAAGCGTTACCATCGAACTCTCAATATGAATATGAGCATCGATCAATCCAGGGGCTATGAATTTTCCATCGGCTTCAATAACAGCTGTGCCTTCTCCAATGATATCGCTGACATCGCCAACTCTTGCGATCCATCTATGCTTAATTGCAACATGAGCTTTTCTAATTTCCCCGCTCCATACATCAACAATACTTCCACCTACAATTGCGAGGTCTGCATTTATTTTG